>CAXMRT010000183.1:0-3420 GCA_964196025.1 uncultured Gemmatimonadales bacterium | reverse complement strand
GTCGTGCTCGTCAGCAAGGGGGATGAACTAGTCAATCAGATGCAAAGTGGCGCGTTGGATGCGGCTGTGCTCTATCGAAGTAACGCATTGGCAAGCCCGAAGATTATGGACAGCTGTGACGTCGTCCGATTGCGCCAGCCTGACGCCATTGCTATCCAACCGTTTGCTGCGGCTAAAGATACGCCTTACCCACAGATGGTGCTTCGCTTACGCGACTTTATCACCAATGATGCGGCCAGGGAGCGCTACGAGGAGCTAGGGTTCCAGTGGAAGAAAAAGGAATCGACCCATGAGTAAAGCCGAAGGCCAGTCAACGGAAACGCCAGCATGGCGGATGCAGAGTGATGTCCCGTTTTTTCTCGGGGTGGGAGGCATGGCCTTCTTGTATGTCGGCTTGATTGTGGCGATTGTGCTCTCTAACTTTTCTGCCATCGATATGGCCGACCTCTCGGAGGTTTGGAGTAACCCAGACATCCACGCGTCGATCAGGTTGACTTTTTTGACCTGTTCGGTGACAGCGATTCTTTCGATTTTATGTGCTGTCCCCGTTGGGTATTTACTCTCTCGGTTTCGGTTTCCGGGGCGAGGTGTGGTTGATGCTATTTTGGATGTCCCCATTGTTCTCCCTCCTTTGGTCGTAGGTCTGAGCCTGCTGATTCTCTTTAACAAAGTGTCCTTCTTTGACTGGCCAACTCTTGAACAATGGCTCAATGAGCACGGCATGGCGGTGACTTTTTCCATTCCCGCGATCATCCTTGCGCAATTTACGGTGGCAACTGCTTTTGCTATTAGAATGGTCAAGAATACCTTTGACCAGATAGACCATCGCTCCGAGCAGGTTGCACTGACCCTAGGTTGCAATCGATCCAGTGCATTCTGGGAGGTGGCTTTACCTCAGGCAGGGCAGGGAGTGGTTGCCGCCGGTGTGTTAGCTTGGGCGCGCGCGCTTGGTGAGTTTGGTCCCATTCTCGTATTTGCCGGCGCTACCCGTGGTCGCACTGAGGTGTTAGCCACTTCTGTTTTCCTTGAGATCAATATCGGTAACCTCGGTGGAGCCGCGACGATTTCTATGTTAATGATCATACTCGCACTCGGGTTGATTTCGTTGATTCGATATATAACCCGATCAAAAACTTCATTCCTGTAATCCGATGTCTCTAGCTATTACCCAACTAACAGTTCGTGCTGGCGAGTTCTTACTCACGGACCTCTCCTTGGCTGTGACGACGGGGCGGTGTGGTGTGCTGATGGGGCGCAGTGGTGCTGGGAAGACAACCTTGATGGAGGCCTTATGCGGTCTGCGTAAGGTGGAGCTTGGCTGTATTGAATTGAACGATCAACGCATCGACCAACTTCGTCCAGGAGATCGGGGGATAGGTCTTGTGCCACAGGATACGGTGCTTTTTCCTCATATGACTGTGCGCGAGCATCTTGAGTTTGGTCCCCGTTTGAAAAATTGGAAAAAGGAAGATGTCATGGAGCGTGTTGAATCGCTGGCGGCGTCATTGGCTATCGAGGACATTCTTGAACGTCGACCCCAAGGTCTTTCCGGTGGTGAGGCGAAACGCGTATCAATCGGGAGGGCCATTGCTGGTCGTCCTCAACTTCTTTGTCTTGATGAAGCTTTGACTGGATTGGATCGGGAAACTCACGAAGGGATCATGGAGCTGCTCAAGAAGGTGATTCGTGAGGAAAGTCTCACCACCTTGCACATTACACACCGCGAAGAAGAGGCTGAGTTCTTGGGGGATCTAAACTACGTTTTAAGTGGCGGGCAGATCACGCTAGCGACCTAGGTATAATCGTGTGACAATCCCTGTCTTGGTGGGTGGTAACCTGCAGGGATAAATAAAAAAACTAAGAAGCAGCGGCTTGGCGTGTCATAGGTAGGTGGAGAGACTGCCGCCATACTTTGGTGATAAAAAATGGTATTGGTATCGCTTTCCCTTTGAGACCATGTTGGTCGTGTTGTTTTTTTACAAGGGCTTTACAGAAAAAGGAGTCCGTTAACCCTACTATCCCACTATCATGAAAACGTTATTGAATCTTATTAGTCTCACTTTAATTCTCGTGGTTTCTGCGGGTGCCGATGACAAGCTGCTTGCGGCGGAGCATGCCATTCAGGGTAAGCAGTTTGACAAAGCAGTCGAGCTTCTGGACGGGCATCTTGCCGGAGCCGAGGCCAAGCGAGGAGATTATGCCACTTATCTCAAAGGGTTGGCACTTTTTCACAGCGGCAAGGACAAGGCTGCCGTTGCTGCGTGTGACCAGCTTGCGAAGGATTTCGCGAAGAGTGATTGGGGGCGTAAGGCGCTCTTCTTAAAGTGTCGGGCGCTTGTCAGGCAGAAGAAATTCAAGGAAGCGGAGGTGATTTATGAAGTCGAAGCGAACCGCTTGTTTTCAGCGGACCGCAAGAAGGGCATTGCCAATGTGCTGGTTAAATTTGGCGACGAATTGAGTCGTAAACCGGGGAAGGGCGAGCTTGATGCACCGCCGGCGAATTATAACAAGGCGCTGCAACTCTACACCAAAGCTCTCAGCTTGGAGATCGGGCGCGATTTGCGAGATGCCGTGCAGTTCAAGATTGCCCGTTGTTACCAGAACCTCAGCAACTGGGCGCAAGCTGAGAATCATTACCGTGTTTACTTGAAGGAATACGATCCAAAGTGGTCTGGCCCGGTGGGTAGCCCGGAACGGTTTCGCGGACAGGTGCGTGAAAACCCACGCCCTGCAGGGCAGCATTGGAAGGACGCCCGGTTTCATCTTGTGGAAGTGCAGCTCGCCCAGTGCGGACAGAGTGTGCTGGTAGTCCCTGGTATGCGACATCAGGCGTTAAGGGTGAAAACCAACCCGGCTGCATACCTAAGTAAGTTGCAGATGGCGCGACAAAATGCTGAGGACCTCCTGGTGTTATTGGGAAATGATGATGGTGCTCAGCGTTCGGACACGCATTGGTTACTGGTTCGTTCCTACAACTTGCCACACCCGGCACCGAACGAGCAAGAGAAGGGCCTTCAGACTGCAGCCAAGTTTCTCAAGGCTCACCCGACACATCCGCGTGCCACGGATACATCCCGGCTTATTGCTATAACTTATCAGAATGCTGGGCAGACTGATGATGCGATCGCTGCGTATCAGAAGTTTACAGCTGCGGCGAATTTCACCTTTGTTCCGGAAGACGGTGAGGTGGATCCGAAGATCAGGACGGGGAAGTCGTGTAGCGCTACGTTTAAGAATTGGACGCGTGAGGCGGTGCACATGATCGGCCAACTTCGCTTTCAACAGAAAAAATACACGGAGGCGATCCAGCAGTGGCGCGAATACATTGCACGTTTCCCCAACGGCGCGCAGTGGGCGCAATGTCAGTCGGGTATCATTGATGCGCAGTTCCGGATAGGGATTGATGCGGTGGCGGAGAAG
>CAXMRT010000182.1:0-24692 GCA_964196025.1 uncultured Gemmatimonadales bacterium | reverse complement strand
GATGATCGCATCAGCGATGCACTGCTCGCCGCCCATAAAAAAAAGAAACGCATTCGCATCATCACAGATGATGACAAGGCCTATGATAAGGGCAGCGACATCCATCGACTCCACCGCGCGGGGCTCCCAGTAGTCACCGATAACTCACCCACTCACATGCACCATAAATTTGCCATTTTCGATGACAAATTGCTCCTCACCGGAAGCTTCAACTGGACCCGCAGCGCGACGACCCGAAATCGAGAAAATATCGCAATTACCAACGATCCCACACTAGTAAGGGCCTTTTTGTCCGAATTTAGCTACCTTTGGTCCGATTTGAAAGCGATGCAATAGCTTGCAACACCATATGGCCCTTGGTAGACTTCGGCCCGATTTGAAAAAAGATCACTAGAAGGAGAGACACTCATGAACGGTAAAACCGCAACACTTTTACGCCGCTACGCCACACACTCTGACCGCAAACTCAAAGAGCTGAAACGCGAGTGGAACGACATGAACGACCACGAACGTTCACAGGCACGCATTAGCATGAAATCAGAACTCGGCCTCACTGCTCCAGCAGAATAACCGACTTCTCCCTGATTTACTCTTGGCGGCGCACAACCTACGCCCGTATACTGTTCGCATGCAGACGGACCCTGTATCATGAGTACAGAAACAATCGCCCACAAGCTGGACGTTTTCTGTGCGTGGCATAAAGTAACCCGCAGCGCACGCGTGCTCCAAACACTCACTTTCTCGGCCATCACTCTGATGGCTGCGCTCGTTCTGACCGACAAACTTTTCTGGATAGACCTCAACTATCTCGAAACAGGACAAGTCCTCGCAGGCACCGGCCTCATCATCCTCCTCGGCTACTTCCTTCTCTGCCATCGCAAACAAGATGAGGTCAGCTATCTCATCGACCGCGAAGCCGGCCTCAAAAACTTGATCGGATCAAGCCTCGAAATCGACACGGCTCAGGACGAAGTGACCCAGCTCGTTCAGTCCCGCGCCCACTCATCACTCGCGACTCAAAAGCCCTCAAAGATTATTCCCCTCAGATCCAACTGGGCCGGCCGCTACCTCTACATCCCCGCAGCCCTCATGGTCGCCGCACTGATTCTACCCAAGGTCGACTTCCTTCAGCGCAGCCTACTCGCGGCAGAAGAAGACAAGGAGGAAACGCTTTCCACCCAAAGCGCTATCAAACTGAAACAAGCAATGAAATCGGTGGAGGCCACTCAAACAACACCCGCAGAATCCATTGACGGCAGCAATATCCAAAAAGAATTCCAGCTTCTACCCGACAAGATGATGGGGGCAAATAAAGAAAAGGCACTCTCCGAACTCGGGGAGTTCGAGAATAAATATGCGCGGAAATTCGAACAGAAACGCGCCTTTGACAAACTCGCCCGAGCACTCGAAGAACCCACCGACATGACCGGCATTCCGCTCGAGGTGCAGAAGGACCTCAACAAGCTCGCTCAAGGACTTCAAGAAGGGAATTTCAAAGACGCAGCCGAGGCCATGCAAGATCTCGCCAAACGCCTAATGGACGAAAACACGCCGGCCACAGAAAAACAGGCGCTCGCGCGAGAACTCCAAAAACTGGTCAAACAAATGCAAGGCAACGACGCACAGAAACAGGAAGGCGAAGACGGACAAAATGGCAACCAACCCCAGCCCGCCGATAAGCTCGCCCAAATGCTGAAAGAAATGCAGGCGCAAGGAATCGACATGGAGGACCTGATGCAACAAGCCAAAGCAGCCGGTGGCGACATGCAACAGATGGCTGAAATGATGGAAGAGATGCAGGCCATGCAAGCTATGAAGGACGCGATTGGCCAAGCAAAGAAAGACCTCCTGGGCGAAGACGCCGTGCCGTTCGACTCTAAGCAATTTGAGGAAATGATGAAACAAGAGGCCAACGCCGCCGCAAACGGCCAAGGACAACCCGGCCAAGGGCAACCGGGTCAAGGACAACCCGGCCCCAACCAACGCGGCCAAGGTGGCGGAACACCCGATGAAATTGGTAACGAAACCGGCTTCGCCGACAAGCGCTCCAAGAGCAAGGTAGGAGAAGGTAGAATTCTCCATCAGATTTTCGTGAAAGGCGTCCCTGAAAAAGGAGAGGCTAGCGTGGACTACCAAAAAGTCAGTCGCGCCGCTCGACAGGAAGCCGCAAATTCTCTCGCACAGGACAAGATCCCGCGCGAGTACGAAGACATGGTCAAACAATACTTCAACTCTCTCGATCTGAAAAATGCGCCAAGCCCACAAGACTAAGGCACCCCGGAAACAAGTCACTCGGCGATTGCTCTCACTCGTGGCCCTCACCACGCTCCTCCTCAGTCCCTTAGGCTGTCGGCCGTCCCAACAGACACAAGAACGAGTGGTGATCTACTGCGCACTCGACCTCGTCTTCGCAAAACCCGTGCTAAAAGAATTTGAGCAACTGACCGGAATCCAGGTGGATATCAAAGGCGACTCCGAGGCCGCCAAAACCACAGGCCTCGCACAACTTATCCGTGCCGAGAAGGCCGCACCCATTTGCGATGTGTTTTGGAACAACGAAATCATTCAAACCCTCGCCCTTAAGGAGGCCGACTGCATCGCCCCCTACGCCTCTCCCTCCGCAAACACACTCCCCGCACAATGGCGTGACTCCGATCACTACTGGCACGCAATCGCAGCTCGCGCTCGCGTCATCGTCTATAATCCAGACCTCATCAAACCCGAAGACCTCCCACGCCACGTAAGCGAGCTCACCGCGCCGCAGTGGAAAGGAAAGGCCGTCATCGCAAAACCACTCTTCGGCACCACCGCCACCCACATCAGCACACTCTACCATCTCTGGTCACCACAGAAGGGACGCAACTTTCTCCGCGATCTCCAGAAAAACAAAATTGGCATTACCGATGGAAATGCCTCGGTGGTTCGCTTGGTGGCCGCAGGCGAATTTCCATTCGGTCTAACCGATACCGACGATGTGTTCATGGGCATGAAAGCCGGGAAAAACATCGCATGGTCCACCATCGGGCAAAGCCCAGAACATCCCGGATCACTCCTCATCCCCAACACCATCGCGATGATCGCAAATGCTCCTCATCCTGATGCTGCCAAAAAACTGATCGATTTTATCCTCAGTCCAGCGGTCGAGCGAAAGCTACGCGACTGCGACTCACACCAAATCCCCCTCCACCCCGACATCGCACCCCCTCCCGAACTAAACACACTCTCCATACAAGCAATCGATTACGCCCCCGTGGCCGCACAACTGGACTCGGTGTTCAAGGATGTAAAGAGTCTGAGACTATGACCCCACACGCCCCAACGCTCTCCTCATGAACCATCACAAGACACTGGCTCTAGGCCTCTGCTTACCGTGGCTTGGGCTCATGGTCCTTCCACTCGCGCTCCTGCAGATACAAGCATTCCCACAAATCGCAACCGTGTGGAGCGCCGAACATACGCCACGGCTACTCTCCATTCTGTGCACCTCTCTCGCACATGCTGCCATCGCCGCCACACTCGCGACCGCACTATCATTTCCCGCCGCCCAACACATAACCCGCACCCGTCTTAATGCGCGCGATATCCTACAAGCCAGCCTATGCTTACCCCTCTTGATCCCTCTCATCGTTCACACCTTCGCGTGGATGCTCGCGTTTGGCACACAAGGCTGGCTCAGCCCCATCATCGGCGGCGGCGACCTCATGCGACACCCAAGCATCGCCATTATTCTTATTTGGACAAGCGCTCTCTTCCCCATTTCATTCATTCTACAGTGCCTTGCCATGAACCGAACCCACCGCGCTGGCGAGGACGCCGCCCAACTCATCCCCCTCACACTCCCTCACCGCCTCCGGATCCGTTGGGGATACATCGCCCTACCCGCCGCCGCAAGCTGGCTAGTCCTTTTCATGCTGCTCTTCTACAATTCGTCGGTTCCGTCCTATTTTGGAAAACATTTCTACGCCAGCGAAATGATGTCGGAATTCTCTCTTCTCGCACACCCCGCCCAAGCCGCCGCACTGGCCACACCCGTTCTCCTGTTCTGCCTGCTCCTTTTGCTGCTCCTACGCCAACTCGCCAACCGCGCATACACCGCCAGCGCACACCGCACAATCGACCCCCCCACACAAGCCCCCTCCATGACGGGCATCGCGCTTCTAAGCGTCCTGCTCGTCTTCAGTCTCGGACTCCCACTCCTCACCATGCTACGCGAATCGCACTGGCTGACCCAGATCGCCTCAGACGCACGCCTTCACAGCGACGAAATCAAAAACTCGATCATCAGCACCCTCCTCACTACCGCGTTCGCAATCCCTATCGCCTTGAGCCTCTATGCCGCCCGAACACTCCTGCACCGCCATCCGGTCCTCGCTCGATCCCTCGACGTCATCGTCACCTTTCCCGCCGCTTTGCCACACAGCCTCCTTGCACTCGCCTTTATCCTCTTCTGGAGTCAACCCGGCTGGAGACACGCCCTTTATAATAGCTCGTTCATGCACCCTCTCGGACTAGCCCTCATCCTCTCACCCATCCTCTACTGGTGCCTGCGGCTCAGCAGCATCACCACACCAAACCGCTACCACGAAGCAGCCGACCTCTCCGGGCTCCCCTTCCTGCGCCGCTTCTGGCTTCTCGACATCCGCTCCTCCTGGCAATGGCTGGGCGCTGGAATCACCCTTCTCATGTGCGCCGCACTCTCCAACCTTGAAGCCACCCAAATGATCTCTCGACCCGGCGGCACGACCCTGAGCGCCACGATCTCTCAAATGCTCCATTACGGTCGGGACGCCACGATGGCGTCTCTCTGTCTGATACTCGTTTTGATGATAGTAGTGATTGCCCTGCCTCTCGGCCTGTTGCTAAGGTGGCACCGCAAACAAGCCCTTCACTCATGAGCACACTCCACCTAGAAAACGTCTCCCTTTACTACGGTAAAATTCGGGGTATCGAAAACGTCTCGCAAACCTTCCACTCCGGCCTAAGCACGGTCATCGGCCCGTCCGGCAGCGGAAAGACATCCTTCTTTCGCTGCGTGGCCGGACTCGAAACCCCCTCGAGCGGAACCATCGACTGCAACGCCAAGCGCCTCAACGAACACGGACACATGCGCATCGCCCCACCCAACCGCGACATCATGCTCGTCTCTCAAGACCCCTCTCTATGGCCCCATCTCAGCGCACGTGAAAACATCACGGCCGTCCTCCGCGGTCGCGGCCTCGACCGGAAAACCGCCGATGCTGACGCACTCGCGCGTCTCGATCAGATGGGTATCGAACACCTGGCCACTCGCCGGCCTCAAGAACTCTCCGGCGGTCAGGCTCGCTGCGTCGAGATCGCACGCGCCCTAGCAGTCGACGCTTCGGTGCTTCTGCTGGACGAACCCTTCACTGGCATCGACGTGCACGCCAGTCACGACATTCTCGATCGCGTTCGCACGCTCGTCGCCGAGTCCGACAAAATCGTTATCCTGAGCACCCACTCACCCACACTCCTAAAATGGCTCGATACAAACACCCTCCTTTTTGAATCCGGCCATGTCGTCAACTCAGGACCCTTTTCGGACATGCACGCTCAGGTCGACCACACGTTTTTAAAACACCTTCAAGATCCATCAATGACCCTCTCATCACAAGACGTCTCAAGCGAGACGCCGTAACCACAAAGGAGCATGCGTGACAAGGAACGTCGGAATCGCACTAGCAAGCATCCTGTTGATGGGACTGACCAGCTGTAAAGAGTCGCCAACGACCACCTCCGGCTTCAGCCTCGTCATCGGATCCCGAGGAAGCACCTCCGGTCACTTCGACCGCCCGCGCGGTATCGTACACGCCCCCACCCTCGGCACCATTTTCGTCATCGACTGGGACGGACGCATCCAGCAGTTCACCACCAACGGTCACTTCCGAAGCTCGTGGATCATGCCCGACGTAGAAATCGGGAAACCCGAAGACCTCTGCATGTCCAAAAACGGCACCATCCTCGTCACCGACACCCACTATTCCCGCATCATCGAATTCTCAACCGATGGCGAAGTCATCAACCGCTTCGGAGAATACGGAAGAGAACCCGGACAATTCATCTACCCAGTCGGCATCAGCTGCGACACCAATGGCAATATCTATGTATCCGAGTACGGAGAATCAGATCGCATCCAGGTCTTTACCGCAAACGGAGAGTTCTTGCGAAGCTGGGGCAAGTATGGAACGGCGCCAGGCGAGTTCATGCGGCCATCCGGTATCGACGTCGGACCCGACAACACCCTCTATGTGGCCGACGCCGTCAATCACCGGATCCAGGTATTCTCTCTCGAAGGTGACCTGCTACGCATCATCGGACAAGACACCCCGACAGACGACAAGCCGCCACTACGCTTCAAATATCCCTATGATGTCCTCATTAAAGACGATACACTCTACGTGCTAGAGTATGGCGCGCATCGCGTGGCAAAACTGACTCTTGAGGGAGAGCCCTTAGCCACATTCGGAACACCCGGACGTGACGACGGTCAACTCTCCTCCCCGTGGCGGTTTGGACACGCAGACCACTCACTCTTCGTGTCTGACACGATGAACTACCGCGTCGTCAAAATAGAATTTTAAGAATGAAGACGAAACATATCATTATTAATCTCAGCGCGACGGCGCTCATGCTGGGCGCCCTCGGAGCGGCATGGAAGCTTGGCGCAGTCGACTTCTTCGATCCCATCTGGCTTCTCGGTCTCGCCGTCCTACCCGTCTTCACCTGGCTAGCCGCCACGGGTCGAGCCGGCCTACCCCCAGGCATGAATACCGCATCCTCGATCGTCCGCAACCTGCTCTTTGCGATCATCGTCTGCTGCTTGGCCGATATCCGCATCATGAAAACCAACAACGATGTGGCTGTCTTCTTTCTACTCGATCGCTCAGCCAGTATTCGCGATCGTGACCCCAGAGAAGAACTCGACTACATCAATGCTCTCACCGCGGAAAAGAAACCCCACGATCGCGCAGGCATCATCGTTTTCGGTCACAACGCAAGCGTCGAACAAATGCCAGAGCAAAACCTATTCCTTAGTAGCAAACTCCACTCATTCATCGATACCGATCAAACCGACATCCAAGCCGCTATCGAACTCGCCGCCGCTGCCATGCCAGAGGACGCCCGTCGCAAAATCGTTCTTATCACCGACGGCAACGAAACAAAAGGCGACCTCCTCGAGGGCATCCGCTATGCCGCAGGTCACGGGATCATCACAGATATCAAAACCCTCAACTACGACTATGAAAAAGAAGTCGTCATGGAGAAGATCTATCTTCCCGACAGAATCAAGGTAAACGAAACCTTCGAAGTCAAAGTCCACATCAAGTCCCTCGCCAACACAACCGGACAGCTCACGATCCTGAAAGACGGCGCGCTGATGGCAGAACAGGAGGTCAATCTCCATAAAGGCGACAACACCTTTAGCCAACTGCTCAAACTCGACGATCCCGGCTTCCACGCCTTTTCCGCTCGCATCACCGCCGAAGGCGACACCATTTCGCGTAACAATACCGGCGACGGATACGTCTACATCCAAGGCGAGTCCAAAATCCTTTTCGTTGCCCCCGGCAAAAGCGAGGTCTCACACCTGATGCAGGCATGCGTGGAAGACAATCTCAAAGCCGAATTCATGCCGCCTGAATCACTCCCAGACTCGCTCGCCCAACTGCAGAACTACGACTGCATTGTACTGGCCAATGTTCCCGCGGATGCGATGACCGAAGAACAAATGCTCATGCTTCAAGCCAACGTCCGCGATCTGGGCGTAGGCCTCGTGATGATTGGTGGACAAGATAGTTTCGGCGCCGGCAACTACGATCATACCCCCATCGAAGACGTCCTCCCAGTCACCATGGATATCAAGCAGAAGAAAATTATCCCCAAAGGCGCACTCGCGCTCGTGCTACACACCTGCGAATTCCCTCGCGGAAACTTCTGGGCCAAGGAAATTACAAAACGAGCCATCGAAACAGTCAGCCCTCAAGATGATGTCGGAGTCCTCATGTACGGCGGCCGCGAAGACGAATGGCTCTTCCCACTGATGTCGGCCGAAAACAAAGACGTCATGTACGACAAGATCAATCAAGCCTTTCCCGGAGATATGCCCTCCTTCGGCCCCGCCATGCAGTCCGCCTACGATGGCCTGAAAGTCAATGACGCGATGGTCAAACATATGATCATTATTTCAGACGGTGACCCCGCCGCTCCGCGACCGCAACTCATTAAAGACATGGCTGCCGCCGGCATCACAATCTCCACCGTCGGCATCAACCCCCACTCTCCTCGCGACACCCAACTCCTCCAATACATCGCACGCCAAACAGGCGGCACCTACTACTTTGCCCAGAACCCCGCCCAACTCCCCCGCATATTCATCAAAGAGGCGAAGGTCGTAAAACGCAGTCTCGTCTTCGACAAAGAGTTCCAACCCCTGCTAGCCCTTTCAACGGAACTCACAAAAGGCATCCAAGCCAACGAACTCCCTAGCCTTCAAGCCTATGTCGCCACGACCGCCAAACCCCGAGCCCTCGTGCCCATCGTAAGTGATAACGATAATGAGGATCCCATTCTCGCCTACTGGCGCTACGGACTCGGAAAGTCCGTCGCCTTCACAAGCGATGCCACCGGTAACTGGGGCAAGAATTGGGTCACCTGGGGAAAATACAAACGGATCTGGACCCAAGTCCTGCGATGGTCCTCACGTAAGCGCGAGAAAAGCAACCTGCATGTGCGCACCGAAATGAACGGACAACAGGGCAAACTGATCATCGATGCCATCGACAAGGACGGCAGCTACATCAACTTTCTAAAACTTAACAGTCGCCTCGTCGATCCCGACAACGCAGGCAAAACCCTGCACATGCGTCAAACGGCGCCCGGCCGATACGAGTCCGCGTTCGACGCATCTAAGGTCGGCATCAACATACTCAATGTCGCCTACGCCAACCCCGCGACCGGTGGACAAGGCTTCCTTGCAATGGGAATCCCCGTCCCCTACTCACCCGAATACCGCCGCCTCGAAAGCAACCGGTCCCTACTCATCCGCGCCGCAGAAGTCGGCGGTGGGAAACTGCTCCAAGGTATCCCCGAAATGGATCGCGTTTTTGACACCAGCCAACAAACCACTCATTCATCCCAACCCATATGGGAAATCCTCCTCTTGGTCAGTCTCGGCCTCTTTTTTACCGATGTGGTCATGCGACGCGTCATCTTCACGCGAGAGGATTTGCGCACCGCCCTCAATAATATGAGTCTAGCACGACAACGCCGACGGACGGGCGACCGAGATGACACCATGGACGCACTCTTGAAACGCAAAAAGAAAACCTTCGAGCACGAGTCGAAAGAAGCGCCTTCGGCACCGGCACGCTTCCAACAAGCGCTTCAATCAAAAGCGAAGGACACGCGCGCCATCCCCGATATTCAATCTGAGATTGGCCAGGCACCAAGCGCCTCCGCGACACCCTCTAAAAAATCGAAAACAACCAAGACGTCAGTCGGCGCAGCGGAAGACGAGGAAGGCGGTTACACAAATCGCTTACTCGCAGCAAAACGTCGCGCCAGAAAGAAAACGGATAATCAGGACACTTTGTAGACAGTACGTATCATAAGGAGAAAACCATGAGTATCGAACAACAAGCAACAGCCTTCGCAACCGCTTTCGCGAAGCTTAAATCCGAAATCGGAAAAATGATTGTCGGCCAAGAGGACGTCATCGAGAACCTTCTCGTCTGCTTCTTTGCCCAAGGCCACACCCTTCTCGAAGGCGTTCCAGGCCTAGGCAAAACCCAGTTGGTCAAAACACTGTCTCAAGTGTGTGACCTCGAATTCAATCGCATTCAATTCACCCCCGACCTCATGCCGGCAGATATTATCGGCACCGAAGTCGTGCACGAGGGCGAGGACGGGAAACGCGTCTTTGAGTTCCGCCCCGGACCCATCCACAGCCAAATCGTATTAGCAGATGAGATCAACCGCGCGACGCCAAAAACACAGTCCGCAATGCTCGAAGCCATGCAAGAAGGACAAATCACAGTGGGTCGCACGACACACAAGATGCAACAACCCTTCTTTGTGATGGCCACTCAGAACCCAATCGAGATGGAAGGCACCTACCCTCTCCCCGAAGCACAGCTTGACCGTTTCCTCCTGAAAACAACGGTCATGCTTCCCGGCAAAGATGAACTAAAACAAATTTTGGAACGGACAACCGATGCGACAACGCCTACCCCCGAAAAAGTCATCAACGCTGAAGAAGCCGTCCAACACCGCGCCTTCATCCGCGAATTACTTGCCGCTGATAACGTGAAAGACTTCGCGGTCCGACTCGTTCTCGCGACACATCCCAACACGGAGTACTCCCCCGACATCGTCAATCGCTACGTGCGCTACGGAAGCAGCCCACGCGGGGCACAAGCACTCGTGATCGCCGGCAAGGTCTTTGCAGCCGTCGACGGTAGACTCCAGGTTGGATTCGAAGATATCCGGCGCGCGGCCCTTCCAGCGCTTCGTCATCGCATCCTACTGAACTTCGAAGGCGAGGCCGAAGGCATCAACCCAGACGATATCGCCACCCAAATTCTCGACCACGTACAAGACACGGAAACCACCGTCGCTTAAACCCATACAACGCAGACCTATAGGATACAGACACGATGACTGAGGCACTACTCGACAACAGCATGATCCGCCGCTTAGAGCAGCTCATGCTGGTGACTCGAAAATCAGCCACCGGGACACAGAAAGGCGAACGCCGTAGCAAACGACGTGGCAGCAGTTCTGACTTCGCGGATTACCGGAACTATGTTCCGGGCGATGACCTGCGCTTCCTTGACTGGAAAATCTACGGTCGACTGGACAGCCTCTTCCTCAAACTGTTCCTCGAAGAGGAGGACCTCAACGTCCACATTCTCATCGACAGCAGTCTCTCTATGGCCACGGGCGGTCCCGACAAATTTCTCTACGCTCGCCGCATCGCCGCTGCGCTGGGCTACCTCACGATGGCGAACATGGATAGCCTAAGCGTTCACGCTTTTGGCGACGGCATCACCCACTCCTTCGGTCCAAAACGCGGCAAGGTCAACGGCAATCACTTGTTCAACTTTCTCGAAAACATCCCTCCGGCCCCACAGACATCGCTTGAGAACTCCATTAAAGAATTCGCGATGCGCTCCCCAAGCAAGGGCATCGTGATGGTGATATCCGACTTCTATGATTTTTCAGGCTACGAACAAGCCTTCCGACACCTCTTCGGACGTAACTTCGAAGTCTTCGCCTTGCACGTGCTCTCGCCTCAAGAACTCAATCCCGACCACGAAGGCGATCTCCGACTCGTCGATGCGGAAATGGGATCGTCTACCGATGTCTCTATGGGCAAATCGCTGATGGACCTATATGCCAACACACTAAACACCTTTTGCGACGGCATCAAAACGCATATGCAGGAACGCGGTGGCTACTATGCCCTAACCTCCACAGCCACACCTTTCGAACGACTTATTCTCGATGTGCTGCGCCGACAAGGATTGGTACGATGAACACACTTGCTGTCATGGGACTACCGTTTGACCTCACCAACCTGTGGTCGCTCTCTCTATTGGCCATTGTTCCACTTTTGATCTTGCTCTACTTTCTTAAGCTCAAACGTCCACAGGTCTCCGTCTCCAGCACACTCTTGTGGCAAAAGGTGGTAGAGGACATGCGGGTCAACTCCCCCTTTCAACGCCTAAGACGCAGTATCCTCATGCTCATCCAACTGCTCGCGCTTCTTGCGCTGATCTTCGCGGTCTGTCGCCCCGTCGTCAAAGCGACCAACCGCAGCGACAAAAGCTTGATCATCTGCATCGATAACTCAGCCTCCATGCAAACGATCGACGACCAAGGCCGCTCGCGTCTAGATCTAGCCCTCGAGAGCGCGTCAGTATTGGTCGACAAAATCGGCCGCAAAGAAGCCGCGATGGTAATCGTTTTCAACTCCCGCGCACGCATACTCTCGCGGTTCACAAACAATAAACGAGCACTCCACCACGCCCTCTCACTAATCAAACCCACTGAACGCCCTACCGATGTGCTGCCCGCCCTTGAACTCGCAAAGTCCGTCGCCCCCGCCAGAGCCAACCCGCACGTCCTCTTACTATCGGATGGTGACTTCCACACCCCACCCGACCTAGAACTTCCCATGCCGGTATCCTATGAGAAAATTGGGTCGCCCGCCGACAACCTGGCGATCACGGGCCTGGATGTCCGACGCTCGATACACGATCGTAACCTCGTTGAAATGTTTGTTGCGGTTCAAAACTTTTCCGACAAAGAAATGAGCGGGAACATGGCGGTCCGGCTCGACGGAAAGACACTCGACAGCAAATACCTAAAAGTCGCTGCGCGCGAAACCATCTCCCAGATTTTCGAAGCGACCCTTCTCAAAGGCGGCACCGTTGAACTCGAGCTCGACACAAAAGATGCTCTCGCTGTCGACAACAAAGCATGGCAGATCGTCGGCGCCCCCGTCCATCGCCGCGTCCTAGTCGTCGGCACACGCACGTTTTTCATCACTCGCGTTCTCAACGCCTCTCCCGGAACACAGTCAGATGTCATCGCGCCGGACGATTACACCGACGAACAAGGAGCCCGCTATCACACCGTCATCTGGAACCAAGTCGCCCAACCCGAAATCGCCCAAGCCCACAACCTATACCTCGGTTGCGCCCCAGAACTTCCCGACCTCGTGCTCGGAGAACGCATCCCCTCTCCCCCAGTGCTGGATTGGGATAGCACCCATCCCGCGAATCGGTTTCTAGACTATCAAAATCTCGTTATCTCCGAGACCACACGACTCACTCTCCCGCCACGCTCGGTCATCCTGCTCAACAGTACAGAATCCCCCTTAATCGGACTGACCCAAGTCGACGGATCCGGCATCTGCATCGTCGGCTTCGACCCAGTCAAATCCAACTGGCCGCTCATCGTCTCCTTCCCGCTCTTCCTCAATAACATCCTGAACACCTTCAGCGACCTTCGGGCACAGCTCCTCCAAACGAACATTAAAGTCGGCGACCCCATCTCGACTCCAGCAAACCGCCACGCCCCCGTCATTCTCACACCCAACGGTCGCACCGTGAAAATGAAACAGTATGCCGGCGGTGACTTCAGTTACTCGGATGTCAATGCCTGCGGCATCTATACGATCAACCCAGAAAAACCCGACGCCTACCAGGTGTCGGTCAACCTCTTCGATCCGGAAGAATCCAACCTCAACATTGTTGACGCCCCTGTGATCGACGATAAAGAAGTCGTCTCCGCCTCGTCCCTCCATCACGTCAACCAAGAGTACTGGCGATACCTCGTCTTGGCGGCAGCTATCTTTCTGCTGCTGGAATGGCTGGTCTACCACAAACGCATCTTCGTCTAAGACCACTCGACACCCTTGACGGCTAAAGGCTTTTCCCGCCATTCCTCTAACATCCGCTTGCACCCAGCGCCCGCGGACAGTAAGATCAAACAGATGAAACGCAGGGTTGCTACCGTACTTTTGGTCCTACTAGGGGTGTCAGGGATGACGCACACGCTACACGCGGCATCCACACGTCCCGACGTCTCCGTCTCCGTCGGCTACAACGGCTTGGTTCCCAATGCAAACCGACTCATACCCGTCACCGTCATCATCTCCAACAACGTTGACAGCGTCAAAGGCAACATCCGGATCACCCATAGAGCAGCTCTCTCCAGCGGCTCTCCCGAAGTCACCGAATCGACACCCTTTGACAGTCCCTCAAAATCAGTCAAGCGCTACACCATACTCACGCGACACCAAAACAAGTTTGGGCTCTCGGTCTCCATCGATTACTCCGACAGCAAGTATTCCGACATCACGATCCCAGCTGAACTCCGCGGCGATGATCGACCCATCGTCCTCTGCCTAGGCGCTCTCGGACGCCACCCGCTCCGTCGCACAATCCAAAAGCGCTATCGCTGCGTCGCAATGAGCGGCCTCATGATGCCCGACAACCCGCTCGGCTACGACTCTGTCTACGCCGTCTACATCACTGGCCCGGCACTGATCAAACTGGAGCCCGGTCAACTACGCGCCCTACACGATTGGTTCAACACCGGCGGAATCGTATTGGTCGCATCCCCACTCCTGAGAGAGAACGACTTCAACCGAAACCTCAAACAACTCGTCGGCCTCGACACCCTCCGAGCCGTACGCAACGGAATCGGATCGTCCGGGCTCGGAACCTACGCCCCGACACATCTGCCTGTCTGGGCGATCGGCCCTGAAAACAAATGGCCCACACACAGCCCACTCTTCCAGATCTTCCCTCTCGCCAAGTTAAAGGACACCGAGGCCTTTCGAGAACATTTTGGAACCGGACTCCTCACCGAGTTCTGGGCCGATAACGCAACAGACGGGAAAATTGGTATTTTTTCCCTCTTCCTCATCGTTCTCGTCTACCTGCTGGTCATCGGTCCTATCGATCACCAGATCGTCAAACGCCTAAAGAAACCCGCCTTCACTTGGGTCATATTCACCGCCGCGATCATCGGATTCTCGTTCATGGCCTACGGATACACCAGCATGGTGAACATCGGGCAAATGCGCGCCGTCATGGTGCATATACTCGATGTCTCGCTCGACACCCAACGTGCCCGAGGGAACTCTCGCATGTGGATCTACTCGGCGAAAAACGCAACCTATGACCTCACGACGACACAGCCCGATGTTCAATTTTCCGCACACGAATCAAGCAAGGGCGTCGGCGATCTCGCCTTTGTTCAGATTGAGAGCGACCGAGAAGCCTCGATCCAGACCCGCATTCCGATTTTCTCAAACAAGCGCTTCGAAGCCGCTTGGTATACCGATTGGAAACACGCCGTCATGATAAACCAACAAGGAGGCAAACGAATCATCACCCTCCCGGACGACCTCAAGGTAACCGGCGTCAGCCTAGGATCGAGCAAAGGCTACCGCGACTGCTCAAAAATCGGAGCCTCCGAATGGTCCATCCCAAACGGTCATCGCAGCTGGTCCCAACTCCACCAATCGGTCAACCAAGCCGCCGGCTTCGATTCAGGGTACGGCAGTGAAGGCACAAAAATTCTTCCTCAGAAGAAAGACCTAGAATTGTACCTCAAACAGCTCACCCTCCCCCACTCGAGCAACGACGAGAACGTGTATTCCCCCGTAGAACGCATGGATTCCCGCGAGCGCTCACTCAGCCTGAAGCATGTGACAGATCTCGGCCATGACGTTCTACTCATCTACATCGACCCCTCTAGCCCGTTGTTACCCACAACGCTTTCCGGCGGAAACCCACAAGAGAGAAGCGCATGCGTGATCCGCATGGTTCTCCCCAAGGAGAAGTTAAATGGAACCTGACCCCTCACCCGAGCCTGACATCGAATACGCTATCGAAATTCGAGGACTCACCAAACGCTACGACTCGCTCAAAGCCTTGGATGATGTCACCTTCAGTATCCCCAAAGGCGTCATCGCAGGATTCGTCGGCCCTAACGGATGCGGAAAAACCACCACGATGCGCACCCTTGCCACCCTACTCAAACAAGATAGCGGCGTCGCAAAGGTGTTCGGGCACGACACCCGATCCGCGCTCGCCCAACACAAGGTCCGGCACGCAATCGGCTTTATGCCCGATTACTTCGGCCTTTATACCGACATGACCGCCGGCGAATACTTGGAGTTCTTCGCCGCAGCCTACCGTATTCCAGGCGGCAAACGCCGCAGCCTAGTAGACGACATTCTAGCGCTTGTGAATCTCGAAGTGAAAAAGGACACCCTCATCGCAGGACTCTCACGCGGCATGCAACAGCGACTCACGCTAGGTCGCTGCCTCATCCACTCTCCCGACCTCCTTCTCCTAGATGAACCCGCCTCTGGCCTCGATCCACGGGCACGTATTGAATTGATGGAACTCCTCAAGGAGCTCAAAGCCATGGGGAAGACCATTTTCATTTCCTCTCACATCCTGAGCGAACTCGGAAATCTCTGCGATATGGTGGTCATCATGGAAGCAGGAAAACTTGTCTTCGTGGGCCCCATTGAGGAAGCCTCCTCCACCGTTCTCAAAGGACGCGCATTCATGGAACTCACCGTCCAGTCAGACACCGATACCGCCGTCACCCTTCTGACAGATCTCGCGGGTGTACTCGGCGTGAGAACCCAGAACGATCAGATCTTTGTCGAACACGAAGACTCGGTTCAGGGCTACGACATTATTCGAGCCTGCATGGACAACAACATCATTCTGCAATCAGCAAAACGAGGGGAAGCAAATCTAGAGGAAATCTTCATGCATCTCACAAACCAAGACGACTGATCCTCCGCAGCCCCTATCATGCAATGGCCTAGCCATACCCACGTCATCAGCGCTTTGACAACGCTCTTTTCCAAAACCTCGGAATACCGCCGGCCGCCCGTCATCGCTTTCACAGCACTACTCCTGATGGTTTTCGCGACCCTCCTCGGTTCCGCAGCCCTAACGTTCTACACCGACGACGCGTTTTTCGCCGAAACGTTTTTTCTCCCGCCCCTCACGGCATACCAACTCTCGACCCACCTACTCATCGCCGCGGCACTGCATATTGCCATTGCGATCGGTTTGTTTGACGCACAAAAATGGTGCCGCCCACTTTTCTCACTCAGCATCTGTGTCTACATCGGAGAAGTCACCACGCTCCACCTCTTTAGCTTCACCTCGATAGGCATCGCCGTTATCTACGCAGGGTTATTGATTCTGACACTAACACCTGCCGCCACCACCTACTTCAAGGAAGGCGCATCGTCGCTCGGGCTCCTGCACGTGATTCTACGCCGCGAGTTCGCCACCCAACCGCGGTCTAGACGCTTCTACTGGAAGCGGGTCGCTTTCGTCTTGATCGTCGCCACCATTATCGGCTTCGGTATCTACGACGCCGCGGTAAGCGCAACGTCGACGGTCGGGCTAAAGATATTTAAGTCACTCGCTCTCACCACTTTGGCAACCATGCTCTTCATCCCTATGCTACTCGCCGCGAGTAGCGTAGTGCGCGAAAAAGAAGATCGCACGCTCGGCCTTCTACTTCTCTCAGATATCTCGGCGGGCCAGTTCCTAACGGGTAAACTGATCAATACTATTCTGGCAACCCTCTTCGTCGTCGCATCGGTATTCCCTCTATTCATACTCTCCGTCTCGCTGGGCGGCGTCTCCACCCGCCAAATAGGCATGGCGTTTTTAGTTCTCGTAAGCACGATATTTCTCGGCACGTCTTTAGGCCTTTTCATCGCCGCGATCGCACGCAATACCAAGACAATGGGAAGTCTGTGCCTGTTAAGCATCATGAACGTATTCATCTTTCTTCCTCTAATCGTCGTTTGGATATGCCACCATTCCGGACTCACACAGGACGAATACACACCAATCGTCAGCATCCTCTCACCCTTCACCGCCATGCTGTCTCTGCTTCGCGACGAACACACGCTCTACACGTCCATCAACCCCCTCTTCAATATGGCTATCTCTATACCCTTCCTCGTCGCCGCCCATAAGATTTTGCCTCGTACGGTACTCATGCAGTCTGGAAACACGAGTAACGAATCCGAAACCGCCACCACGGCAGAACGTAAAACGCACTTGGCAAAGAACAAACAACACAACACGCAAACACGCCTAGACTCCGACACCCCTGGGCAGACAACGTCTTCCGGACTCAAAAGACTTCACGTGCGCGGCAATCCCATCTGCTGGCGCGAACTCAATATCCATCACGGCGGGGAGCGCTCGGCATGGATCAAGTGTGGCATCACCCTCGGTATCATTCTATCCATTAGCCTCGGTATCGGCATGCTTGTCCCCGGCGCCAACAGCGATGTCATTGAGTTAGCCGTTGTGGTGACGTCGATTTTTTCCACCTGCGTTTTCACCCTCAGCCTACTCGCCACCTGTAGCCGGGCGTTTAACCGCGAAAAACGGGACCGGACCCTCGACATTTTACTCACAACGACACTTTCTCCCTCCGACATCGTCGCCGGCAAACTGACCGCTGCGGTCCGCACCCTTCTCCCCTGGTTGACGGCAAGCCTCCTTGGCGGCGTCCTATTACTAACCTCCCAATATGCACACGGCTACAGTTTCCTTGAATCGCTCCCTCTCGTTGTCATTGTCCTAGCAGAATTCACGTCGATGGCCTTCTGCTACGGAATGCTCGCGATGTTCATTTCGCTTCGCAATAAAAAGGAACTCGGCTTCTTCACTGCAGTTGTCGTGGCCCTTCTGTACAATTGTTTTTTTCGTTGGTTCTTGGCGGGACTGTTTACTGAGAATTCCGTAGAAGCATACTTCATTCTATGGTGCGCCCTGACCAGCCTCGCCGGCATCGGGCTTCTCAGGCAAAGTCGCACCTGCCACATCCTGTCATTTGTTTTTCTGGGTGGTCTGGGATTCGTCGTGCCCGCCGCACTTAAGATTACGGTTTACACCGACTCTCCAATCGCCATTCTCTCGACCAGCGGCTGCGTCATCCTCTTGGTACTCGCCACACTCTCACTGCAGCATCGAGGGGCGCGCGAACACTTCTGGACGAATCGAACTCGAGATGTCGACGACATAAAAGTGCGTACACCCCGCCCGTCGTCCATCAACATCCTCGCACTCACCATGATCGTCGGCACCCCCTGCCTCATTCTAATTCTCCCCCTAACGAACCCCAGTCACCATTATATGTATTCCCTTTCTGACTACGGGTATGGCTCCATAGCCGGCCCGCTTATCGGACTGACAGACGTTCTGATTCATTGTTCAGTGGGCATGTTCCTGCTCACACGCCTTTTGCGACACTTTCGACGCATGGCACTCACATCAATCAGTTAGCCCCCCCGTCACACTCTTTCACCCTTTGGTCACATGGTTGACACATCCCACCCCTATTCTGGGAACATGTTCAATCGCAGAGGAAGCATCACACTTGGCATCATTTCCATCATCGCCATCAGTCTAATCACATCGATTGGCCGCAGCATCTGGCACCCTGTCGCCACAAAAGTCACCGGCGGCCGCTCTGTTGAAACCGTCATCACCGAAATCGGGCCCGCCGCAGAGACCCGACTCTCGTCCCACTTCAAGATCGCACAGGTCGCGTTTCCCCCACGCACCGTCACGCTCCTAGTCATGAAGCGTGAACGAAAAATGGAGCTGCGCGCAAACGACCCCCAAGGGCGCTCCCGCCTGATCCACACCTACCCTCTAACCGCCACCAGTGGCAGCGAAGGCCCCAAACTCAGGGAGGGAGACCGGCAAATACCCGAGGGCTTCTACTCCATCACGCACCTAAACCCAAACAGTAGCTACCACCTCTCCCTCAAACTAAATTACCCCAACTACTTCGACCTCGCGTTCGCAGAAAAGGAGGGACGCACCCAACCCGGCTCCGATATCTTCATCCACGGCAAGGCCGTATCCATCGGGTGCATCGCTATCGGCGACCCCGCGATTGAAGAAATTTTCACCTTAGTCGACCGCATTGGCCCCAAAAACTGCAAGGTGATCAGTAGCCCGCACGATCCGAGACAATTCGAATTAAGCGTCTCACAGAAGCAGCCAGAGTGGCTGGCAGGCCTCTACAAGGCGATTTCCAAGGAATTTGCGCGACATCCGACTCCGAGCTGGCCCCCTTCTCCTTGACACATTGAGCCCATTCTCTAAAATGAGTCCACCTGTTGCAAACAGGTTGAGTCACAACATCTTGGGGGTTCCAACAGTATGAAGAACGTACGCACGAGTGTTTTCGCCAGTCTCTCAGCAGTGGTCATTGCAACGCTCTCCACCAGCTGCGCGGTCCAACGCATGGAACAACAAGCGATCCCTGCGTGGGAACGACCCATCGAAATCCCAACTCCGATCGTCCGCAAAAAGCTCAAACCCAAATCCCCCCTACACCTCGCCGTCGAAACCCGCAACGAAACGGCCGCCATCAAAGCAATCAACGCTGGCATGGAAATCAACCTACAGGGTAACGATGGTTACTATCCGCTTCATTGGGCCTCCTGGCACAACAGCAAAAGTATCGTCGAACTACTGCTCGCAAAAGGCGCGAACCCGAACGTTCGCACCTTCGAAGGCCAAACCCCGCTTCATCTAGCAGCAACACACAAGAACAAAGAAATCGTCGACATGCTTCTTGCGAGCCCTAAGTTTGATAAGAAGGGCGCCAACGCGGTCGACAAGCAAGGATACACACCACTTTTCGAAGTCGCTCTCATGGGACACGTCGAAGTCGCCGAAGCGTTGATCGACGCTGGCGCAGACATCAACCATGGTGAGCCCCATCACCACATCAATGTCTTACACAATGCAGCCAAAGCAGGGCAACTTGAGATGGTTCAACTTCTCGTTGTGAAAGGCGCTGAACTGGACCGGCCAGACGATGGCGGCTGGACGGCTCTCTACTACGCATCTGTCTACGGACATGCAGCGGTGGTTCGCCACCTCGTTCAACAAGCGGCGAATGTATTCTTGAAAGACGAATTGTATGGTCGCTCACCTCTCCATCAAGCAACCATCGGCAAACATCTTGAAACCGTAAAAGCTCTCGTGGAAGGCGGTGTAGACGTTAACGCGAAAGCGAACGACGGCGTCACCGCACTCGACATCGCCGCAACACGCTACAAGAAAAAAGCACGCGCGCCCCAAATCCAACATTATCTCCAGAAGCACGGCGCCACCCGCACCAACGGCAGTGGACTCTAAATCACCTTTAGATGAAATCCGCTGAGGACTGGGTCCACGCACTCGAACTCATCCAACATCCTGAAGGTGGCTGGTACAAAGAAGTCTATCGCTCCAGCCACTCGCTTCCCCAAACCGCCCTACCCAGCGGCTTCGACGGGCAACGACCGGTCGCCACATCCATCTACTACCTTTTAGAAGCCGATCACTGCTCAATGTTCCATCGCATCCGTTCTGATGAAACATGGCACCACTACGACGGTGTCCCACTACGAATCCACATGCTAGACCGCACTCACAGTAGCGTTCTGCTGGCGAAAGACCCGCCCAACGCCTTTCCTCAAGCCACCGTCCCAGCGAATACGTGGTTCGCGGCTGAACCGGAGGCCACATCAGGATACACACTCGTCGGTTGCAGCGTTGCACCCGGATTCAACTTCTCGGATTTTGAGCTCGCAGAAAAACACGCCCTCACCCAATCCTACCCCGACCACCACACGTTGATCGCACGACTAACACCCTAGTCCAAAAGGTGCATCAAGCGTCCTAGCGCAGTGCCGCCGGTAACGCCTCCGCTGGAAAGCTCTGATAAGTCACCGGACGCAAGAACCGCGTAATCGCGCCCGTCCCTACAGCAGTCGTACGACTGTCAGTGGTCGCTGGATACGGCCCGCCATGTGTGATGGCTTGGCCGACCTCAACCCCGGTCGGATAACCGTTAAAGACCAGGCGCCCCACCTTACGCTCAAGCGCGGTGATCAAATCCTGATAGTTAACCAAGGTCTCAGGCGAGCTGTGAATCGTCGCCGTCAGATGCCCATGCAAACCACGCGCAATCTCCACCATTTGATCCGTTGAGTCGCATTCGATGATCACGGAACACGGACCAAACACTTCCTCTTCAAGTCGTCCAGCAGCCAAGAATGTAGCCGCGTCCGCCCGAAACAAGGCCGCGACCGCTGTACACGCACCGTCCGCCTCCCGAGCGGCTGTCAATCGTTCGACTCCGTCTAAAGCCGCCAACTCCGCAACACCCGCGTCATAGCCAGCCTTAATACCGGCATGCAGCATGGTCCCATCTGCCGAACCAGACAGGGCCGTTTCCAAGGCCTTAGCAAAGGCCTTGCTAGAGTCACTCTTCACAGTAAAAAGAAGTCCAGGACTCGTGCAGAACTGCCCGAATCCCATGGTAATAGAACCGGCAAACCCTTCCGCGAGCGCCGCACCGTCAGAGACCAACGAGTCAGGCATCAGGAACACGGGGTTGGTGCTCCCCATTTCAGCAAATACAGGGATCGGCTCTTCACGCGCAGCAGCGGCATCAAATAAGGCACGACCGCCAGCAATCGAGCCCGTAAAGCCCACGGCTTTCACGTGCGGATGTCGAACAAGCGCCATGCCCACCGCTGTCGACTGCCCCTGAACCAAGGACAGGACCCCAGACGGAACCCCACTCTTCTTTGCAGCACTCTGCACAGCAGCCGCAGTCAATTCACACGTTCCAGCATGAGCCGGATGCCCCTTCACAATCACCGGACATCCCGCCGCCAAAGCCGATGCGGTGTCGCCTCCCACGGTCGAAAAAGCTAAGGGGAAATTACTCGCACCAAACACCGCAACAGGGCCTAAGGGAATAGACCGACGCCGGAGATCCGGCCGAGGAATCGGCTCGCGGTCTGGCAAGGCTTTCTCTACACACAGCCCTTGATACTGCCCCTCACGAACCAACGCCGCAAACATATTGAGTTGCCCCATTGTCCGCCCGCGTTCACCTTCGATCCGGCCACGAGGGTACCCCGTTTCGGCCATCGCCCGCTCAACCAGGTCGTCCCCAAGCTCCAACAGCTCGCTAGCGATGTTCTCCAGAAACGTCGCACGCACACCGTTGGACAGATTCCGAAAGTCATCAAAAATCGCTTCGGCCGCCTGCACCGCACGATCAATCTCCGCGGGTGTCGCATCGTGAAAGGCAGGCTCCAACTCCCCAGCAGTCGCGGGGTTCGTGACTCGAAAGTCGGCCTCAGTTTCCGCCGAGCGTTCGGCGCCGATCCAGTGTTCCCCAGTCAGTTTCATAGGGCGACAGAATAGAGGACCCGTTCATGCGATGCACGTGAAAACGACATGGATTGGCAGCCCCAGCTCCGACAGGGCTCAGCTCGTTAGGCGCTGCCTACTTCTTCAAGTGAGCGCTAACCTTGCCACCCTTTGCACGGATCTTTGCAGACACCGCCGGATGTTTATGCTTCATCGAATAATCAACAGGTGTCAATCCGTCTTTGTCTGCGGCATTCACATTCGCCCCAGCATCCATCAAGCCGGCAGCCATCTCATAGTTCCCCTTTTCTGCCGCAACGTGCAAAGGCGTCCGCCCCACGTTATCCTTCGCCTCTGTGTTGCCACCCGCAGAAACCACTAAATCGACAACCTCGCTCTTACCTCGAGCAGCGGCCGCATGCAAAACCGTCCATCCCTGAACATTCGCATGGTCGACGCTCGCACCATCTTCAATCAAGGCCTCTGTCACTTCGCCAAAGTTATTGCCAACGGACAAATGAAGCGCCGAATTTCCGAGATTATCACCTGTGGCAATATCTGCACCCACAGCCTTCAGTGCCGAGTAGGCTTCAACTCGTCCAAGCGCGGCAGCATGATGAACATAGGTTTTTCCATCACGATCAATCGCGTTCACGTTTGCCCCACCCGCAGCCATCGCATTAATCGATTTAACGTGAGAGTCGATCACCGCATAATAAAGCGGCTCCCGACCACTCGTATCTTTCTTGACGACGGAGGCGCCTTTTTTGATCAGATACGTGATGGTTGAAATTCTGTTCTTCGTGATTGCATAGTGGATCGGCATTTTATCATAAGAGTTACGCGCATTCAGGTTTGCACCCGCAGCGATCAGAACGCTGACACTCTGGTTGTCACCAAAGTAACAAGCCCAGTGCAACGGTGTGAAGCGCTCACCATCAATCGAGTTTACATTCACATATTTGACGGCATTTCGCACCGCATCCACGTCACCATCTTCAACTGCTTTGAACAAGGCGCGCTGGGGAACTTTCTTAACAATCGGGGCCGCCGTGGGCGCTACGGGTCCTGTATTCGTCGTCGTGCAGGCCGACAAGAGCCCCATCAATGAGATCGCCACTACCACGTGCTTAATGCCTGTCATGCTCACTCCTTCAATACCGTCATTAAAAAATTTGGGCTCGTCTACCCGTTGAGAATGGTCAGAGCATCCCACAAACACCCTCTAAATGTCAATAAAATGAACATTTAGCGCCCAACCCCCGTATGACCGCACATCCCTACTAATCCATCGATGCGTGTGTAGTGCGCCCGCCCTGTCGGATGACCGGGGTATGACCCAACGGGCAGGCGCCCCAGCGACACAAGACCCAAACCACAAGACTACCCCTTACCAATCCATCGATGCTTGTGTAGTGCGTATGACCCGAAGGGCAGGCGCCCCCACAACCCAATCACCCATCCCAATCACCCGGCGCCCAGCGACACAAGACCCAAACCACAAGAATGCCCTGACTAATCCATCGATGCGTGTGTAGTGCGTATGACCCAACGGGCAGGCGCCCCCGCAACCCAATCACCCAACCCAATCACCCGGCATCCCTCTGCGACCAAACCACAGGAATATCCCTGACTAATCTATCGATGCTTGTGTAGTGCGTATGACCCAACGGGCAGGCGCCCCCGCAACCCAATCACCCAACCAAATCACCCGGCACCCCAGCGCCACAAGGCCCACAACCACTAGACTCTTCAAGAAGGGTCGGTAACATCAAGCGTTAATGCGGCATCAGACCCTTTGGCGCCATCACTCCGATCCCCCATGTACAAGGTCCGGATCGGAAAGGGAATCTCGATCGACTCCTCGCTATAGCGCCGGTGCAAGCGCTTGATGAATTCATGCTGGATCAAAAACTGATCTTC
>CAXMRT010000181.1:0-4112 GCA_964196025.1 uncultured Gemmatimonadales bacterium | reverse complement strand
TGTAGATAGAGGGTGTGATTTTCTCAATCACGAACCTGACGTAGATTCCGGCGAAAACGCTCAATCCGATGAGAACCATCAAGCAGCATGCCGCTCTGACGTCACGCGTGAGGTGCAGGGTTTGGAGCTGTACATTGATACCTGTAGTATTTACGGGCTGATTGGGTGGGGTTGGCATACAGAGGATCCTGATCGTCGCTGGTGGATTCGTCTGTGGGTGGACGGAAAGCTGGTCTCTAAGGCTCTCGCGGATCACTCGAGGGGCGACTTGTACGAACATAATATAGGAAACGGGTGTTACGGGTTTCGTTTTATTCTGCCTGCACATTGTTTTGACGGTGAACATCATCAGTTTTTTATTGAGGCAGAGGACCCTGTTGAGGATTTTGCTGGAGTCGAATGTCGCGAGTATTTGCCGAAGAGTGGGGATCTCGGCTGTGTAACGTACGTAGAAGGTGGCGTTCTCCAGGGTTGGGTTCAACACCCGGTTGGGCCTATGGAGAGCGATTGTCTTCAGGTCATCATCGATGGGAGTCTGGTTCCGAATACTCGTGAATCCTGTTGGGCGAACGGAGAAGAGGATGGTTTTCTATGCGCAGTAGACTCCCGTCAGGACTTTATATTGGCGATCCCCGAGCACCTTTGCGACGGGCAGTTGCATCGAGTAGACGTGCGGCTGAAGGGGGCAGACATCACCCTCTATCAGCAGACTGTCCGACTTTTAGCACCGAGTCCTTAGCAGAGCCTAGACGAGGGGAATCGGCCACGGGAAGTCATAGTGGTAGCGATCGATGTCGCACCAGTAGAGTCGTTTGACTCGCTCGTAGAGGTCTCTGTCGTAGAATAGGCGGTAGTCCGGCAGTTGGTGAAGGTCATCGTCAAACACGCTCCAAGCGGTATCGCTGGCAAGGTCGTGCCACGTGTTGTCACGACTGACATGATGGTTGGAGGTTACCGACAGCGGGTCAAAGGCATAGCCATGCGCTTCGTTCAATTTATCGATATCTTGTTTAAATGTCTCGATCTTGCAAACCCGAGGGGTGCGTAAGCCTAGACGCTCGTAATCCTGAACCTGAATTCGATAGTGACTATCGCAGTGATGTCGAAGATTGATAGACTCAAGGAAGTCAACGAAACCTCTGAAGGTAATGTCGCGAATATCATCAATGTCCAGAAAGTCGGTGATGCGGTCCACGTTTTTCCGAGTGCGTACTTTTTGTCGCAATCCACTGATGACGCGGTCGTAGGGATTGCGCACCACTTTAAACAGTTGGTTACGGCGTGAGAGGAGATCCGTCACCGTACAGGGATGCTCTTCGTAAAAATGGGCTCTGCGAAAGTCATGTACCCAGGGGGAATGTGCGAGTGCACGGTCGAGGAGATCCATGTGAGTAAAAAACATTTTGGTGGCAATTGTGCAGCCTCCTTTTGCAGAAAAGTCCATGAGTACGCGACGCTCCCGATCAAACAACACGCGGCTCGCGCGTCGAACGGTCGCGTTCGGCAATTTTTTCAGACCTGTCAACACGAGGCGGCTCTGAATTGTTTGACGTTCTTTTTTCCATTGCGAAGCCCCTGCAGTAGTGCCCCTGCGTACGACCCCGCTGTCGCTGGACGGATGTGCTCGGTTCCGGGCCTTAGAGAGCCAGGCTTCGCATGGTGTTGGGAAACGTTCAGCCAAACGCTGAAGCTCTGGGGTGTATACTGAGTATAGATGGTCCCGCACGGCGGTGGGCATGTCTGCATTCGGGGAAGGGCTTACGTGTTGCTCAAGAAGGTCGAGCGCCGGGCGATGGGGAGACACACCCAGAAAGCGATACACTGAGTTGCAAACCTCTGCTGGCTGGGACTCGAGCATGTCAGTAAATGTGACAAAGACCTGTTCCGTGCCAAAAGCACCCTCCCAGAGCATTAGGCTGCGTGTGTAGGAGCCTCGGAGTTTTTGAGGGGCCGAGTCGATAAATCGGATGAGCGTATCTGTTGTCGGCAGAGAGGTGTTTCCACCGCGCAAAAACGTGAACCGAATCTGGGACCAAGCCCGTGCAACGGGGTCTCGAAGAATGATGATGATCTTGGATTTTGGGGCCGCGGTATACACTTGTGCGACGTCAACGGCATCAAGCATCATGTAAGAGGGAGTGATTTCCCCGCTAATCGATTTGGGTGTGTCTGGGAACAGCTGTCTATACCAGTCGTCACTGCATGTCTGGAGAAAATAGCGTGATAGCCATCTAGCGTCTGCCGCATTTCCCTTGGCGAGCGCTGTCCGAATCCGTTTCAGTCCACCCTGCATTCGTTGTCGGGGGTTCGGGTAAAAAAAGCGGCTCAATGGAGAGGCATGGGTCGCGATGCTTGGCGAGGGGTATCTACGAGAACGATCGAAGTAGTGGAGTTCCTTTACGGGAGGCATCCAGATGTCAGGATGGTCGCGGCAGATTTGTGCAAGCCAGCCTGTGCCCGCCTTTTGTGCCCCTATACCAATGAAGTCGGGGCCGCTCACGAAGTCTTTGCAGCCTCTTCAAGGAACCGTTTTCGCCACTGGTCCTTCAGTCCGCTAGAGTCTTTTATTGCCTGAACGTTCTCGGCGGCGTAGTGAACGCTCGGTTCGTGTAGCCATTGGGACAGGTTTGACAGAGTGGTCTCTGGGTCTTCTGAAAAGTCTTCGTACACCACGTCAAACGGAATTAGGCCATTCATGGCGAAGAACGCTTCAAGCTGAGCGTTTGCTACAGCGAGGCCATCAACCTTCAGGCGGATTTCATTTGCGTCATACGGGGGCTCACCCTGTGAAGGGCCGCCATTGCGCCACGTCCCGTGATGTTTCGCGAAGACAAGGGAGATCGCCTGGGCAAGTAGATCACGGCGACGTACAAAAATGAATTTCGGGCTCGAAAAAATTCTTGGGATGAGTTGGTTGCGGGAGAGCATGAGCAATTGTTTAGGGCTAACCTTCGTTATAAAGTAGTTGTTGCGAGCGGTTTTCTGTTGAATCCACTGACTGTACTGGGACAGCGACTCTAGCTGAGGTTGTTGCTCGCATGTTGAGCGAATCGTCTTGTGATTGAACAGCTCTCCTGCGGAAGGCAGAGTGCCGCTGGACGCCAAAGCCTCGCTCAGCCAGTAAGACCCCGAGCGGCTGGTGAAACAGATGAACACAGAGGTGGGCGAGAGACCCGAATCGGTGTCTTTTGGCGTGTCATGACAGACCAGCGAGTTGCCAAATAAATTACGGCATTCGATTTCATGACAACCAGGTTCATAGGGGGGTGTAATCACGTGATTTTGTTATCATAGCGCTCTGCGCACCGCAAGGCTTAAGCGTTTGCTCGCGATTGACACATCTGCGCTCAATTGCCTCTTGATATGCAGGTTTTCAATGTGCAATATCAGTCGATGAAGTCCTCTCTTCTATCACAAAAAAAAGGCGAACCCCGAGCCGTTCTTGATCTGTTCCTTGTCGAACGTCATTCTATTGAACTCCGGGGCTGGGCTCATTTTCCAAAGGAATCGCTTGAACGTCTTTATCTTCGGAGTGCTCTAGGAGCTAGGGTTCAAGACGTCCGCGCTCAATTGCGGCGTTCCGATGTGGCTGAAATTTTTCCCGGAAATCCCGAGGCGCTGCTTTCTGGGTTCTCGGCTCGGATTGACACGCCTGAACTTTTGAGTCCATTTTTGGTCATCATGCTTGAGTTTTCCGGAGGAAGTGTGTTGAGACTCCGTTTGTCACAGGGTCAAAGGAGAGAGGTTCAAGATCGTTTCTTTCGTGGATGCGGGCATGTCTTTTTCGGGTGGACGAAGCCTTTGAAGCGCCGGCTTCGGCGGCTTCGTCCGAGCCCTGTTCCTTCGGCTATTGCCTTGGAGACGACGCCTGTTCGTCAGCGTTACATCCGCCCGTTGAGTGCTGAAGTGATCGTTCCTGTACATGATGCCCGTGAACACATTGAAAAACTTTTACCTATATTGCTGAACGATCCGGAAATCAGTCGACTCTGGCTCGTGGATGATGCCAGTTGCGATCCTGTGGTCGTTTCGGCTCTAGATGAAGCCGCCGAAGATCCCCGTGTGGAGCTGCTTCGCAACGACGTGAACCTTGGGTTTGTAAAATCGGTAAA
>CAXMRT010000180.1:0-3207 GCA_964196025.1 uncultured Gemmatimonadales bacterium | reverse complement strand
TGCACGATGAGCAGCGTAACTCATTGATAGTAGGGATAATCATAATCCGCGTGTGGGGGGTTCAAGTCCCTCTCCCGCTACCATTATTTTTAGATATATATCTTATAGTTGAGCGGCATTAAATGCTGCACGGCGGCTATTTGTTGGGTAACTGAATGAGCCAGAAACCCCTAATCCAAATTGGTCTGTGCGATCGCATTGAGCCCTTACCGTGCGTAACTCTGGCGGTCAAACGATTCCGTTTTTCTACTGCATGCACTCAACAGTTGTGGATTGGGCATGATTTGTCTTAATATGCGTAATAGTATAATTGCCGTGGGCACGACAGGAGAGAAATATGAACGATAGTGATGCAGGAAAGTGTCCGGTAATGCACGGGGCTCAAACAAACGCCACTTCAGGAGGCACGTCAAATCTCGACTGGTGGCCAAACCAATTGAACCTAAAGATTCTTCACCAAAATTCCTCAAAGTCTGACCCCTTGCGCGCTAAATTCAACTATTCTGAAGAGTTCAAGAAACTGGACCTTGATGCCCTGAAAAAGGACATCTTCGCACTGATGATTGATTCACAGGAGTGGTGGCCCGCCGATTATGGTCACTACGGACCTTTCTTCATTCGGATGGCTTGGCATAGCGCAGGTACTTATCGTACCGCCGATGGCCGAGGCGGCGCGGGTTCGGGCTCGCAGCGCTTTGCGCCGCTCAACAGCTGGCCTGACAACGTGAACCTCGACAAGGCGCGCCGACTGCTTTGGCCGGTCAAGCAAAAATACGGCAACAAGATCTCGTGGGCCGATCTTATGATTCTAGCTGGCAACTGTGCGCTAGAATCCATGGGTTTCAAAACCTTTGGTTTTGCCGGTGGGCGCGAAGATATTTGGGAACCTGAAGAAGACATCTACTGGGGGACAGAAAACACGTGGCTCGACGACAAACGCTATAGTGGCGAACGCGATCTTGAAAACCCTCTTGCTGCGGTTCAGATGGGCCTGATCTATGTGAACCCAGAAGGACCGAACGGTGAACCAAGTGCGGTTGCTTCCGGTCGCGACATTCGCGAAACCTTCGGCCGCATGGCAATGAACGACGAAGAGACCGTTGCGCTTGTGGCCGGTGGTCACACGTTTGGCAAATCCCACGGCGCGGGCGACGCAAGCCTTGTCGGCCCCGAACCCGAGGCTGCTAGCATCGAAGAACAAGGCCTTGGCTGGAGAAGCAGCTTTGGCAGCGGCAAAGGCGTTGATACGATCGGAAGCGGCATCGAAGGCGCCTGGACCCCTACTCCTGTTCAGTGGGACAACAGCTATTTCGATACATTGTTCGGCTATGACTGGGATCTAATGAAAAGCCCCGCAGGAGCGCAACAGTGGATCCCGACAGATCCAGCAGCTGCGGATTTGGTGCCCGATGCCCACGATCCGTCAAAACGGCACGCGCCGATGATGACCACAGCAGACATGGCAATGCGGATGGACCCGATCTATGGTCCGATTTCGTTGCGTTTCCAACAGAACCCCGACGAATTTGCGGACGCGTTCGCCCGGGTATGGTTCAAGCTGACACACCGTGATATGGGTCCACGCTCGCGCTATCTTGGTGCGGAAGTCCCCGCTGAAGAGTTGATCTGGCAAGATGTCGTTCCTGCGGTTGACCACGACTTGGTCGATGCGCAAGATATCGCGGACCTAAAGGCCATGATTTTAACCTCGGGGCTGTCGATATCCGAACTGGTTTCGACCGCCTGGGCCTCGGCGTCTACTTTCCGCGGCTCCGACAAGCGTGGTGGAGCAAACGGGGCGCGCATTCGCCTTGCACCACAGAAAGATTGGGAGGCCAACCAGCCTGTACAATTGGCGAAAGTGCTTGAAACTCTTGAAGACTCCCGATCGAAATTCAACGGCGCGCAGTCTGGTGGGAAGATGGTGTCACTCGCTGACATGATCGTTCTTGGCGGTAGTGCAGCTGTTGAACTGGCGGCGAAGAATGCAGGACGCGAGGTGGAGGTTCCCTTCACACCTGGCCGTTCGGATGCATCTCAGGCGCAAACCGATGTGGATTCGATTGCCGTTCTTGAGCCGATCGCGGACGGGTTCCGCAACTATCTCAAGGGCGACTACACCGTGTCCGAAGAGGATTTTCTGATCGACAAGGCGCAACTCTTGACGCTTACTGCACCTGAAATGACCGCTCTTGTTGGTGGTATGCGCGTATTGAAGGCAAATGTTGGACAATCCCAACATGGTGTCTTCACCAAACATCCCGAGTCGCTCACCAACGACTTTTTCACCAATTTGCTCGACATGGGCACCGAGTGGAAAGCCATCTCGGACTCGGAAAATGTGTTCGAAGGGCGTGATCGCGCAACTGGCGAAGTGAAATGGACCGGGACCCGCGCGGATTTGATCTTCGGGTCGAACTCCCAGCTCCGGGCGATCGCGGAAGTCTATGCTCAAGATGACTCACAAGAGTCGTTTGTGAATGACTTTGTGGCAGCCTGGAACAGGGTGATGAACGCTGATCGCTTCGACCTTTCCTGATCCAAGCTAAAACATGCACGGATGTCAGGTCATGGGAGTTACGCATTTAGGCTAGGTGCGCTCCTTGGCGTTTCACCTATTTCTATGGCACGGTCGATTAAACTGTCTTGAGGCGGGCCGGGCAGTCTCGCCTGACAGAGACGTCGGATTGCAGCAAAAGCGCGACAGTGACCAAATGTTGCGGGTCGATGTGCTACAATCCCATGTAAATGATGGGATTGTATTTCACCAAGATTGAGCCGCAAAATGAGCATACGTACAATCTTAGGACATGAAGCATCACCGGCGCCAATGACGATGGATGTTTGCGAACATCTTTCTTAAAATCTGAAAAATGACACCGGCTTTTTTGAAAGTACAGAGCACAACTTGTCTGCAGAGCAGTGTAAATCATTGATAACAGGGGGAATCATAATCCGCGTGTCGGGGGTTCAAGTCCCTCTCCCGCTACCAACAAAATCAATGATTTAGGTGAATTTCGCTTAGTTCTGATATTATATTGCGTGCGTTATTGCGTGCGTTTTGTTTGATTTTTCTTCACCTCCTCAGGTTTTACGCCATCGATCTGCATCCCAAAATCGCCGAAGGCTTATTTGCATGACCTACATGATCTAATCACAGGTGGCAAAGCGCTCTTCACCATGGATATTTCGATCAAAACCCATGAC
>CAXMRT010000179.1:0-14312 GCA_964196025.1 uncultured Gemmatimonadales bacterium | reverse complement strand
AGGGTGCTGGCAGATTCTGGGATAATCACACCTGTTCCGGGTCCGGTGGAGGGGAGCGTCACACCGGTGTTCACGTTGATTTTTCCAATGGTGACCGACGGATCAATGATGGTCAGCAGCCCTGTCATGGCTGCATGTACCGAGCAATCGTAGAATAGTGTGTTTGGTGCAGTTTGAGGAACGGTGAAGGTGATTTGTCCAATGTCGTCGCCATTATTGGTAACGCCATCGTTATAGGTGCCGCCGGTTCCATTGCCCTGCACGGATTTTATGTAGAAAGGATGGAAGCTTGCGTTGACGTCGAAGATATAGGTTTCGCCCCGGACAAGGGTGAGAGACGGGTTGTCGGCGCCATCGATAGAGTAGGCTGCGAACCCAGGGGCGGTGACAAGGAACGTCGTCTGTGCAGAGCCGATGTTAGAAAAAATGGCCAAAAGAGCCAGGCACATCCAGATGTGAACACAGGGTCTCAGAAAGCGCTGATTCTGGATAACGGTATCTCTCATGTAAAATACAGTCGCACAGGTGAGTAGATTAGGTCAAAAAAATTCCAGAATTGACGGAATGGGCTCTGTGTCGATCTATAGGGAGCGGTCTTCTGGTCGAGCACTGACGGTGGTGGTGAGTTCTAGTGTGTGGCCGTCGGGATCATGTAGGAAAATTTGGACCGCCCCGTCTGGCCGGTATTTGGGTCCGTTATAGTCGTGTTGGACGGCGATGAGGTGTTTTTCCGCTGCATCGATGTCGTCGACATGCATGGCGAAGTGCGTTCCGCGCGGCGCGCTAACGACATCGTGTTCTCGACCGCCGATGAGGTGCAGTTCTTGATCGGGACCTAGGCTGAACCAGGCGCCTGGAAAGTCGAAGTTGGGTCGCGGGAGTTGTTTGAGTTTTAGTACGCCTGTATAGAACATGATCGAGCTCTCGACATTGGCCACGTGAAGTGCGGTGTGATTGAGTTGATTAATGTTCATCGTGTACCGTAAGGCGGACTAAAAGGATGCAACGAGGTCGATCATCACCCGGTCATGATCGATGCTTTCCGCTTGCAGGCCGAGTTCGGACGAAAAGAGGGCGAGGGCGATCGTCCAGTTTTCTGCGACCTGAGTTTTGATCTTCACCGTATGACCTTTTGCGTCGGTTTGGCCGGCGATGGAGTCGGAGTCACTCATCGCTCCAATGAGAGCATCCGCTTCAATATTTCGGTAGTTATAGGTGGTGGTCCATGTTCCTAAGTCTGTTAACTTCCCGAGCGAGACACCTGCGATCCAGGCCGTGTCTTCGGAGCCCTCGGCTTCTGTGTTGATAACATAGTCGACGAAGAGTTTGACGGGCACGAGTGCGGTGAACTCTGCGGTAGCGAAGAGTTCGAGTTCACCGAATTTTTCGGCGTAGGTGAGCGACCCGTCTTCAGCCTCTATGACTGAGTTTCCTAGGGGATTGGTTGGGTCGAAAATGGGTTCGGTTCCCTGAATGTTATCGAACGAGTAGTAGGATGCGCCCAGTGTGCCTTTGACTGCGCCCTGTTCGCAACGGCTTGCGATTTGTAGAGCATGTAGGTAGGTCTCAGACTCTGCTTTGCGTTCGTCCACGATGAAGCCCGCGCCGTTTACGAATACGCGAAGGTCTTCGCCCTTGGCGGTGCTGAATGCGAAACCTTCTGGGTTGACGTCGCCATCCCAGATGATGTTGCTGACGCGAATGAATGGATTTTTCATTTTACCGCCAAAAATTTGGGTGTCGGCTAGGGCGGGTGGCGACCAAACGAGGTATCCGCGATCCAGTCCTAGATCCTTTGTGCTAAACCCGTCATCGAGGGTCTGGTTGCTGGATGTAGGTTCATCGCTTCCGCTCGCGAGTCGAAACCGTGCCTGGAGTACGTCGTTGACCTTGGCGTCGAGACCAATTCTAGCGCGTAGACGTACGCGGTCGCGTTTCTCGGAGCCATCTTTGTCGATCCAGTCGTAGCGCAGTCGAAGATCGCCGCTCAGGCTGATGTCATCCATCCATTCGGCCTGGGCCGAGGTCTGTGAAAGAACGAAGGCGAGGGTGAGGGTGAGCAGAAGAAGGGGGCGTTGTTTCATAAGGTATTCCTCTAGGATGGTTTATTCGCTAGTGATTGACTTCGGGAAGAATTAGAGATCAGCGCCAAACTAGCAAGAAAAAATGTGGGCCGATTTATTTATTGCCGATCGTGGAAAGCTGCTCAGCCTGCCAGAATCCGTGGAGGACGCCTCGACCCGGCTCGATGTCATTGTAGAACTGGATGCTACAGGCTGTTGCGGGACAAAACATAATGTTCATCATGGCCTCGCGTACGAGAAGAGCCGAGCTGAGGGTCTCTACATGGGGGAGATGGCCGACCAGCATCAGGTGCTCATCAGATTGATCGGATAGCCACTCTAGGGTCGTATCGATGTCTCCGTTTGGAACGAGATAGTCAAAGGGTTCGGGTGTGAGGGGTGTGTCGAAGGCGGCGGCGACAATGGCAGCGGTTTCGCAGGCACGCAGATAGGGGCTGCATACAATCCGTGTTGGGTGTATGTCGAGCCTGTTCAAGCCAATGGCTACACGGTGTGTGAGTGAGCGACCCTGTTCCGAGAGCATGCGATCCTCGTCCCGTTTGACGTCGTGGGTGCCGATGTCGACCGCGGGTCCGTGTCGCATGATGGTGAGTTGGGTGGTCATATCAGTGGATCCCTTTTGTTGGAGGCCGATGAGGCTCGAAGTAACTGGGATGCTTTTTCTGTGTACGTTCGACCTGTTTGACGATGCCGTCATAGATCGAGGCCTGGGAGCGAACGGGTTTTTTCGAGCGAGCGCCCGTCGGAGGTTTGTAGGAGCCGTTACCTGATTGTTTTCGAGCTTTCTGATCGTCTTTGAAGCCCATACACAAATTAGCGAGTAGTTGTTTGTGACATGTTGGATCGAGAATCGGGATGAGTAGTTCGATTCGGCGATCCAGGTTCCTCGGCATCCAGTCCGCGCTAGAGATATAGAGCCGTTCTTCTCCGCCGTGTAGGCAGTAGAAAATGCGGCTGTGTTCCAAGAACCGGTCAATGATGCTGATTACGGAGATGTTTTCGCTAAGCCCCTTGACGCCTGGGCGGAGGCAGCAGATACCGCGGATGTTGAGTTCGATCTTTACCCCAGCCTGTGAAGCCGCGTAGAGGGCCTCGATAAGGGGTTCGTCGACGAGCGAGTTGATCTTGACCATGATATGGGCCTTGCGACCTTGGCGGGCTCGTTCTGTTTCACTAGCGATCATAGAGAGGAGGTGATCACGGAGACTAATGGGCGCAGCGTGAAGGTGGTGATAGGCTTGGGGTTGGGAATAGCCACAGATGGTGTTGAAAAAAGTCGAGGCATCCGATCCAAGCTCTGGGTTGCAGGTCAGATAGCTTATGTCGGTGTAGAGCCGGGCGGTGGTTTCGTTGTAGTTCCCTGTACCGAAATGCATATAGCGAACGATGCCGCGCGGTTCGCGTCGCATGACGATGCATAGCTTGGCATGAGTTTTATAGTTTTTGATCCCATAAATGACCTGAGCACCTGCAGCCTCAAGTTCGTGTGCGCGCTCGACGTTACGTGCTTCATCGAATCGCGCTTTCAGCTCGACGAGGACCGTGACCATTTTCCCCTGTCGAGCCGCTTCAATCAATGCATCGACGACGCGACTGTCTGAGCTTGTGCGATAGAGAATTTGTTTGATGGCAATAACGCCAGGATCGTGTGCCGCTTCCTCGATGAAGCGGACGACGGGCTCGAAGGAGTGGTAGGGGTGTTGAAGAAGAATGTCTTGTTGGCTGATGGTGTTGAACATGGAGAGAGTTTGGTCGATATCGGGTGAGGGCTGAGGAGGGTAGTCGTCGTACCGATGACTGTTTAGACCTCTGGTGCGAGCGAGATCCATCAGGTAACTCAGGTCGAGAGGGCCATCGATGGTAGTGATCATGGCGTCGGCCAGGTTGAGTGCGCGCTTGAGGAAGGCAATCATGGTGCGGCTGGCGGTGTGTTCGATTTCGAGGCGGGTACAGGCGCTTGATCTTCGAGCGGCCAAAACATTTTCCATTTCGGAGAGAAGGTTGGCTGCAAAATCCTCGGATACTGCCATGTCAGCGTTCCGACTAATGCGAAGACGTACCGCTTCCAGAATTGTTTCTCCAGGAAAGAAACGATCGATGTAGTGGACAATTATGTCGTCCACTAGGACGTAATCGTGATGTCCGCCTGCGGGAATAGGAACGGTGCGAGGCATCGCTGGATTGAGTGGCAAAACAGCCGTGCGGGATTCGGCGTCGTCTCCCTCCCTTTTTATCCGGATGCCGACATAGAGTAGTTGATTGCAGAGAACGGGTTGGTCAGGACCACTCTCAAGAATCATGGGCGTAAGAGTGGGGAAGAGCTCGGTTTCGAAATAGTGTTCTACGTGATCTTTTTGTGCGGGATCCAGTTCCGATAGTCGTCGTTGCGTGAGGTTGATCTCGCTCAGCAAGGGGGAGAGCGTGTCGTTATAGAGTTTGTATTGGTCGCTGACCATCGTCCGCATGCGGGTGTGAACGGCATCCAGTTGTTCCGCGGCGGTTAATCCTGAGGGGTCGAGTAAGCTGGCGTGTTTGGATTGTTGCCATGTGAGTCCGCCCACCCGAACTCGAACAAATTCGTCAAGATTCCGGCTCGTTATCGCGGTGAACGTTAACCGATCCAGCAGCGGGACGTTCTCGTTCGCGGCTTCGTCGAGTACCCGCTGATTAAATTCCAACCAACTGAGTTCGCGATTGAGGAAAGGGGACTGTTTTTTGGATGCGCTCATGACGGGGGCTGCGTAGCGGGAGCGAGGATGAGCTCAAGGCCGTAGGTGTCTTGGAAAAGCCGACCTTTTTGATCGAGAGAGATTTGTTCGAGGCTAAGATCGTCGAGGCCGTCGACAGAAAGAGTGATCGTGCTGTCTTGGATGGAAATTGAATGGTGATCGACTCTCTGAGTATGGCTGCGGTCCAAGGCGTCTGCTACGCGCAAAATGGCGGCGAGTTTGGCGATGAGAATGCGTGTGTGGCGATCCAGCTCGGAGAAGGCTAGGTGGCGCATGCGCGGTGCTGCGCGGCGGTGATAGCGGGCCACCATGGCGATGATGGTTTGGTCTGACTTACTGAGGCCAAATAAGTCGCTGTTCATAATGAGGTATTGTGTGTGCTTATGGTGGCCGGCGGTATTGACGTACATCCCGATCTCATGAAGGATCGCACTCAGTTGGAGGAGGTCGGATGAGTGTTCGTCGAGTTGATGTTCGCTCTGTAGGGCGGTAAAAAGTGTTCGACAGAGTTCCGCCGTATGGAGGGCGTGTGCTTCGTCGAAGTCGTAACGGCGACCGAGGTCTATAGCGGATCGTGTGATTTGACCGAGAAATTCGGGGGTCCATGCTGAGGGCGCCGTAAACTCGCTTAGGAGACCGTCGCGCATGGTCCGTGAGACGACGTGAATACTTCGAGCGCGGTATGCGCGAGCCAGCATGAGGTAGGCGAGAAGGCTGGGTCCCAGCGTTTCTGCCTCTGGATAGAGGATGTTGTATTTTTTGACGATTTCATCGGTGGACATGTCGATGATCTGTGAGACCAGCTCACCAAAGTCTTTGGTCTGGATGCGGGTGGAAAGGGTTTCGGCATCGGGCGGGGCGCCGATGGCTTGTGCGGCGAATCGGGCTTCGCCGCCGAGGATGACGAGTGTGGGTTGCGCTTCCATCGGAACGTTGTGATTGACCTGTTCAATGATGCGCTGAATCTCTGTTTCCATCAGCGTCTGTTTCTTTTTCCCAGTCAGCCGCGACCCATCGAGCATTTCTTTCATACGCAGTGCACCGAGCCGATAGCTGTGAGCGTATTCCAAGTGGTGATCATGGATGAGCAGCACTTCGGTGCTTCCGCCGCCGATTTCGACGATGAGGGCGGGCCGATTACGGGTCAACTTCGTGTTTCGGATCAGGGGTTCGACGCTGAGGTAAGTGAGGCGCGTTTCTTCTGCTTGATCGATGACTTCGATTTCGATGTTTGTGGCGATATAAACGCGATCGATGAAGGCTTCACGATTGCTCGCCTCGCGCACAGCACTAGTCGCGACCGCTCGAATCTGGTGGGGGGATGATATTTGATATTCTGCGAGAACCTTACGGAAGTTCTTGAGAATGGTGACGCAGGATTCCATGGTCGCTCGAGAGATCTTCCCTGTATTGAACACCTCTTCGCCGAGGGCAGCTTCTTGTTGGAGTGCTTCGAGAGTCTGCATGTCGCCCGACGCTTCGGGCTGGGCTATGAGAAGTCGGATGGAGGAGGTCCCGATATCAATGACCGCGATAGGTGAGCTGATGACGTCTGGCTTTAATTTTTTCTTGGACGACGTCGACGTTTTCTTTTTGGTCATGATGAGGCGTCCAGGTTGGCGATGGCCCAGGCGGCCGCGCCGACGGCCCCTGCGTCATCTCCGATCTCGGCGGGAGTCACGGTATAGGTTCCTTGGAAGGATGGCATAACAGAATCATGGATTGCGTTCTCGATGGCGCGGATGAACCCCTTAGGGTTCGCTTCGATCAGTCCGCCTCCCAGAACCACGGTGTCTGGCGAAAGGAGGTTGATGGTGCCGGCTAGGGTGCGACCTATGTAGTGAGCGGCGCGTGTGAGAATTTCGATGGTTCCTTCATCGCCCGCCTCGACGGATGCGGTTAGGGCGCCGCTTTTTATATTTTTGATGTCGGTACCGTGGTTTTCGAGGAGGTATGGGGCGTCGCCGCGAAATGCGGCTGTGGCAGCCGCGGCTGAAATAGCGAGCCGGCTAGCGACGGCTTCGAGGCAGCCGCGACGGCCGCACCCGCAGAGGGGGCCGTCGGGTAAGACGGGGAAGTGGCCGATCTCCATACAGGATTCCTTCTTTCCTTGGATCAGCCGTCCGTTGTATACACAGCCGCCTCCGATACCGGTGCCAATAAAGGCTCCGATCACACAGCGACTTTTCTTTGCGGCTCCTGCTACGTACTCTCCGTACACGCCGGCATCTACGTCGTTCAAAATCACAACGGGGCATTGAAATTCGGATTCCATTTGGGCTTGGATCTTCACGTTCTCCCACCCAAGGTTCGGGGCTTCTAAGATGATTCCTTTGTCTAGGTCGAGGGGGCCAGGTATGCCCATGCCGATTCCGCTTAGCTGGTCGGCAGAAACGTCTGCATCTTCAAGCGCATCATAAATGGTTTTGATCATCCGCTTTACTCCCGCTTCGGCGCCGTCTTGTCCGCGGGTCCGCTTGCGCTCTTTGCCGAGGTCCTTAAGCTTTTGGGTATAGACTTTGGCTAGCATTTTTGAGCCACCGAGGTCGAAGCCTAGCCAGTAAGTATCGTCTTTCTTTGCCATATAAATCCTTGTTAGCGTGTGGGTTCAGTTATACACCTTTGCGGGAATGAGAACAATTGCAAAGCGCGCGTCTGGACAGTGCTCGCCAACAATTGTATGCTTGGACGATGTTGAATCGCTATAGAAAAACAATGCGCACTGTCGTGGCGCGTTCACTTGTTGCCTTGCCCGTCCGGGACAAATTCCGGATACGGTTGATCGCGGGGGTAGGGTTTGCTGGTTTTCCCGAGGCGCGCGCGGCTCTCGAGCACTTCCTTGAAGGGACGGGTGCAGATCGGAGTGTCGACATCTCTGAGCTCTTTCGGCAGGAGCCCAATGTGGGTGCGGCTGTGTGCCTCGGGGTGCGGAAAGGGATACGGCAAGACACCTGTAGGGGTGTTGTGGCTGTCCCTCAGTGGGCGTACCGCTCATCCAATTGGATGTATGCCTTGGGGGCGATACGCGTACGGTGGAGGCGTGTGGGCGACCGAGTGGATGTGTCATTTAGGGACCGTTATTCATGGACCCCGGACGAAGAACGACTTACGCAAGGATTACACCAATCCGCCCATCGCCTGCTTGCTCAGGGAGCGCGTGAGTATGATCATGTTGGGCCCCGCCATCGATTGAGTGTGGATGAGGTGCTGGCTATGGATCCACCTGATCGGGTAAGGGCTGAGAAGATGTACTGTATGTAAGTTGTCGCCTATCCGTTAAAGGCTGCGGATATCCACGCCGAGTGTGGCGAGAAGTTCGCTCTCGCCACCCTTGAGTACCTTGAGCAGTTCGACGCGTGCCGTCTTCTTCTCGATACCCTTTGCATCGAGAAGCGTGAGCATGACGTCGAATTTCTCTCGCATATTGACCCCGCGTGGTGAGTTGTCGCGGCGGTCTTTGAAGGTCCCGAGTAAGGTTGATCGGCACGAGCAGTCGCGAAAGAGTCCGACAAACGGTCCTGCATCGTTTGCGTATGCTGCCAGGCCACTTTGGTTTGAAACCGCGTTTGTTTCTTCAATAAAGGCGCTGGGAGTCTCGTATATTTTTCCGCAACTGTTGCAGGTTTTGGGGAACGTCGATTTGTCGAGCTCCTTAAGTCCCGCGTAGAACTGGTCGATCCAAGCGTGAGGGGCCGTACTCATTCTTCGGGTTGAGTCTTTTTGTTGCGTCGAATCAGGAAGGCTAGAGTGAGGGCGATCCCCACCAGAATAAGGAATCCGATGCCAGCGCCAATAAATAGGATTAGGATGCTCATAATGCCGACCACGATACGCCAAAAATGCGAGAGGGGGAAGAGCTAAACCGACGGAGTGTAGGGCTTAGGGGTTGCGGGTCAGGTATGCGACTGACTCGAAGTGGGTGGTTCTGGGAAACATATCGACGGCTTGGACGGACTGGATTGTGTAGCCCGAGTCTCGGATTTCTGCGAGATCTCTTGCTAGCGTATCAGGGGCACAGGACACATAAATGAGGGCCGCCGGGTTTGCTTTTCGAAGAGCCGTACGCACCTCGGCATGCAGCCCGCTGCGCGGAGGATCCACGACCACGAGTGTGTTGTCGGCCTCAAGGTCATTCTTGAATAGGCGGTGAAGGTCACGCGCTGGGCTAGCCATAAAGCTCGCGTTGAGGGACAGGGTCTTGGCGTTATAGGTTGCGGCGGTAATGGCGGCTTCATCGGAGTCGATCGCTAGAACGCGCTTCTTTCCGATAGCCGCGGCGGCGAGAGCAAAGATTCCGACTCCGCAGTAGGCGTCGAGGATGTCGGTCTGTGATGCTTGTTTGATGAGGTCTTGAACTGTCTGGATCAGTAATTGACTAGCGCTCGGGTTGATTTGGAAGAAGGAGCTTCGTGGAGTGGAGACCACACCGAAAGGGGTTGATTCTTTTAGCCAACTTTCGTCACCCACAGCCTTGTCTCTCCAATGAGAGGGTGTGCCGTCGTGAGATCGGCGAAATGTGATGGAGGTGCGATCGTGGAGGCTGTGCATAAATCCAGGTTTCGCGCGAAGTTCTGCGAGGTGAGCGTTGATGGCTGGATCCGCGAGCGGGCATTGCTCTATGTCGAGAATGAGTTCGTTGTCTTCGTGGATGTAACCGAGCTGGACAACGCCGTGATCATTTTCTGCGGTGAGTCGGATCTTGTTGCGGTATCCCATAGCGATGGGCGACGGAAGAATGTCTGCAATGCGTGCCTCTGGTATACCCGCTTTGTGAGCGAGCACCTTGCGTAGCTGAGTCGTCTTGAGGGCGCACTCGGCCTCGTAGGTCATATGCTGATATTGGCAGCCGGGGCACACGGTGTACGCGCCTGGACGAATGCCGCGCGGCTTGATAGCGAGCGAACACTCGGGTGTAATGCGGGTGGGCGCTGGTTCGAGGACCTGGATGAGAGTTGCTTCGTCGTAATCTCGGAAAGACTTGGAGATCCGTACTCGCACGTGCTCGCCTGCGATTACGCCGCGCGTGAAAACGACGCGGCCGTTGTGCCGCGAGACGCCTTTTCCGCTGTATGCGACTTCATCGATCGTAACGGTGATATCATCAGTGGGAATCATATTAGTCCTAGACTGCGGCCCATTTGGCGAGGGCCTTATCGGGCGAGGTGATCTCGTCGATGGATTGGTAGAAGTAGGATTCCCAGTCGGTTTCCGGCATTCCCGTGAACAGCATTAGATTGAGCGGGTACTTTTCGCAATCCGTACAGCGTCGAAAATCATCCCTAAAAAGAAAGGTGGGCTTGCCTAGCGCAATCGCGGCTCCGAGTTCGACCATGACCCCTTCATCCGGGGGCGTTCCGTTGACGATGGCGAAAATCGCATCAGACTCCCTCACGTCATCCAGGTCTCGCTGCCCCACAGCGTACGCCCAGCCGTCTTCGGAGAAGTCGAGCTGGTTGTTGCGCGCGAAGGGTTCCCACACATCCAGCCCCATGCCTTCGAGCACGCGGACGAAATCTGGAAGGAGGCGGCTTTTCCAATGTGGCGAAAAACCGTAAGGGCTGGCGAGGTAGATTTTCTTCATGAAAGCACTAGTCTGCTGAGAGCATCTTTTCGAGTTCGCCCGATGTGTGGAGTTCCGTGATGATATCGCAACCGCCGACGAATTCACCGTCGATGTAAAGTTGGGGGATGGTCGGCCACTCGCTGTATTCCTTGATGCCTTCGCGAACGTGCATATCAGAGAGAACATCAAAGTGTCCGTATACGGCTTGGTGCCCGCCTAGGATATCGACGACTCGTGCAGAGAACCCGCATTGTGGAAAGTTGGGGTTGCCTTTCATGTATAACATCACTCGGTTGTCTTTAATATCGGTGTCGATACGATCTTTGGTTGCTGCTTCCATGAGTTTCTCCTGTAAGGGTTAGAGGCTATTCAAATCCGAATTGGGCTTTTTGTGCGTCCCATTTTTCGGGTGTAAAGGTTTTGAGTTGGAGCGCATGTACGCGTTCGGCAAATTCTTCTTTCAGTGCCTGCATGACCATCTTCTGTTGTTTGACGAGTGAGAGGTTTGCAAAGCTTGGGCTAATGACTAGGGCACTAAAGTGTTCTCCGTCGTCTCCCAATATATGGGCGGTGCAGTCGGGAATGGCTTCACGAATGATGGTTTGGATGCGGTCTTTCATATCAGGTCCTTTATACAGGAATTACTTCGATGTCGGGTTCGAATTCGTCTTGTAAAATACCCTGGATGGCCATGAGCGTTCCCATTGTCGCGCTTGGGCACGTTCCGCAGGCGCCCTGATAGCGGACCATTAGGACCTTTTTCTCGTCCTCGTACTTGACGACGTCGAGGTCTCCGCCATCGCCTTGTAGCGCAGGGCGAATCGTGCGATCAAGAATCTCTTCGATTTTTTGAACGTCTGGAGACAGCTCACTCCGGTCTGGTTTGGAGGCTTCGTCTACCGTGGTGATTGCGGTGTCGTGTGTGCCGATGGAGTCCATCACGACCGCGCGGACGTTATCTTCGAGTTCGCGCCAGCCTCCGTCGCCGTCTTGTGTGACGGTGATGACGTTCTCGAAGAAGTGAACCTGTGACACATGTGCGATGGCGAAGAGTGCCGCGGCCAATGGGACGGTTGCTGCTTCTGCTTCGGTATCAAACGATGCTTTCCCCGCGGCGATCACATCTTGTGAGAGTACAAACTTCCACGCGTTTGGGTTTGGGGTGATTTGGGTGTGGATGGTGATGTCTGTCATGTTTTTCTCCAGGGTTACTCAGTGCAAACGGTGTCGCCGCCACTTAGGGCGCTGTTTAAGGTGTGCCAGCAGAGTCCGGCGCATTTGACGCGCGCGGGGTATTTCCAAATGCCAGAGAAGGCGGTTAGCTTGCCGAGCGAATGCTCCTCGGTGTCGGGATCTAACTTCCCTGTGACGAGGTTATGGAACTCTGAAAATAACTTTTTTGCAGCGAGGACATCGAGGCCGATCAGCGCTTGAGTCATCATTGATGCGGAGGCTTTGGAGATGGCGCAGCCTGTACCATCGAAGTTAACTTCTGCGATCGTTGCGTCTTCACTTAAGTTGAGCGACACGGTGTAGTGGTCGCCGCAGACGGGATTGAATCCCTCCGCTGAGTGACTACAGGGATCGAGTGTTCCGAAGTTTTTTGGATTCCGGTTATGTTCGAGAATGACCTGCTGATAGAGCTCGTCTGTCATGCTCATGTAAACACCTCTTGCACGCTGCTGATGGCGGTTGCGAGTGCGTCGACATCATCCCGCGTATTGTAAATCGACAGTGAGGCTCGATTTGTTGCGGGGACGCCAAAGCGCTGCATGACGGGTTGTGTGCAATGGTGTCCGGCCCGGATGGCAACACCGTGTTGATCGAGTATCGAGCCCACGTCGTGTGGGTGGATATCATCAAGCACGAAAGACAAGATGGATGTTTTGTGGGCCGCGGTGCCGATTAGGCGGAGTCCTGTCAAAGCGGACAGTGAGTCTGTGGCATAGCGCAAGAGGTCGTCTTCGTGTGCAGCAATGGCCTCGAGCCCGATATCGTTGACGTAGTCGATTGCGGCGCCCAGCCCGATCACGCCTGCAATATGCGGGGTTCCGGCTTCGAATTTATAGGGCAGTCGATTGAAGGTTGTTTTCTCGAAGGTCACCGAGAGGATCATGTCGCCGCCCCCGTTGTCCGGCGGCATGTCATTCAGGAGATCTTCTTTACCGTAGAGGACGCCGATACCGGTGGGCCCAAAGAGCTTGTGGCCGGAGAACGCAAGGAAGTCGCAATCGAGTGCCTGCACGTCCACTACTTGGTTCGAGACCGATTGGGCAGCATCCACTAGGACGCGTGCACCCTCGCGATGGGCGGCATCGATAATTTCCTTCACCGGATTGATGGTTCCGAGCGAATTGGAGACGTGAATGATGGAGACGAGTTTAGTTTTTTCGCTAAGAAGATCGGTGTACGCGTCCATGTCGAGGGCGCCGTCATCGGTGATTGGGATGATTTTTAGGACGATGCCCATGCTGTCGCGCAAAAGCTGCCATGGGACGATGTTGGAGTGGTGTTCCATGTGCGAGATGATGATTTCGTCGCCAGCTTGCAGGTTGTGACGTCCCCATGACCGTGCGACCAAGTTGATCGCGGCGGTTGTGCCGCCTGTGAAGATAATAGAGTGAGTGCTGTCCGCATTGATGAAGGCGCGAACCGATTCACGAGAGGCTTCATAGCGAGCAGTCGCCCGTTCGCTGAGAGTGTGGACGCCCCGATGGATATTCGCGCTTTCCGAGCTGTAGTGGTGGCTGATCGTATCGATCACCGACTGTGGCTTTAGTGTCGTGGCTGCGTTGTCCAGATAAACGAGGGGTTGATCGTCGTGTACGGTTTGCTGCAGCGCAGGGAAGTCGTTACGGATGCGAGTGAGATCGAGGCGCTTCATTGTCCCAATCTTTTGAGGCAGAAGTGGGCACGAACGTATTGATGGAGGAGATTTCGTAGCCCGTCATGTTTGACACGGTACACAACTTCTTGGCAATACCCGCGCGCGAGGAGCTTGATGGCGTCTTCGCGATTGATGCAGCGGCTTTGTAGGTAGAATATTTCGTCTTCAGCCAGTTGTCCCAGAGTCGCGCCGTGGGTGCAGCGAACGTCATCTGCATAGATTTCAAGCTGAGGCTTGGTATCTATGCGGGTTCCGGGGCTTAGGAGTAAGTTTTGATTGAGCTGATAGGCGTTCGTTTTTTGGGCGGCTTGGCGAACAAATATTTTCCCGTTAAACACCCCGCGACTCTTGCCGTCGAGAAGGCCCTTGTAGAGCTGACTGCTTTCGCAGTGCGGGAAGCGATGGTCGACGGTTGTATGATTGTCAACATGTTGGTTGCCTTGCAAGATGTAGAGGCCATCTAGCGTGCTGTCGCACCCTTCGCCATCGACAATGATGTCGAGGTTGTGCCGTGCGAGTTGTGCGCCAAGGTTGAGCGTGAATGCTTGGACATTGCTGTTGGCCGCTTGATGAACACGTGTTGTGCCGACGTGGTAGGCGGATCGACTTTCGTCCTGGATTTTGCAGTAGGCGAGATGAGCGCCTTCAGCAGCGAAGAGGTCTGTGACGGTATTGGTGAAGGATGTCGTATCGTCCGTGGCGGTCCAGCTTTCAAGAACCGCTGCTTGAGCATGGTGGGCCAGATTGACAATCAGGCGGGGGGCAAAGAGTGCGCCTGCGCTTTCGTGGGTCGCAATATGTAAGACATGGATGAGCGGTTCGAAGGCGGTGTCTGCGGCGATATCGATCACCACGCCCTGGCCGAGAAGCGCGGTGTTGAGTCCGGTAAAGGCATCGCTAGCAGTCGCGTCGTAGTAGGATAAAGACTGTTGTAGGCCGTCCGACCGTCGTTCCAGTGCGTCGCTAAAAGGTGTGATGGTAATGCCGGCTTCCTGGACAGGACCGGAGGTCAGGCCGGCTTGGAAGAGGCCATCGATGAAAACGAGTTC
>CAXMRT010000178.1:0-17122 GCA_964196025.1 uncultured Gemmatimonadales bacterium | reverse complement strand
GGGATAGGACGTCGGAGAGCAGCTCGGCTCGCCAGCCACGAAGAAGAGGGTTGTTGTCGGCGGTGGCTTTGTCGCCTTGATAGATGAGCAAGGCAGCGTCTTTGTTTGTTGCAACTAAGAGGGGGTCGATATTTCTAGCGTTCGCTGTTTCGTGGATTCTGGCGATCAACGCCTTTACTTCTTCCTTGTCGATCGAGCGGGATTTTGCCGAGAAAATGCGTTCTGGAAGTTGATCCTCCGGAACATCGAGGCCACGTTTTACTGCGGAGAGAAGGGCTTCTTCGTGACGATTGATCGTGCGGTGTTCCACGCGCTTGCACGTCTGAAGGTCCGCCGAAGTCGTGGGCTGGACGGCTGCGATTGAGGTGAGTTCGTGATCCTCGACGACTCGTTTCCGAGGAACATCGAGTTCTTGGGCACGGGCTTCGCGCCAGCTCGCCAGTTCGCGAAGGACTGCGAGTTTGCGAGGGTTGCAGCTTGGTGCGTCTCGTAGGCGGAGATAGTGTTTGTCTGGCACGGAGTCTTCATAGCGTGGGGAGTTGTCGAGTGCGCGCAGGTCTTGATCCATCCATTCCTCTACGCCAGCGGCTCGGGCGCGCTCACGGATGATTGCCGCCGCCTTGGGTAGGGTTAAGACATCGTCAACGGCATAGTCTAGTTGACTCGGCGAGAGTGGCCGACGGACCCAGTCAGTGCGCGTGCTTCCCTTATCTAAATGAATATCGAGTAGTTCTATCAATAGGTTTTGAAGAGAGATGGAGCTTGTGAGGCCAATGAAGCCAGCGGCGAGACGGGTATCGAATATGTTTCGAGTCGAGGAGCCTGACGCACGTCGTAGAATCATGAGGTCTTGCGGGGCGTCGTGTAGGACTTTGATGATGGAGTCGCTCTCGAGTATTTCACCGAGTGGGGATAGGTCGGGAACCGCGACTGTATCGAGCAGGTAGACGTCGCCGTTTTCTCGTCCGACTTGTACGAGTCCTAGAATTGCGTAGAACGTACGTTCCCAGACGAATTCCGTATCGAGCGCCACTACCGTGTCGGTTCGAAGTATCGCGACGAGTTTTTCGAGGTCTTCAAGTGTTTCCACTAATGTGAATGATTTGGCCATAGAACCGCAGACGTTAACATAGCTCCGCCAGCGATACAATAGTCTTGGTGCGGGGGCCTGGATTGGGTGAGGCGGGTTAATCCACCCAAGGACGAGCCTGTTTGATTACCAGCTGTTTAGAGCGGTCTATCTTGAATTCGACGTCCATGGCAAAGGCGTTATAGGCCTCCAGGTCGTTCTCATCGACCCCATAAAGGGCTGCAAAGTGACTCTTTATCTTGTTTAGCACTCGGGTGAGGTGCTCAATTTGCCGTTGGGTCAACACATGCTTTCCGGCTGCGACACGTGTGGATTGCCTGATATAGATTGTTTCGTAGCTTTGACCGAGTGGATCCTCTGCGGTGGTGGTTTGCATGATGAGGATTTCGTCCGGCAGTTCTCCTTTTTCTGGATTGGTGACGAGGTCTTCACCCACTTGGACATTAATATAAGCGCCGCCCCAGCCGGAGTCGTAGGGGTTTTTCGTCAATGCGACGCCGTTTGCTTTCTCATCGTCGAAGTTCGGGTGGACGAGTACGCCCATGGCGGTTGCAAAGTGGTCGATTCGGTAGTAGTCGCGCTCTTCGAAGGCGCGATAGTTCCAGAGGCTTGCCCAGACCTGTTTGAGGGTGTTGCCGATGTGGCCTTCTTTAGGTCGGTGCGTGTAGGAGTCGTAAAGGCCAGCCCCATTGAAGCCCTCGAGGTCTTCGGTGTTTGTGCTGGACCGACAGCGTAGGGGCGTGCGTCGGGGCACGTTCAGGGTCATTTCCATGAGCTTGTCTGCGAGTGATTCAGGAACCACTGCATGCCGTATTTGTTTTCGAAATGCCTTCAGTTGTAGGCTTCGGATGGATGGATCGTTTTGAAATTCGGGGCGAGCCATCATTTTTCGTGCGACAGTGTAGAGGCGGTTGTGGATCATGAACTCATGATAGAACGAGAACGGAACGGCGAATCCGTCGGGGATAACGCGATCGTTTTTGAGGAGAGCCAAAAGTTCACCCATATTGGCGGCTTTCGCCCCGACGGTGCTGAGGTCTGTGTGGCGGATGTTGCTGAGGGGGCGAATATGGGTCTCCGTGAGGTCACGGGGCGGTGTGATCGGTGTCTGGGGCCGTGATTGTTCTAAAAACTGCCTGACCTCTGCCTGACTGGCTTCGCGGATGGTATACCCCTTCTCCTTTACGTCCAGGCGGACGGTTTTACCGTCGAGTGCCCGCAGCTCTGGATTGCTGGATGCCTCTGCGAGGAACGCGTTGGGCGTGTTGTTTTGTTTTGCCTTCAAGTTGATATGAGAGAGCGGGGTTTGTGGAAGGTCGGTTAGAACGCCGGCGACATGGCTGAGAGTGTTGGGGAGGTTCTTGAAAATCACGATGTCGGTAGCTGAGGGGGGGCGGGAGCTCGATCCGTCCATAATACGAAGTCGTCCGTAGCCTGTGCCGAGGTTCAACGGGGTGTACTGTCTGTTGCCGAAAAGTTGGGCGGTGGTGATGATCGGGATATGGGCCTTTTCGTAGAACGAGAGTTCGGTTTCTAAAAGCTGCAACTGTGTTTCACCGCTGGGGTGGTAGTACAGGTTGCTTGAGGCAAAGGGAAGTGCTTGGGTCAGGTGTTTGTACGCGATGTTGACGAAGTGACAGCTGATAGGGTCGGATGGCCAAAACTTTAGGGCGTAGACACCTTTTTTGCCATCTGGCGCATGAGCGTCGTCGTATGCCAAAATAGCGCCAGCGAGGATTTTTCGGTTTTGTGTAAAATAGGTGAGTTGATTGAAGTCGTAATGATTCAGCGTGGTGTAAAGTTCGTTGGTAGCGAAGTCCACGTGATACTCGTATTGGCTGGTATCGATCAGGTGAAGGGTGCCGGGCGGCGACTGGACGTCGACGATGATGAACTTGACCTCGCGAATTCCTGCTTCTCCAGGGGTGTCATCTTTGCGGGAAAAGCGGTCGAACGACTCGCGGCTTTCTAAAGACGCCGCGCTGCTGAGGCCGTTTGTCTCCGTGGCGGTGCTGAGGCCCGTGCACAGGCTTGCGAGGAGGGTGAGGGTCAGTGTGCGTCCGGCGTTCATTGGGTGTTATTCCAACTAGAAGTGTAACAGGCGGGTGTGTTGGGACAACACGAAACGAGGGGCGTGAGTCGCTGTTTTGGGTTGGCAATAGTGGCGTGTGCCGTTAGGTTCATCATATGTCAACGCGTGCCTATCCCTTGTTGTTTCAGCCGGTGTACCAGGACTATATCTGGGGCGGACAGCGGATTGCTGCGACCTACGGGCGGACAATTGATATGCCCGTGTGCGCAGAGTCTTGGGAAGTGTCGGGTCGGCGCGAGGGTATGAGCCATGTCATTAACGGTCCCTTGGCCGGACAGAGCCTGCTGGACGTGATTAACGTTCTTGGGGATCAAGTGGTGGGTACGGCCCATTCGGGTTCCAGGTTTCCCCTTTTGATCAAACTCACCGATGCGGCTAGGACCCTGAGTGTTCAGGTTCACCCTGATGACGCTCAGGCCGCTGAGCTTGGCGGCGAGGCAAAAACTGAGATGTGGGTGATTTTGGATGCGCAACCGGGTGCGGCCGTTTACTTGGGTCTGCGAGAGGGGACGACTGCAGAGATGTTTTCTGAGGCAATTGGAGAAGGGGCCGTGGAGCCGCTTCTTCACCGCATTGAGGTGAAAAGTGGGGACTCGGTTTTTGTGCCTGGCGGGACCATGCATGCCATCGCTGAGGGCTGTTTACTGTTGGAGATTCAGCAAAACTCGAACACCACGTATCGCGTCTATGATTGGGGGCGGTTGGGACATGATGGACAGCCGCGAGAGTTACACATTGATCAGGCGCTGGCAGTGACTCATTGGACTGGGCCGGGTGCGTTGCTCGCTGGGGTGATGGTGCGTGAGAGCCCTGCGGTGAGTATCCGGGAGATTGTTTGTTGTCCTTATTTTCATATCCAAGAATTTTGTTTACGGGCGGAGTTGGATGTTTCCAATGATGGACGGAGCTTTCACGCCGTTTTTGTAGCAAGCGGTGAAGTTGTGATTGAGAGTGATGCCGAACCGGTATCGGTTTCGGCTGGGTCGACGTGTTTGATTCCTGCTGGACTTTCGCGTTACCGTCTCGTCTCGACCGTGGACTCCACGACGCTGATCCACATCAGCACGGAGCGGGTCGAGTTTTAGCCTGTTCTGCTTCCAGCGCCACGGCGAGTGCGCCCAATGAGACACCCTTTATGCAGCGGCGATTTTTGTGCCGCCACGATTCCTCGCCTACGACATTCATGGGGCCACCACACTTAGCGATCGTGGGTGTGGGATGAATCCTTCTTTTGAAAGAGGGTAACGATGAGCTCGACATTTTCCTCCACTCGATTACCTCCTGGGATCCAGTGGATCTCGACGCCCTTTTTTTGCATTCGTCGGAACCACGTCTCTTGACGTTTGGCGAACTGGTGAATCGCGATCATCAGTTGTTCGAGAAGTTTGTCTCGTGGGATGGAGCCGGTGAGGAAGTCGGTGACAAACCGGTACTCTAGTCCATAGAAACGGAGTTGATCGGGTGTTAGGCCCTGATCGAGCAGTCCTTGGACTTCCTCGATCAGGCCGTGTTTGAGACGGCTCTTCAAGCGTTTAGTGATCCGGGCTCGCAAGATTTCGCGTTCCCACTGGATGCCAACGGTGGTGGACTCTAAAGGGAAGCGCTCTGGGGGGGCGATACCTGATTCCGCTATTTCGATTGCGCGGATTAATCGTTGGCGATCGGATGTGTCGCTGACGTTGTGGGAGGTCTTTAGTGTGGCGAGGAGCGCGATGAGTTGTTCATCGCTTTGCTGCTTGAGGGTTTCGTGGCGTTCGGGGTTCGGGGGAATCTCGGCGAGCTCGAAGTCTTGCAGCATGGCACTCACGTACATGCCGCTGCCGCCGCATAAGATCGGAAGTGCGTTGCGAGATCGGATCGATCTAATGGCGATGCGACAGTCGCGTTGATACTCGAAAAGATTGTACTCGTAGCCGGGATCGACGATGTCGATTAAGTGGTGTGGGATGTGTTGGCCATTGACGCAGTAATCCTCAAGGTCTTTGCCTGTTCCGATCGTCATCCCGCGGTAGACCTGACGGGAGTCTGCGCTGACGACTTCGCCCGTGAGCTCGGCGGCGACTAGAGCCGCGAGTTGCGTCTTTCCGGCGGCGGTTGGTCCTAGAAGGGTGATGACTTTAGTTGCGGTCATGATCGGCCTGTCTGTTGTGGGCTTCCACGCCGACTAGCATGTCGCGCAGGTCATTGAGTTCGGTCACCGTCAGGTTTTCGAGAGAACGCGTGCCGAGTGTCTGTGCCCATGAGTGACAGTCGGCTTGGCTCTTGTCTGGATGGTCTGTGCGCTGGCACCACTCACGTAGGGACTGGGTGTCGTCTGTCGGGGCGGCTTGGTAGGAGGCTTTCAGGTATTGGAGAATCCGGAGTCCATCCAAGCGTTCATGGCAGGCGCGCACAAAGCGGTCTTGATTGGAGTGGTTGGCGCGCAGAGGTGCCCAAGGATCATCGGTTCTCAGCTGTTGACACAAGAATTCTGTTAGAGGGAGGGGGATGTTTTCGGTATAGCAGGCGGGGAAGCCCTCGATGGTGCTCTGTATATTGTCGAATAGCTGAGTGGAATAGATGGGGTAGCGCGTTGTGGCGTCGCCCGTTTGGTAGAGCTGGATGGCCTGACCGGTTCCGTATGGGACACGGGTGGAGGTTCGTGTTGCGGGTTGGATGGCTGACGGCGTCCAGTGCAGGATGCGTCCCATTTTGGCGAGGTGTTGGAGCAGGTAGAAATCTTCACCACTCGGACGGGGCTTCATGCGGCGCATTTTTTTATAGCTACGGACTGGCAGGCTGATGCTGGATCCGAGTGCGGTGAAGCGGTAGGGACTGCCTGTTCTCCATAGATTCAGCGTGTAGCTGCGCATATAGAGTTCGTAACGTAGCATCGCGACATCCAGCTCAGGATTGCCGGTCAAGGGGTGATAGTAGGGGGCCGCGAGGCCGGAGGCGTCGGGGTGACGGGTGAAGGCTGCGAGGACTTCGCTTGAATAGGCGGGAGGCATGTGGCTGTCAGCGTCGAAACTGATGATGATGTCGCTTGGATCAGCTTCATCGCAGATACGGTCCATCAGTGCCTTGCGTGCGTATCCGACTCCATTGGCCTTTTCTGGCCAACCTCTGCCTTCCGAGCTGTGGTCGATGAGGGTGCAGGGGAGAGTTGTTTCCTGTTCGATGAAGTCCATGCACTGTTTATTGTTTTCGCAGATGACGCGATGTTCTGTGCTCGTGTGCCAATGGTCGGGTTGATTGACGCAAAACCAGGCCTTGAGGCGACCTCCGGTTTGAGCGCGCAGGGAGTCTAGGCACGCCGGGAGAGAGGAGACCTCATCCATGACGGGTACGGCGACGTGCAGCGTGGGCTCAGAGGTCATAGAGCGTGTCGTCGCGACGGGGTGGCAGTTGTTGTCGGAGGGCAATGGAGAGTCCGTTTGCCTTGCTTGCCTTTACGAAGGGGTCTTCTGCATCGAGCAGCTTGCCCATATCGGCTTCGATAGATTCTGGATCTTCCCCAGATTCCAAGCGGGTCATGGCTTGTTCCATATTTTCGCTGAATTGCATGCCGGTCATCGAGGAGAATTGCCGCATGAGGTCTGCGGCTTGGCGAGGATCCTCTTCATTGACGGACTCTGCTTTTGAGGCGAGAGACTCCATCGCTCTCATCATGGTTGTTTCATCGATGGGAAGCTCCTCGTCGGCCTCGTCTTGACGACCGCTACTAATCATCGCAAAAGGAGAGACTTGTTTTTCGAGGTTTTGGGCTTTGCATGTCGGGCAATACGGGGTGCGGCCGGTGGGTGAACTGCGTGCCAAGAAGTTGTAGAGCGCGTGGCATTTTGAGCAATAATATTCATAGATGGGCATTGTTCTCTCTCCGTATTCGTCTAAAATACTCATATGGACAGCGGCCATAGTCAAGCCCTTCGGTTCTCGCACTGAATGTTCGAAGGGAAAAGACCGCATCCCACCGGCTGGAGAATGAGTGATATGAACAGATTCAGGTTAACGATTCTGGGAATAGTGGGCATCTGCCTGTTCGCAGGTGTCGGTATGGCGGCGGATTCCGATGCGATTTCCGCGCTGAAGCAGACCAGTGCGGCTTTTACGAAGGTAGGAAAAATGGCGATGCCTGCCATTGTGTTTATTAACATTGAAGCGGGTGATACCAAGAAGAAGAAAACGAAGAAACCCGGTAAAGATGATGAGCTCGAAGAGGAGCTTTATGAGTATTTCTTCAAGGAGCGTGGGCGTGGGATGCCGCGACCAGATCGGCAGGGGACGGGGTTTCTTATTTCGAAAGACGGTTACATCCTGACGAATGCACATGTCGCAGATGGTGCGACGAGGGTGAGCGTGAAGTTGCATGATAAACGCGTGTTCGAGGCGAAAGTGGTTGGGACCGACACCCGATCGGATGTGGCCTTGATTAAGATAGAGGGTGATGACTTCCCTTGGCTCAAAGCGGGTGACTCGAGTCAGGTGGACATCGGCAACTGGGCGATTGCGATTGGGAACCCTTTTGGCTTGGCTGAGACCCTGACCGTGGGTGTGATTAGTGCGATTGGTCGGAGCGGTGTGGGTATCACAGAATATGAAAACTTTATACAGACGGATGCGGCCATTAATCCGGGGAACTCTGGCGGACCGTTGCTGAACATCGACGGGGAAGTGATTGGCATCAATACCGCGATATTTAGTCGGACTGGCGGATTCATGGGTGTGGGGTTTACGGTGCCTATCAACATGGCGATGAGTATCAAGGAACAGTTAGCGGAACACGGGCATATCCGTCGTGGATTTCTGGGCGTGGTGATTGACGAGTTGACTCCCCGTAGAAAGAAATCGTTAAAACTCGATTCTTCTGATGGCATATTTGTTGTGGATGTACAGCCGGGATCGCCCGCGGCTGAGGCAGGGATTGAAGAGGGGGATGTGATTACGAAAATCAATTCGGGCACAGTGGAAAGTGTCGCTAGCTTTAGGGCTAAGGTCGCACTAATGCCGCCTGGTACGGCCATGCAAGTGGAGCTTTTTCGTAATGGTGAGTTGAGTGTAGTGACTGCGAGCACGGGGGTCCATCCTGACGAAGTTGACTCGGAGCCGAAAGAAGAGCCTGCGTCCTCTGTAACCCGGGTTGGCGCTGCGGTAGGCTTGATTGTTGTGGAACTGGATGAAGAGAAGGTTAAGGCACTTGGCCTTGAGGAGGACGATGAGGGTGTGGTGATATCGGAGATCACGCCTGAAAGCGTTGCCGAACGAAAAGGGCTGAAAGTGGACCAACTTATCGTGAGCGTGAATCGAAAGAGTGTGAGCACGCTGGAAGACTATCACACAGCGCTCAAGCGATCGGAAGAGAGCGGTGTCGTGTTACTGAGGGTTCGGGCCGCTGATCATTTTCGTTTTGTGACGTTGAAAGTTCCAGAGTCCGACTCTTTAGAAACGGATAGTGGCGACAAGTCGTTGGACTAAGGCCTGCGTGGGGGATTTGGACCTCATTCCCGTTAGAGACTGACATGAACTTACCGGAAAAACTCACAAGAAAGCTTCGAGATCTGCCGGATAAACCCGGGTGTTACTTGATGCGCGATGCGCGCGGCCGAATTGTTTATATCGGCAAAGCGATCTCCCTTCGTAAGCGAGTAAAGTCATATTTCAGGGATGGAACCATGCGTAGCGCCACGCCGAAGTTGCGAGGCTTGGTCAAGAGTGTCCATGACGTGGATATCATTGTCCTCAAAAATGAAGAGGAGGCACTGCTAACCGAGGGTCGACTGATCAAAGAGTACCGTCCTCGTTACAATGTCAGTTTTAAGGACGATAAACGATTTCTCATGATCCGGTTAGAGTTGCAGGAGCCCATGCCTCGATTTAAAGTGTGCCGGATCCAGCGCGATGACCATGCGTTGTACTTTGGCCCTTACGCGTCGTCCTCCGCGGCTCGCGTGGCGCTTGATTTTGTAGAGAAGCGGTTTGGGATTCGGAAGTGTACCCCGCGTCGGCCGGGAGAAGAAGAGTTCAAGCATTGCATCAATGATGTGGTCCGGTTTTGTTCTGCGCCGTGTATCGGGCGTGTGTCCGAGGAAGAGTACCGTGTATCCTTGAGTGAAGCGGTTGCTTTTCTGCAGGGTGAGCGACCCGAGATCCTGAAAGAGATGCGTGCGGACATGGAGACGGCTGCTGACCGGCTTCAGTTTGAAAAGGCCGCGGCGATTCGAGATACGCTCTTGAAGTTGCAGACGGCGGTGAAGCAGCGGGTACGGATTGCCGCCACACCGAAGATGAAGCGTGAGAATGCTCAAGCCGGCGTCGGTGAGCTTCAGGCCTCATTGGGAATGGATCGCTCACCGCGGGTCATTGAGTGTTTTGATATTTCAAATATTTCTGGGACCTTGGCGGTTGCGAGTATGGTTGTTGCCGTGGACGGAATGCCGACCCCAAATCGGTATCGACGATTTCGCATCAAGACCGTTGAGGGCAGCGATGACCCAGCGATGATGGCCGAGGCTGTGTCGCGTCGTTATAAACGGGTTTTGGACGAAGGTGGTGATTTGCCAGACTTATTGCTTGTTGATGGTGGGATTACGCAGTTACGCGCCGCTCGGGCTGAATTGATTCGTTTGGGCATTGACTCGCTGGCTTCTGCAGGTTTGGCGAAGCGGGAGGAGCTTGTGTACTGGATTGACGGGGAAGAACCGCTGGCTTTAGGGCGGGATTCGCATGGCCTGAAAGTGTTGCAACGTATTCGGGATGAGGCACATCGGTTTGCGCTCACCTATCACCGGAAATTACGCAATGACAAGATTCGGGAGTCTGTATTAGATGAGGTTCCGGGTGTCGGTACTCGCCGAAAAGAGGATTTACTCACGCACTTCGGCTCGATGCGTCGGTTGATGAAGGCGACAGAGGCGCAAATTGCATGTGCTCCTGGAATTGGTCCAGAAATGGCTCGAACTTTATATTTGTATTTGAATGAGTTGACTTGAAAACCTCAACTGGATAGAAAAGACCGTATGTCGCAGCAGGAATCCCCCCCGGTTCGGGTGTTAGTGATAAAGTTGAGCTCTTTGGGCGATCTTTTTCATGCACTTCCGGCCGTTCATAATATCAAGATTGGCACGAACGCAACGATCGACTGGGTTGTCCAGAGCGAGTATGCGGACGTGGTACGTTGCTTTGAGGATGTCGAGCGTGTGATCCCGTTTCCGCGTCGCTCTTTCTTCCGCGATTTTGCTTCTTTCAGGCGAGACCTGCGTGCGGTCGAATACGATTTTGTCGTTGATCTTCAGGGTCTCATGAAAAGTGCTGCTGTTGGAGCCATGGCTCGCAGCAAACGTCGAATTGGTCCGTCTTTTCACCGGGAAGGGTCTCGGATGTTCTACACCGAGGTGGCCGGACAATTGAACAAGAATCGGCATGCGGTGGAAGAGACGCTTGACGTTGTGCGGCATCTGGATTTGGAGCTACTCTCTCCCACCTTCCCGATCAGTTTCCCGTTGAAAAAATTTGATCACCCACGGCCTTTTATTGCTGTCATGCCGGAGTCACGCTGGAAGACGAAGAACTGGTCGGTCGAGTACTTTGTCGACTCTCTCAAAGCCTTGGAGGCGAAGGTGGGGGGGACAGTGTTTCTCGCCGGTGCTCCGGAGGACCGAGCAGCCTGTGAGCAAATTTCGGAGGCGCTAGGCGGGACTGGAATTGTGTTGGCGGGAGAGACCTCTCTTGTTGATTTGGGGAGCCTGTTGTCTCGCATGGATTTGGTTATCTCGAATGATTCGGGTCCCATGCATATAGCGGCAGCGGTGGGTACGCCGGCGTTGGCGCTGTTTGGACCTACGGATCCCCGACGAACTGGGCCCTACGGCGGAAACTGCCGGACGCTCAAAATGCAGTTCCCGTGTCAGCCTTGTTTCTCGCGTGAGTGCTCAATGGGTGATCAGCGTTGCATGCGGGACATGCCGCCGGCGATGGTTGTGGATACCGCGTTGGAAATGCTCGGCAAGTACACTCGATAAGTGTCGGGACTTCAAGCCCGTCGCGTACAGGGCAGCTTGAGTGCGAAACAGGCGCCAGCTTCCGCCCGATTCTCGTAGTAGAGTTCGCCCCCTAGTTGACGTGCGAGTTGTCGGCAGAGAGCCAGTCCGAGTCCTATGCCGGGGGCGGATTGTGCCGCGGCATGCGCGGATTTCCTGAATGGTTTAAAGAGTTGTTTGGACTCTCGCCTATTCAATCCTCGACCGTGATCGCAGACTCTGAATACCACGTGCTGGCGCTCACGCGCAGCCATGAGGTGGATGCGATTGTCCTCAGCATCCGATGCGTACTTGCAGGCGTTGTCTACGAGGTTGGTGAGTACTTGTTCAACAGCCGACGTGTCGGTTGCCAGAAAGGTTTCTCGATCCGGCTCGCTGGCTTCGATCACGAGCTGCATGTCCGTTTGATTAACCCGTGTTTGAATGGGGTCGTGAACGCGCTGGAGCAGGTCGCCCACGCAGATTGTCTCGAGCGTTCGTGCGCCGGTGCCTTTTTCTAGTTGGGAGTAGGCGAGTACATTTTCCACTAAGTGTCCGAGACGGTTGCTTTCGCGGTAGAGTGTGTGAAGGTACTTTGTTTTCTTTTCCTCGTCCGTAATGATTCCTTCCGCTAGGAGCTCCGTGTACATTCGGAATGTCGTAAGAGGGGTACGTAGTTCATGTGTGACGGCCGAGACAAAGGCGCCGCGTCGTTCGCTCAATCTAACGGTTCCGAGGAGTAAGAGCGCGACTGAGAGGGCTGCGAAGATGACGCAGGCCCATGCGATACTCAGTGGTACCCGGAGAGGTGAGCTGGCCGTGGGAAGAGGGTCGGCCATTAGACCGGGGATCAGGCGAACTGGCAGGGATGCCATCATGCGTGCGCCGTCCATATCACTGGGCCCTTTCACGGCGGCAAGAGTGGCTGCGGGGAACAGATCGTTGACTTCACTCAGCAGCTCAGCCCGGATGCTCTCCCAGTCGAGCCATGCGGCTTGAAGATGCGGGGTGCCATCGATGTTGACACGACGGCCTAGCATGAGAAGGTTATTCACCCAAACGGGTCGCATGATGTCTTCTTGGATGTTTGCCATTTTGCGTGGGACAATTTTCTTTTTTGGGATGTGGATTGCAGTGGTAGCGCGTGTAGGTAGGGCGTCTCGTTGTGTTGTTAGGGTGCTGGAGGTGGTGGGCTCACTCTGTGATGCCCATGCGCCCTGTAGGGTCTGGGATATACGTCCTCGCTGTTCCGCTCCGGTGGAGGAATCGGTTTCTTCTTGGACGGATTGTCCGTCATGCAAATCAATCGGTGCCGAGGTTTGGGATTGGTTGCTTTCCTGTACATGGCGGGCCGTGCTCGTCTGAGCGGCATCTTCGTCAGGAAGGCTGTTTCTATAGTTATATCCTTTGCCTTTGGTCGAATTGGCACGGCTCAGGGCCTTGCTTTGGCCCGAGGCGCGTTTTTGGAACTCCGTGTTTCCGCGGTAGTCTTGATTGTCTTTTGATTGCCAGCTTGATTTGAGGGTGGGTTTTTCGAATTGGGTTTGTTGTTGGACGGTGTCATTGATGTCCAAGTAGTTGAACGGTGCATTCACGGTCTCCGCCGCCAGCGTTTCGTTTCTTTGTTTACGAGGTTCGACGTTGTTTTGGGACACGTCGTCTTGGACAACCAGCTCTTGGTCGAACGACTGATCAATATAAGACTGTTCCTGTTCTTTGGCCGGAGCGTCGCCTACGTAGGTGTAGTTCGGGAGGTTTTCGGCCGACCAAACATTTAGGAGGTCGTCGGACTGTGATTCTGAAACGTTTAAGAGTTCGACTGTTGGGGTGTACTGTTGGCGACGCAGTGTCGACAGTTGGACATTTTGGGGGTCGGGGAGTTGATAGGGCGTGCCAAAGCTATTCCAGAGGGTGGGTTGGTCGACCTGTTTGTTGAACCGCATCAGATTTGTAGTGTTTTTTGCCAGCTCGACCCCATTGGCGAATATTTCCTCGGACCACCCCCACTGCTCGCCACTGGGGACATTGGGGGAGGTGAGGTTGTTACCTGTGGGGGCGATGCACGTGACGTAGAGGTGGACATTGGTAGGGGTAGCGTTCAGGAGGGGTGATGGGATCATCGTATCATCCAGTCCGGGGTCTGCGGTCACGAAGGGGTTCGCTGTGCTGGCGGGGTAGAATGCTGAGTAGGCGAAATAGGGGCGGTTGTTTTCTTCTATGATCAGTGGGGCAATGGCGGAGTCCATGCGCCAAAGGGCGAGGCGGATTGTTTCCTCGAAGTAGGCTTGTTCTTCCGCAATGGTGTTCTTGTGTTCCAGGTCGATGATGGTGTGTGTGACCCATCCCATCGCGGACAGAACGACCGTGACCGCGATCGAGAAGAGGGCCCACACTTGCCAGATGCGTTTCATTTGGCGTCTTTTCGGGCTGCGTACATGTAGCCCTTTCCTCTAACCGTCAGGATAATTTCTGGGTTGGCGGGGTTGTCGCGCAGCTTTTCTCTGAGTCGTGCTACGTGCATGTCGATTGTGCGGGTTTCGATACCGCTTGGATCGATACGCCATACGCGTTGTAGAATTTCTTCGCGAGAGATCGCTCGGCCCTTGTTTGTAGCGAGGTAGCGGAGGAGGGTCATTTCGCGGTCGGAGAGCTCTACGCGTTCGTCGTTTTCGAAGCGAATTTCGTTTCGTTTCATATCGGCTACGCCGCCGGGGATATTTAGGCTCTCGATATCGGTGGGGCGTTCGGGGGAGCGACGGAGGACGGCTTCGATCCGCGCTAGAAGTTCTTTGATACTGAACGGTTTTACTACGTAATCGTCTGCGCCGAGTTGAAGGCCTTTGACGCGATCTGATTCGTCGCCCATTGCCGTTAAGATGATGACCGGAACAGTGGGGCGTGTGTACCGAAGCTCCGCGAGAATTTCGAGCCCGCTGTGTACCGGTAGGACTAGGTCGAGTAAGAGGAGGTCGTAGCCGACTCGTACAGCCATGCGTTTGCCTTCCTTCCCTTCGCTAGCGGAGAGAACGTTGTAGCCGGTGGCTTCAAGCGCATCGGTCACGCCTTCACGGATAGCGGGGTCATCTTCTATTACGAGTATCGTACGTTTAGACATAATTATGACTGGCGCCTATTTGTGGTTTGTACCCGTTCGTCCTTTCGCGAGAGTACGGCTTGATTGGGCCGTACACCTGTGGGTGTGTGGGTATTATGGGAGGAGTGACCGGTGGGGTCAATCGAGAAGACTTGAGCCGAAAAAAGTGCGCGACGACGTGTTAATACAAGGGAACCTGTATGGTTTCGACTGTTCGATCGGACCCTTCCTGTGACGGCCGCGAGTTGCGTATCGATCGATAGGCAAGCCAGCGGGTCGTCGGCCCGCAAGGGTCGGTTGCGCGGGGGAAGTGTCCGGGCATCGTGAACAGTCGCGTCGCCGCGCGGGTTGATGCCTAGGTCTAGGTCTTGAGTCCTGGGGAGGACTCTGGGTAAAAACAACCCAGCCAACGGAACCGTCGAAGACGATCCGAGGGGTGGTGGATAGCCGATCCTCGCGAGATCCGTCAGCCGGGTGCATAAAGATAGGGCGCCCCGCCGCCGGCGAGGAGCGGCGGGTTGATACGTCTGTTTGTTGTTTAGTGTATTCATTACCTGAGCCAAGTGCTGTCGTCTCAATAGTCGTTGTTTGTGTTGGGCTCATTATGGTCACTTCTTAAAATCTTGTCTGTAACGGGTGTGTAACAGAACCACGTCGTCTGCCTTTGCTAGATAAGACGTGCGGGACGGATGATTTGTTTCGAGAATCTTCAGTTTTCCGATTCAGTGTGGAGATCGTTGCAGTCGTCGGCATGTTGCTCACGAATGAGTGAGCCATCGTGTTATTTTGGGAGGTGGCCGTACAGCGAGGGGTGTGGGGCGGGGGCTTTGTTTGATACCCGAGATCAGGATCGAGGGAGCTCAGGCGCTTATAGCTTGTCGACAGCGATGTGCGTGTTCGTTTTTTCGCGTTCTTTGATTGCGACCATTTTGCCGTGCGAGTTTCTGAGTTCGACTGTTTGAGTTGTGCTGCCGGACGGGTCGCGTGTAATGAGGACGCGTTGGCTGAGTGCCAGTGAGCCAGATCCACTGCGTCGGCGAGTGAGTACTGTTGTGGTTCCAGACGGAGCGGTGTAGGTATCGGTCTGGGTGGTGTGTGTCAGCGCACCGCCGATAGGTGTGTAGGTGTTGAGCATGATATGGCGGTTCTCATCGGTCCATTTGTCGGACTTGCTAGTGAGCATCAGTTGTCCTTTCGGACTCAAGCGTTCTTTTTCGACGATCACGTGATCATCGACAATGGAGGTCCGTGTACGGGCGACGAGGCGTATTTGCCCGAGTGGGCCACGTTTCTTGTGGGTAAATTGTTTGTTGCCGTTCGCATCAATGACCAGAAACCGTTCTTCCACGAGCGCTAGCCCAGCGCCATCGACGGGCTTTTTCTCAATGAGGGTCAGCGAGCTTCCTGTGATATCGGTGCGGACAGTCGTACGCACTGTGAGTACTAAAAGGCCTACTTTGTTCGTTTTATAGGTATCGGTGACCGTTTCACGATATTCGATGCGCTTCGTTTTGACGGTCGAAAAGCCTGTAATCTGGCCATCCACATTACGCGTAACTGTTTGCGTTTCAGCCTCTACGGCAGCTCCAGGTGCGGTTAATGGTGGATTTTCGCCCGCCAAAGAGCCTGAGATGGATAGAAGCGTGCAGGCTGTCCAAGTGGCTATGTCCGTAATTTTGGTCATTACAGGGTAACTATATGCAGGAATTATGCCTAAAAGATCAAATATGCGAAATAGGAGCGGCATTTCCAAAAGCACTGGATGCTCCCTCTTTGGGCCGAAGTCGGTCACCCGATGGGATAGAGGCGCTTATTGAGAGCTATTCGGGGAGCTACCTCCTGAGGGGGAGTGTACCCTAATGTGTAAACCATGTGCCCGGAACGACCTGTTAAGGATGTGCCCGGAATATACCGCGATGGCGGAGGAGGAGGGATGGAGGACAAATTCAATATCCAATGTCCAAGTTCAATATCCAATGTCCAAGTTTTTGAAGGATGGCGGAGGAGGAGGGATTTGAACCCCCGATACCCTTGCAGGTATACATGATTTCGAATCATGCGCGTTCGACCGGACTCTGCCACTCCTCCGTGTTGTAACCACAAGGCTTTATGTAAGTTGGCTTAAATCGCCTTGACTTTTTTCATCCATATTGACACCCGATTTGGATGAAACTATGACAAAACAGACAGCAGCAAAGATACGAAAGACATCTCGTGAAGTCAAGCGGGGGGACACGACGTATAGCTACGTGCGATGGGTAGCCGATTTTGGTCGCGTTGAAGGTAAACGTCGGCAAGAAACCTTCAAGACTAAGAGCGAAGCGGCGGCGGCTATCGAGCAGCACAAGGTGCGCTCACTGAAGATTGGTCTCGACGCAAACAAGCTTACCGAGAGTGCGCTTAAGGACGCTGTGAAAGCTTCTTCGATGTTGGGGGCTCGTGCGACGCTGTGCGAGGCCGCGGCTTACTATCTCGAGCACGCCCAAGTGCCGGGTGGCGAGATTACGCTAGAGGACTTTCTGCTGGAGTACTTAGCGGATATGGAAACGCGGAACCTAAGAGACACGTCGGTCCGCAATGCACGGCAGAAGATAGGACGTTTGGTCAAAGCCAGCCCGACGGATCATGTGCACGAGGTAAGTGCGCGGTCCTTAGAAGAGTGGTTCGGCACGTTCAAGCCTAAGCCGGCTACGAAGTCGAGTTATCTCAGAGAGTTGCGCGCGGCCTTCGCTTACGCCCTGAGAAAGGGGTACTGTTCGTCGAACCCGGCGGCCGCTGTCCCGAAGCCACGGCGGGACCAAGGGTTGCCCGCGGTGATGCCGCTTGAGGAGGTGACGCGCCTGCTGATAGTT
>CAXMRT010000177.1:0-5131 GCA_964196025.1 uncultured Gemmatimonadales bacterium | reverse complement strand
AGCTGCATACCCCGATGCGGCTTGTTGCCACCCCATCACCGTGTACTTGGGGTCAGGCGCTTCGATCACCGCATGCTCCCAACGATGTTTTTCTGGCTCCACACCCGAATGCTTACCGAAAAAATTCTCTTCCTCAACAGCCGCCATCGCCGTATGGGAGTCTGAGCTTCCGATCATTCCGAACTTATAGGGGTTCACGCCAAACTTCTTTTCAAGCTTAAGACCCGTCTTCAGTGCTTCTCGCGTATACTCATACTTAAACATCTCTTCTTTCTTCACCTCAGTGCCATTAAGGTTAGATCGGTCCCACGTCTCATAGTCCGCAAATTCGTCGTTAGGGGACAAAAAGGGATGAGCTTCACTATCCCCCTTGATCTGTGTGACCTCCACAAGAGGCTCCATCCGTGCCCGCAGCTCCAGCAAGGCTTTCGTAAGCGGCTTACCCTCGAAACTCTCGACCTTAAACATACGTCCATTGCTCAAGTTGCCGTTGTGCGGAATAGTCATCACCTCAGCGCCTGTGTCCTTTTGGAACGCATCGAGAGCCGCCCACAGATCTTCTGGGTTTTGACTATCGAACTGCGAAAACGGCAGCGTCCGGTTCGCGACACTAGAATCTCCCCGAAAGATAACGTTCCGGTGGAGATTATTACCACCCTGCGACGTCCATTCGTAACCAATTAATGCGGTAAATCGACCTGGGTCATTATACTTGTCAGCAAGTGCCGTATACGCCAACCAAGCATTCTTTACGGCTGTCGCATTCTCAATTGGAGCGGTTGTCTTTGATAAAGAGTCCACAATTTCCATGGCTGCGTCAAAGACGATATCTTTGTCGCCCGTCTGTAGCATGTCATACCATCGCTTGCCCTTTTCTGTCGAAAGGATCTCGGGATCCCCACTGAGCAGTTGCGGCATCAACCCATACATCTCGGCATGATCGGATATGACAAGAAAATCAAGTGGCCGCGACAATTTCGCTCGCAAACCGTGAGTCGTCGAAATCTCTTCACCCCGTGCAAAGCGAAACGCATCCTCCTGTCCGATTCGACACATGGTTCCGGCATCGACGGAGATGGCCGTATGTAGATGAGTATCTCCCCAAAATACATCGGTGGGATACTGGCGCCCCGCGTAAGGTGAAAAATGAGTCGCACCTAGGATTTTTGCGACCGCGTCCTTATCGATCGCATGATCCGCAGCGGACACTGAACCTGCGATGAGCACTGCAAAAAAACCGACGCTGACACGCTGATACAAAACTCGCATAACTTCCATAACCGTACTCTCCAGGGTTCTATTAATGCCACCACTAGGTGCCATTTCTGAATACTAAATCGACAACGAAGTTACCAAACTGTCGCGGTAATGCGCAAGAAATCATCGGGGAAATAGTGTCGCGATTCAGCGGGACACCGCGGAGGAAAACAGAGGCCGGTTTAACGCTTCAAAACTTCTTTGAGGACGAACCCTGAACTACCAGAAGGTGGCTTCGCGCCTAGAAACGCTGAAAGCGTGGTCGCCACATCAAGCGTCGCAATCCGTCGGTTAATCGCGCCGGCGCGCACTGTAGATCCTGCGAAGATGACAGGCACGTAAGTATCGTATCTCCAAGGAGATCCATGACCTGATGCGACAGTTAAACCTTCGAATTCTGCGACGAAACAATGCGGCTGAAAGACAAGATAGATATCGCCGGACCGTAGGCTGTTGTGATTATTAGCGACAGCACGCGACACATTTGTATCGGGTAATCGACCCTTTTCTATATCTCCGCGCGAATACGCAAATGCGACCCCGTCAAATGTTAGAAGTTCATCCGCCACAGCCTGCTGAACCTCTTCCAAATTCAACCCCGCCTTTTCGATCACTCCATGATCCAAATACAAGTAAGGCTGAAAGAACTCCTTGATCAATTTCTCGCCAATACCAAATCTTTTTTTGAGCCGAGCGATCGCGGGAGCTTTGTTCCAAGCCGCAGGATTCACGGCTTGTGCGGGAATTCCCAGGGACTGCAAGTACCCAGGCGCTTCCGGACTTCCATGATCCGCCGACAACACAATCAGGGTGTTTTGCAATCCAACGTTCTTATCGATAAACGCGAAAAGTTTTGCCAGCGTTCGATCCAATCGAAACAGGTTGTCTTCCATCTCGAGACTCGAGGGACCAAAGAGATGTCCGACATAATCAGTCGACGAGAAACTCACCGACAGATAGTCCGTCACCTCATCCTGACCAATCGCCTCCTGCTCAATCAGTTCTTTCGCAAAATCCAAGGTTAACTCATCTCCGGCTGGACTCAGTGTCAACAAGGTCGTGTAATATTTACTATCTGCCGCCCCGTATGGATGCGGAAACACGCGCCCGTACCCAGGAAAGTCAGTTTCCCACTTCATATCATCCGCATCACCATACAGGTAGTCGTCGCGCTCACCCGTCAACGCCCAGTTCTTTCCAGAATAACGATCTGTATGACGTGCCTTATTCCATGCCTCGACCCACCCAGGATACGTGTCATAGTAATATCGGCTCGTCACGAACTCACCGTTCTGTTTCGAAAACCAGAACGCCTTGCCAGCGTGCCCAGCCATCGAGACAGCTCCGCGGTCTTTCACCGACACGCCAAAGATCTTGGCCTTCCCGGCAGTATGCAAAGCCAGCTCATCACTAAACGTAGAAACCAAGATATTGCGAGGGGATCGCCCCGACACTTTCGCCGCCTTCTGTGTGTGATCAATCTCGGTGGCACGATCCACATCCGCATCATCACCCAAGAGCGGATACTTCTCGTCTTCAATATTATAAACCAGTCGCTGCAACCCGCGGTCATACCAGACATTCGCCACCATCCCATGGGCCGACGGATGCGCGCCAGTCGCCAAGGTAGCATGCCCCACAATCGTCTCCGTATTGGCATGCGAATGATGCGCATCGGTATAAACAACGCCCTTGTCATACAAGTAACGGAACCCGCCCTTCCCCATACGATCAATGAACCGACCAGGCAAATCGCCCCGCAACTGATCCACCGTAACCTGCAAAATCAATCGAGGCGCGTCCGCACCACGTAAAACGCCAGCATTCACAATCAGTAGCGCGCTAAATAAAAATACCCTCATGTCCCCTCCCCAAAACTCTCTTTAACGACCGGATCCAGAGACACCAAATCCGGGCCTTCTGGCGCGAACATGCCGGTGAATAGCCTTATGTTCAATCAGACCCGACGTCACTTAGGATCAACGGGTAAAACATATGCGCTCTCTGGACTCACACCCAGCCGCTCCTGCATCTGCTCTAGTCGATCGGTCTCTGAGAAGGAACGACTCACGGTTTCAAGCATCGCCGCAACAAACAGACCGGTAAACAACAAGCCCGTGAAGGCAATCCATATAGCAAGGATCTTGGTGATCTTCCGAGTGGGAGGAATATCGCCGTAACCCACCGTGGTCGCGGTAATGAACGACCAGTAAAGGGCATCAAATCGGCTCCAGCCCTCGATTCGCCCAACCCACTGTCCTAGCACGATGATGATAAACGAGAAAAAGACAAGCAAGGGTCCCACTGCGTGAAGCGCATGCGCAAACAACATTAGGAATGTGAAGGTGAATTCCATCACTAGCGCCGCGCTTCACTAAATTCACCGCCGGCTGGAGAGAGCGGCACATAGCCCGGTATCCAACGCGTCAACGCTTTGTCGATAGTTCCGTTTTTCACCCACCTCTCATAAACGTCTTCTACCTGTCCAATCAATGCCGGATTAGCCTTATCGATCGCCCACCCCAACTGTTCACGCGTCATACGAATCGGTATCACGACAATCCCGTCCGCCTCTCGTGTCGCCGCTAACATCATGAGCACGGGTGCGTCTCCAACAACTACCGACACCTTTTCATTGATAAGAGCATCACAGGCCGAAGACAAGCTCTGATAAGTTTTACGTTCAGCCTTTCGACAATTTCTCTGAACCATCAAGTCGCCCGTTGTCCCTCCCTCGACACCCACCTTTTCCTGGGTTATAAGAAGCACACGAGGGTGCGCAAATCTTCGGGCATCCTTCAACCGCACCAGCATAACCTGACCCGATTCCATATATGCCGGAGGGAACGAAGCCAACATCAAGCGCGACTCGGTAATCGTCATCCCAGACATCACCATGTCAATCTTCCCCGACCCCAGGCTCGGCAACAACTGATCCCACTTCAAGTCGACATAATACAAGTCTCTCCCAAGCTCCTTCGCTAGGCTAGAGGCAAACTCCGCTTCCAAGCCCACATAACGAGAGCCACGTTGGCTGATGTAGGGTGGAAAGTTCGCCGTGACACCGACTCGAAGAACCGTGTCGCTCGCGGGCGGCACGGTCTGACATCCAGCAAACAACAGGAAGGCCCCACAAAACACCGCCAGGCTAAGCACGTCCTGAACTAGTCGTCTATTTCGGTTCATTATCCACTCCTTGTATTAAATCAGTCAAAAGTCTACGAAACCACGCCAATGAATGTCGAGGTACAAGTGCCCAGACCCACGGCAATTCCACGCCTAGAACTCCGACATCCTTGTCGCTATAGTCGCTTGAAAGCAGAAACGGGAGGCATCAATGAAGGCACGCTTGGTTTACTATGAAGAGGGTCTAGAGAAACTAGCCTTTGCAGTACTTAATCAACACACCACCCTGAGACGTGACCGCGGTAACGCCCTCCACTGTCCGATGATAGTGTCTCCAAAAGCACGCGATCCTCACCCAGACTGGTGTCTACTGGAAAATCGAAGACCCCGGCCCGCCCGGAGCCCACGTCCGAGTCGCATCCGCCCCACCATCTACCGTCCGCTCAGGATCCGACGGAACGGGCCTATCAGGGTCATCGTTCATGGGCCGAGACTACAAGGAAATAGCCCTGAATTTTAAGGGCGCACTAAGTCCTCTATGGCGTCAACGAGACTACCAGAATAACGAAAAACATAGCTGGAAACACCAGCCGGCACACCCGATCGATTTTCAACGCAGTCTCTGCATATCCTGCACGCACCATCCGAGAGGTTATCACCGCTTGCACGAGGGCGAAAAAAACCAACAAGGTCGCCCCAACGATAAAGTAATCCATCTGAGTCAAATAGGGAACCGGCGGTAAATCAC
>CAXMRT010000176.1:0-7196 GCA_964196025.1 uncultured Gemmatimonadales bacterium | reverse complement strand
ACTTCCACCGTGTGAAGGTGGCACTCTAGCCACTGAGTTAATCGCCCAAAAATGGGAAAGCTTGAAATGTATAACGAATACGGTGTTTGGCGTCAAGTCTGGGTGATGATGAGAGGTGTGCGGTTTCTTGACAGTGCGACGCCTAGTAGCCATAATTATGTGTCTTTTTGTGGCGCAAATGACGTGTCTGCGGGGAGTTGTGGGACTATTGAAGCGTGCCGAGTGTCGAGCGCGCGGGTTGTGTTGAATCTATTTTTTGAGGGAACATCTATGTTCATCCGTACGGTCGGTTCTGGAGTTTGTGCTTTTGCATGTTTGGCGTTGTTGAGTGTTGGGCTTCCGGAGCGTGCGATTGCGCTGGAATCCTTCAAGTTTGTGGATCAGAAATCGGTGGAGGCGAAGGAGCCGACGGTTCTGGCGCGCCGCGGTGATTCGGGTTGGGCTATTTACGATGCAGGCAATCGTGCCTTGCTGCTTCTTTCTAGTGAGTACACCGCAGAGAAATCGATTGATCTTCGCTCAACAATCGGCAAGCATTTTTCTGAGGTGACTGCGCTAGCTTACAACTCGGTGCTGGACCGACTTTTTGCGTTGGATGGCGCACGTAAGCTTATCTACGTGTTTGAGCGTGATGGACGTCTGTCGCGCACGATTGATCTAAATATCACCAAACCTGTTTCACCGGGCGGTCTAACGACGATGGCTGTGGATGCTAGCGGGCGGATCTATGTGGGAGATGAAGGTCGTGGCGATATCAAGGTCTACACGACGCAAGGGCAGTTTTTGTTCAATATTGTGCGGCCCGCTGATCCGGAGGGAAAGGTTCATCCCTTAAACGCATGCGGGATGGACGTGATGGATGATGGAGCGTTGGCGGTGTTATGTATGGATGATAAGGCTGTGTTGATTATCAGTCGCGGTGGAAAAATAACGGACTCTATTCGACTTCAAGGGAAGTATGGAGGTCTTCGCGATTTGATAGTGACTCAGGCTGGGGAGTTTGTCTGTCGGGACGCGAAAGATCAGAAAGTGATGAAGTGGAAGGTGGACGGGACGTTCAGTGCGGTGTTGGGCGCAAAGGGGAAGGGTCGAGGAAAGTTCGGGGCTGTTTCAAATGTTGCAGTGACGCCGGCAGGTTCGATTGTGGCCTTGGATAGAAAGAATGCGAATGTGCAGGTGTTTAAGTTTGATACGGATGCATTGGGATTGAGCGGGCGCACGCCGTCTCTGGACTATCATATCACCCATGTGAAGGAGTCGGACACCACGGCTGGGTTGAACCTTGTGACGATATTGGATGATGGATTGATCCTGTTTGACGCTCAGAAGCGGCAGGTTGTGATTCGTCAGGGTGACACTGAGCGTGTCGTGAAGCATGACGAGTTTAAGGATGTCTCGAGTGGCTATCTGGGGCCGAAACGTTTGTACGTGTTTGATAACTCTCGTAATAAGGTTTTTGTATTTGGTTCAGATGACCTCGCGTTTCAGTTTGAGTTCGGTGGGTCCGGGTCGAAAGAGGGCGATTTGAGCGATGTGGTCCGAATTTTGCCTAGTGGCAACAAGACGTTGTATCTGGCCGATAAGGGGCAGGGTCGGGTGAACGTGTTTAATGAAGATGGAATTTTTAGTACTCGTTTTTGTGAAAAGGGAACGAGGGAGAATGAGCAAGTAGGCTCTCTATCGGATATCGCGTGGTATCAGGGGCATATCGCTGTGTTGGATGCAGGGCGGAAAATGATCCATGTGTTTGATGAGAACGGTATCTTTCTGAGAAACATCCTGTTTGATTTGCCGACCTCATCGCCCAATTTGATCTCGCTGGAGGTGGATTCGAATGGATTTCTTTTCATGTTGGATAATGTGAGCGCTCAGGTGTGCGTTTTGGATGATCGGGGACTGTTCTCCTTTCGGTTCGGTAGCGAAGGGAAGCGTGATGAAGATTGGCATAACCCGACGTGGTTTAATTTGGATGACCAGAATCGGATGACGATTTTTGATGAGGGGAAACCGTCGCGCGTGATGGTCTATGACGTTCGTACGCCTCTGCCGATCTCTCGGGTTCAGCTCGCATACGACGAAGGGGACTACGAGGTCGCGCGAAAGCTCTTGAAGCCGTACACAACGGTGTCCGTAATAGATGGCGAAAAAATACTGGGTTACGTGGACGCGGTTCGCCTTGCGTTGGAGGTCGATATTGTCAGTGTCCCTAGTTTCTTGGGTGAAACCAAGCGGGACGCATTACAGGCATACGCTCGTAGCGTGTTGGCCAAAAGGGATGATGTTGACCAGCGTCTGGCGCTTGCTCGTAGTTTGCGGAAATACGGAAAACCAAAAGATGCCGTGCGTTTGCTGCTCGCAGGCAAAGCGAGCTCAAGCGACCCGCGGATTGCTAAATTGGAACTGAAGTGTTTGAAGGACCTAGAGTCAGCCGGTCTAGCGCGCGCGATTGTGACGATCGACAAAGCGGTGACACCCCCTATGTTTGCCGCCTTGTATCAAATCTACTTTGACCATCCTGTTGTGTCGGTGACTTTGCGCAATGAAGGTGGAAAGGCATCGCCAGCCGGGAAATTGAGTTTTTTTGCGAAGGATGTGATGTCGGGGCCGACCGAGACTGATGTCCCGTCGATCAAAGCGTTTTCGAGCGTGACCCTGAAGGTGAAGACGGCATTGAATCGAAAAGCGCTGACCTATAACGAAGCGACTCGGATGACAGCGAAGATTGATGTGACGCTAGGGGATGAGGCGGAACGGATAACGCTTGAGAAGAATGCGACGTTTCAACTGATGGAACGAAACAGTATGGACTGGAGTCAGGAGCAGATGATTACGTGTTTCATTACTCCTCGCGATCCGGATATTCAGGTGTTTGCGCGGGCGGCGCTGAAGGTGGGGTCGGAACAGACAATCTCGAACGAGCTGGACCCTAATATGTACAAGGCCTTGGTTCTGTATGACGCACTGCAGAGTGTGGGGCTGTACTATTTGCCCGATCCGCGTCAGCCCTTCTCGTTTTCAAAGTTTGCGTCGGGAGGCGTGCTGGATTATCTACAGTTCCCTCGGGAGACATTAAATCGACAGAGCGGGGATTGTGACGACTTGTCAGCCCTGTACGCCGCCCTACTAGAGGGTGCAGGTGTGCCCACTATATTAGTGACATCGCCGGGGCATATTTTTACTGCCTTTGAGTTGGAAGGCGGAAAGCAGTCGGTGTTATCGCTAGGTCTATCTGAGGATATGTTGATCACCTATCAGGGTAAACACTATGTACCCATCGAAACGACGCTGGTGGGAAGTCCGTTTGTGTTGTCTTGGCGCGTGGCGTCTCGAATAGTGAAGACGTATAAAGCGAGTGGCAAAATCGGGTATATTGATCTGCAGGAAGCGTGGAAGACCTATCGTACCGTAGCTTTGCCACCGGACCCTGGGAAAGAAGTTCGGTTGCCGGATAAGAAGGCCTTGGCGGAATTGCTGTCGCGTGAGCTGGTGGCGATGAATCTGAAAAAGGTTGAGAAGCGATTGGCTGTTTTTAAAGAGTGGTTGGCAAAGGATCGTCAGAACTTGGATCTGCTGTTGCATTTGGCACGCGCTTACGGCGAAGTGGGATTATTTGAGATAGCCCAGACCTACGCTGATCAGGCGATGGCTGTAAAGAAGGGGGATGCTCGCGTTCATCAGGTGATAGGTAATTTGTGGTATATGCAAAATGACTACACGAAAGCGGTTGAGCATTTCAAGATCGCCGATGATCTGAAGCCTAGCGCTGCAACGCAGGTAAACTTGGCCTTAGCTTACTTGAAGGGCGGCCAGTTATTGAAGGCGCGAGAAGCTTTTGCGAATGCCAAGAAGATGGATAGCGACTTTGTATCGAAATTCGGCTCGTTAGGGAGCTTGTTAGACTAATTGGAGGTCAGTTATGAAATGGATGTTAATACTAGTGGTTGCCAGTTTCGTTATGGCGCAGTCGGCGATGGCAGAGGGTAAAAAGACCGACGAGGTGAAGGCTCCAAAGGGGGCGAGTGCAAATGAGTCGTCTTTGTTTAAGATTCTGACGGGGATGAATATGAAGAAAGAGGCGAAAGCCGGAAGCGATGATATTTCGATTCCTGTGGATACGTCTGGAACGCGTGGGTTTGAGATCACCGGTCAATCCTTGTCGCCCGTATGGCCCACGACGAGTGTCACTCCATTGCGCGCCTTGTCGCACAACATTGCGAAAGCGAGTGAGGCTGGTGAGAGTTGGTCGAGTATGAAATTAAAGTTGATGGAGTTTGAGGATGATTTTCCTGAGTTCAAGAATGATCCGCTGTTGGGTGAGCTGGAAGCGTTGTTGACGAAAGGGAAGTAGGCGACCAACGCGAAGCGTTGGGAGGGGCGAAGATCGAACTTCGAACATCGAACAGTTAAGGTACTTTTTTGGGAGATGGGAATTTTTGATTGATGATTTTTGATTGATGATGTGGACGGGGCGCTGCGCGGGCGTTTGGTTTGGGGGGCTGGATTCAATATCCAATATCCAACATGGAACCCATTCGACTCGGTGCCTTCGCTCAGAGCAGGTTATCCAATGTCCAAGTTTTAAGGGTTGAAGGAGTGGTGGTTTGATTGATGATTTGTTTGGGTTGATTGATGCGGCTAATGCTGAGGGGCCGGATTTTGTTGATGTTGATGGGGTGTCTCGTCCGAAGGAAGTGCTTTATAGTGAGCGCATGACGGCGTGGTTGAATGCGTTTGATGAGGCGGCGCCGGATACGGTGAGAATTGCGGCTCGAGCGCAGCATATTTGTCGATGGACGAGTCCTCGTTCTGAGTTTCCCAAAACGCGATCAGGGTACTATGAGTGGCGAATCGCTTTGGGAGCCTTTCATGCCGATAAGACTGGCGAGCTGATGGCAAGCGTGGGGTATGAGCCAGAGCGTATTGAACGAGTGAAAACACTGCTTAGAAAAGAAAAGATCAAGGCGGATCCAGATGTCCAGTTGTTGGAGGACGTGATCTGTTTGGTCTTTATCGAGCACTATCTCGATGACTTTTCGAAAGATTTTACTGAAGAGCGGCTGATCGATATCATTCGCAAGACGTGGCGAAAAATGTCAGACAAGGGCCATATCGCTGCCCAAACTATCCAGATTCCCGACCATGTGGCTGCGGTGTTGGAAAAAGCCTTGGCTGATTAGACTGTCGCAGGCTTAGCTGGTTACGCCAGATGCTTGGCGTGGAAGCTTATGTGCGCGCCGATGAAGCTCGAGATGAAGTAGTACGAGTGGTCGTAGTCGGGTCGGAGGTTGAGCTCGAGCGTGGGGATCGCTAGATCTTGAATGAGCTGTGGCTTGAGCTGCTCTTCCAGAAAATTATCTGCTTCACCTTGATCGATGAGAATCGGTTGCGGGTTTGAGGTTATTTTCAACAACTCCGTTGCATCGTAAGCGGGCCAGGATGTCTGGTCGGGTCCGAGGTATTCGCTCAGTGCGTCTTGTCCCCATGGGCATTGGATGGGTGATGAGATGGGGGAGAAGGCGGAGATTGATCGATACTGGTCGGGGTTGCGCAAGCCTATGACGAGGGCGCCGTGTCCGCCCATGGAGTGTCCCATGATGCTGCAGCGTGAGGGGTCGATAGGGAAGGCGTTGATGAGGTCAGGAAGCTCTTGGGTGATGTAGGTGTACATCTGGTAGTGGCTGGACCACTTGTCTGTTGTCGCATCGACATAGAAGCCTGCGCCGGTTCCGAGGTGCCAGTTATCGTCTTCGCCCTCAATGCCAGCACCGCGTGGGCTGGTGTCAGGCGTGATGAGCGCGACTCCGTGTTCAGTGGCGTAGCGTTGTGCGCCGGCTTTTGTCACCACATTTTCGTGGGTGCAGGTGAGTCCGGAAAGATAGTAAATCACGGGTACGGGACCCTTTTTCGCCTGGGGGGGTAGAAAAACACCGAGAGTCATGGTGCAGTTGCAGCAGGCGGACTCATGTTCGATGACGAGTTGCGTGCCGTCGGCGACCTTTACTGAGGAGATTTCTTTCATCAGTACTCGATGACTGAACGGATGCTTTTGCCTGCGTGCATGAGATCGAACGCGTCGTTGATCTTTTCGAGTCCCATCGTGTGGGTGATCATTTCGTCGACCTTGATCTCGCCGTTCATGTATTGGTCGACATAGCCTGGGAGTTGTGTGCGTCCTTTGACTCCTCCAAAGGCGGTGCCTTTCCAGGTGCGTCCTGTGACGAGCTGGAAGGGGCGAGTGGATATTTCTTGTCCGGCCCCGGCCACGCCGATGATGGTTGAGACGCCCCAACCCTTGTGACAGGATTCTAGTGCGGCGCGCATCAGGTCGACATTGCCGACGCATTCGAAGGAGAAGTCCACGCCGCCATTGGTAAGCTCTACGAGCACGTCTTGAATGGGCGTGTCGTGATCTTTTGGGTTTACGAAGTCGGTGGCACCCATTTGACGAGCGAACTCTTCTTTGCTGGGATTGATGTCGACAGCGATGATGCGGTCCGCTTTGGCCATCACGCTGCCTTGAATCACAGAGAGGCCAATGCCACCGAGGCCGAAGACAGCGATTGTTGAGCCGGGTTCAACCTTTGCCGTGTTTAGTACGGCGCCGATACCGGTGGTGATTCCGCAGCCGAGGAGGCAGACCTTCTCTAGTGGGGCAGCAGCGTTGATCTTGGCCAGGGATACTTCTGGGAGGACGGAGTATTCTGAGAATGTTGATGTGCCCATATAATGGTAAAGGGTTTTACCATTGATCGAGAACCGTGAGGTGCCATCTGGCATGAGGCCTTTACCTTGTGTGGCACGTACGCTCTGACAGAGGTTTGTTTTTGGGGAAAGGCAGAAGTCACACGTGCCGCATTCTGGGATGTAGAGCGGGATGACTTTATCGCCGGGGGCGAGAGAGGTGACACCAGGGCCGACTTCTTCGACGATCGCGCCGCCTTCGTGTCCCAGAATAGCGGGAAAGAGTCCTTCGGGGTCAGCACCCGAGAGAGTGAAGGCGTCGGTGTGGCAGACGCCTGTGGCGACATGGCGGACAAGAACTTCGCCTTGTTTTGGGCCTTCGAGGTCGACCTCTGCGATTTCAAGAGGTTTGCCGGCTTCCCAGGCGATTGCTGCGCGTGACTTCATGGTGTCTCCCTGACTTCGTCGCGCGGCTCGACGGAGTCAGGCGCGCGGTGGTTATGCGTTGGTTGTTT
>CAXMRT010000175.1:0-5701 GCA_964196025.1 uncultured Gemmatimonadales bacterium | reverse complement strand
TCGTTACCATCGGGCCGTGCACCATTTATCACAGTGGTGACACCTTGATGTATCCTGGCATGGCGAAGATTATCGGCGCGCATGATATTGATCTCGCTATTCTGCCGATAAACGGCAACAAGCCCGAGCGTCGGGTATCCGTCAATCTCGACGGCGCCGAGGCGGCGCAGTTAGCAACGGACATCGGTGCAAAGACCGTCGTGCCGTGTCACTACGACATGTTCGAATTTAACACCGCATCGCCGGATCTATTTCGCAGTAGCTGTGAAAATTTGGGCCAAGCACATCGCGTGTTGCAATCCGGCGAGCGCATCACGCTGGGTTAGCAGGCTGATGTTTGCTTTGTGAGGGTGTTTGGTAGTGGTGGATGCTGAGACAAGCGGGAGATGTCGAATGATTGCGTATTTTGGAAGTAAAGGATCGTCGGTTTATGCGGCGGATCTTGACGAGGAGACGGGCGTGTTGTCTGCCGCACGTGCGGTCGGAGATGCGACGCGTCCGGGCTTTTTGGCGCTGCATCCATCGGGTAACACCTTGTATATTGTCGAGCTGGGTGATGAGTCGACTGATGACGATCGAGTGGGGAGTTATTCGATTGATACTGATACGGGGGATTTGACGCGGCTAAACTATCAGCCGTCCTTTGGTGAGAACCCGACGCATTTGGCTGTGAGTCCGGATGGCAAAACGTTGGTTGTTGCGAAATACAGCGGGGGGAGCGTGACGTCCTATCCGATTCAGGAGGATGGTCGTCTCGGAGAGAAGGCGTCGCACTTCCAGCATGAGGGTTCGAGTATTGACCCGGATCGACAAACGAAACCGTTTGTACACGGCGTGGCGTTTTCGACGACTGGGACGACGGTGTTTATTGCGGACCTGGGTATCGACAAGGTACTGATCTACGATCTTGATCCCGCAACGTCTGTCCTGAGTGTTGCGAGACAGCTGTGTGTTGATACGACTCCCGGCGGCGGACCTAGACATCTTGCGGTGCATGCGAACGGGAAGTGGCTGTACGTGTGCAACGAGATGAAGAACAGCGTTGAGGTGTTGGTGTTGCAGGGTGAGGACTGGGTGCTCAAGGAGACGGTTTCCACGATTCCTTCGGACTTCGCTGGGAGTACGTCGACGGCTGAGATTTTCTTGGATCCTTTGGGGCAGTTCTTGTACGTGAGCAATCGCGGTCACGACACCGCTGCCGTGTTTTCGGTCGATCCGAAGAGCGGGATGTTGACAACTGTTGAGTATGCGCCTGTACGAGTGGGGGAGCCCCGGGGTATGTGGATGGACCCGAGCGGGCGGTATGTCATTGCGTGTGGTCAGAAGACGGATTTGGTTGAGGTGCTTGCCGTAGATGCGAAGACGGGAGGCTTGTCGGCCATGTCTGAATCTGTTGCGGTTCCAGATTCGCCAATCTGTGTGGTGTTCCTGTCGCGGTAAGCGACAAGGAGCTGCTAAAAGTTGGCCGAGAGGGTCAGGTTGTACCGAGCGACATCGTTGCCGAGGTTCCCAAGAGATGGAGTGTCTCCCCTGAAGGTTCGAGGTGGGGTCTCTTCTTCAAACAGGTTTACGACTATTATTTTCGCTGACCAGGTGGTAGACAGGTATGAGGGTCCATCCTAGCTAGTGTGTTGGTTTTTGTCATAAGAACACGAAAAGAAGGGGACACATGCAAAGAGAATTTGACAGCCTGAACGACTTGTAAGACGATTGACGTTCACTTTGACTTTTCACGTAGCGAGGCTTTTATGAGCAATAACTTCCTTACCGACGACTTTCTGTTACACACTCCGATGGCGCGCACGCTCTATCACGAGCATGCAAAGGGGATGCCGATTTATGATTATCATTGCCATCTACCGGTCGATGAAATCGCATCCAACCGGTCCTTTGAGAACCTGACGCAAGTCTGGCTATCCGGTGATCATTACAAATGGCGGGCAATGCGGGCAAACGGAGTCAGTGAGCGCTTGATCACTGGGGTTGCTAGCGACTGGGACAAGTTTGAGGCTTGGGCGGCGACGGTGCCGGATACCTTGCGGAACCCTCTTTACCATTGGACCCACATGGAGCTGAAGCGTCCCTTTGGCGTGACGACGCTCTTGGGGCCGGATACGGCACGCGACGTTTATGACACCTGTGGAGCGATGTTGCAGCAGCCAGAATTTTCGACGCGCGGCTTGTTTAAGCAGATGAACGTGAAGGTCGTGTGTACGACGGACGATCCGGTAGACAGTTTGGAGCATCATATCGCGATGCGTTCAGGGGATGACTTTGGGACAAAGGTCTATCCGGCTTTTCGTCCTGATATGGGGATGGCTGTGGATCGCCCAGAGGCGTTCAACGCATGGGTGGATCGCCTGGAGGTTGCGTCTGGGATCGACTGCACAGATTTCGATTCTTATATGAATGCTCTTCGACAGCGACACGACTTTTTTCACGAGCAGGGTTGCCGTCTGTCAGACCACGGTTTAGAGCGGGCGTATGCGGACGATTTTACGGCGAAAGAAATTGCCGACATTTTCGATCGGGTGCGCAGCGGAAGTGTGTTGGCTGAAGGGGATGTGCACAAATTCTGGTCGTGTATGTTGCTCGAGTTCGCTCGGATGGACGCCGCAAAGGGCTGGGTGCAGCAGTTTCACATGGGTGCGCTACGGGGAGTGAACACGCGATTGTTGAATCAGTTGGGTCCTGACACGGGCTTTGACTCGATTGGTGACTTCGAAATGGCGAAACCGTTGGGTGCATTTCTGGACAAGTTAGATCAAACCAATGAGTTGACGAAGACGATCCTGTATAACCTGAACCCTCGGGACAACGATCTGTTTGCGACGATGATTGGCGATTTTCAAGATGGGTCGGTTCCCGGGAAAATGCAGTATGGATCGGGTTGGTGGTTTCTTGATCAAAAAACGGGGATGATCGACCAGTTGAACTCTCTGTCGAATATGGGTTTGCTCAGCCGGTTTATTGGCATGTTGACGGACTCGCGGAGCTTTTTATCTTATCCACGCCATGAGTATTTCCGGCGGATATTGTGCGGGCTATTGGGTGAGGATGTCGCCAATGGCGAATTGCCTGATGATGTGGAGATGCTCGGAGCAATGGTGCGAAACATTTGTTGGGAAAACGCGGTCGGTTATTTCGATATGGACGTGTGAGTCTCGCTCAGGCGAGGGACCACGCTTGCTGCCTCGATGTCGCGTCAGGCCAGATTGATTACTTTGCCGTCGGTGTCCATGTCGATTTTTTCAATCGCGGAGTGTTTTGGCATTCCTGGCATCAGCATGATTTTGCCTGTTATGACGACAAGAAAGCCGGCGCCGTTGGAGATGCGAATATTCTTAACGGTCAGGCGATAGTTTTTTGGAGATCCCAGAATCGAGGGATCGTCGGAGATGGAGAGCTGGGTTTTCGCGACGCAAAGTGGCTGTTGATCGAGGCCTTCGGCTTCGAGCGTGGCGATCATCGCCTCTGCGGCGGGTTCATAGTCGACGCCGTCCGCGCGATAGATCTCGCGAGCTAAGGTCTCGATTTTGTCCTTAATGGGGGCCGAGGCCTTGTAGAGAGGGGCGTACTGGTTGTCGCCTTTTTTGATGAGGCTAACCAACGCGTTTGCTAGTGACGTACCGCCATCACCTCCGAGAGCGGCGACCTCTGAGAGCTCGCTTGGTACCTTGATCTGGTCGCAGCAATCGATCACCGTTTGCAGTTCGGCGGGTGTGTCGCTAGGGAATCGGTTGATCGCTACAATGACCGTGATGCCGAATTTGCGAAGGTTTTCAACGTGGGTACGAGCATTGTCAAATCCGCGTGTGAGGGCGTCGAGATCCTCGTTCTCTAACTGATCGAGTTCCGCGCCACCGTGTAATTTTAGTGCGCGGACCGATACGACGAGGACCGTGGCGTCTGGAGTCAGGCCCGATTGCGGGCATTTGATGTTGAGGAATTTTTCTGCACCAAGGTCGGCAGCGAATCCTGCTTCGGTGATCACGTAGTCGCTCAGTTTTAGGGCCATTTTGGTTGCGATCACCGAGTTGCATCCGTGTGCGATGTTTGCGAAAGGGCCACAGTGGATAAGGGCTGGAGTGTGCTCGTATGTCTGAACGAGATTCGGCAGAAGCGCGTCTTTTAGGAGGACGACCATTGCGCCCACGCAGTTGAGGGTGTGTGCGTAGATGGGTTTGCCATCGGTATCCAGTGCGACGATCATGCGTTCGAGTCGAACGCGAAGATCATGGAGATCGGCTGACAGTGCGAGGACGGCCATGACTTCCGACGCGGCCGTGATGTCGAAGCCACTTTGATGGGGGAAGCCGTCATGTTTCGACCCCAAGCCGACCTCACAGTGGCGCAATTGCCGATCGCATAGATCGAGTACGCGGCGCCACTGAATGCGCGTCGGATCGATCGAGAGGTCATTGCCATGATGAATGTGATTATCGAGTGCGGCCGCGAGTAAATTATGTGCGGAGGTGACCGCGTGCAGGTCGCCAGTGAAATGCATATTGATGTCTTCCATGGGGAGGACCTGTGCGAACCCGCCGCCAGCCGCGCCACCCTTGATGCCGAAGGTGGGGCCGAGAGAGGGTTCGCGGAGACAGAGCATATGGTTGAGGCCGAGTTTCCCGAAGGCTTGGGCGAGGCCGATGGCGGTCACGGTTTTGCCTTCACCCGCACGGGTTGCCGTCATCGCCGTGACCAAGATGAGCTTTCCGTCAGAGGCGTCGTGTAGTCGCTGAAACACGTCGAGAGAGATTTTGGCTTTATTGTGTCCGTAAGGGATCAGCTCTTCGTCGAGGATGCCGGCCCCTGCGGCAATGTGTTGGATTGGTTTCAGGGTTGCTGACTGGGAAATGTCGATATCAGAAGGGATCGCTGGGAGTGGTGTGTCGATGCGGTCTGTGCGGGTTATGAGGATGTCTGGCATGTATTTGCTCGTTGGGCCTGTATGCGTCCTGAGGCCAAGATAGAAACGTAGGCCCCAGATTGGCGCGGTGTTAAGAGGTTTTAGAGTAATCTATTTTGTCGTGTGGTCAATCCCCAAACGGTACGAGCGAGGTTTCTCCGCGTTGTCATCTACGCGTTTTTGAGGTGGGTGATGAGCGACCTTCATGGGCTGTTTCGTTTTGTGAAAGTGGTGTACTTTACAAGGCCGTCTCCTTATGGTGGATGGTCGTTAGAGAGTGTCTGAATTCGCAGAGACTCGACAAAGGGTACATGATGGATCCGCATCGCAGTCACAATCTTTTGTTTATCGTAGGTTGGGCGGCCTTACTGAGCTGCCAAGCAGGCGCTGTTCCTGCCGTGAGCGACCTTTTTCCCGACAAAGTAACGGTGACGCACGCGCGTGAATTTGATGTTAGTTACCATGGGACGTACAAGCTTGTAACGATCAAGAAGGCCTGGCGCGGGGCTGACCATGCCCACAGATACCTCTTGAATCAGCGAGGGCAAAAGGCCCCTTTTATTAAGGGCGTGCAGGTCATTGATGTGCCGGTTCGGAAGGTGGCCGTTTTGGCGACTCCTTATCTACCGCATCTCGATCGATTCGACAAAATGTCGACCTTGGTAGCGGTGGACCAGCATCGTTATGTGAACACGCCGTCGGCTGTGACTTTGATTGGGGCGGGTGTCGTTCGTGAAGTGGGTCCCATTGTCAATATGAATATCGAACGCATGGTTGCCTTGGAGACGGATG
>CAXMRT010000174.1:0-28401 GCA_964196025.1 uncultured Gemmatimonadales bacterium | reverse complement strand
GGTCCAGCGAGCCCACTATGATGTAATTATTGCCGAATTCTGGGTGATGGGGCATTTTCTGCACCACAACCCCTACCTTCCCGCTGTTCGCAGAATTATCTCCAGCCACGGGTGCTACACCTCTAGCATCCAAAAACAGATCAACCAGAGCCCTTGGTCCCTTCAAGGCATCAAAAACCAAATCAGACTACCGAACACCGAACGCTACGAATTCGACGTTTATCGATCTGCCGATCACATACTCACGCTCACACCACAGGAACGCTACAACTTGCTCGATCGCGCACCCGACCTAAAGACCACGGTAATTCCATACGGGGTCGACCTCGACAAATTCCGAACAAACACTCTGCCCGACCGTGAAAAAAGCATATTGTTCACCGGCTATTTTCACCACGAACCCAACTGCGAGGCCGTTCGTTGGTTCACCCGAAAAGTGTGGCCCATTCTGAAAGCAAAACACCCTGACCTCAAATTTTACATTGTCGGTCGGTCACCACCGACCGACCTCATTGACCTACGCCGGCAGGATGAAAACATCATCGTCACCGGCGAGGTTGAGTCCATCAACCCCTACCTCCAAAACTCTCAGGTTTACGTATGCCCAATCCGATCCGGTGGCGGTTTCCGCGGAAAAATCCTTCAGGCCATGGCCGCTGGAATCCCTGTGGTATCAACGACTCTCGGCGCTGAAGGATTCCCCGCTCAGACCGGACACAACATGATCTTGGCAGATTCTCCCACTCTGATGGCACGCGAAATAGACCTCCTTCTAGAGGAGCCCGGTCTTCGGAACCGAATCGCGGCGAACGCAACAAGTCTCATCGATCCGGCATATACATGGGATACCTGCATCGACGAACTCGAAAGAGTCCTTCACGAAGTCGTCATCTAAGACCGGTTAATCCCGACGCGATGCACGCTTAACCACCATCGCTGCCGGAATCAACACCTCCGTCGCAATCGTACGCGCTCGGTCAGACCCCTCTTTCCCCGCACCACGCAGGCTAAGACGGACGGATAAAGGCAACGACGCACCATCATCCACGCTGACAGGCCAGGCTGGGAACCACTCTTCACCATCAAAAACCTCGATAAAAAATGCGTCAACGTTCGTAAGCACGACAACCGCGTCTTTATCGTTTATCTGGCGCGAAAGAGAGATCGAGCTGGATAGAAAATCTCCTTCAGGCCGAGAGAGTCGGTAGACCACACGCACCTCGGAACTTCCCCCAAAACCAATACTGTCCTCTTCGGCAGACGCCTCCACCACCGTCATCGCCAACGTCAGCAAGACGTCATCAATCTCTGACTCAGCCGGAGCCAGCACGAAGGCCGGATGTTCCTCATCCCCGACATCAACCGCTGTGCGCAGGTCCTGCGACAGCTGGTCCATCACCACCATCGTCTCTTGAAAACGGGTGTTGAGCGATTCCGTCGCCCGAACCGATCCCGAAATTGTCCCATATAAGGAAAAGAGAACGCCGAGGACAACCACCGAGAGGGATATCGCTACTAACGCCTCCATAAGCGTTATGCCACAGCGACTCTCTAAACGGACACGTTTCATCACTGCAATCATGACAGTCTCAGACCACTCCTGTCAATCTGCTGCAGAAACACGCATTTTCCTACCGACAGCTCTTCCGTAGGCGGCTATAGTTATGCCTATGGAAGAAGAGAAACCAGTCGAAGAGCTCACAGAAGGCCAAACTACCCTCCTTCGAGCCGCCCAAAAATCATTTATGATGCGGCAAACCATGAGCGAAATCTTAAAATCGCTACCCGGCCCACGCGGCAAAGATAGCCTCATCTGTACTCCAGACACCGGAGTGTTCACTTACCACCTAAACCGCCACGGCGGAAACTGGCACACACTCATACTCTCACCAGAAGCTCTGCAAGATGCACAACAACTCGCTGGCGACCAGGTCACGGTGTTTGACGGAACAACCCTCCCTTTCGAAGACGGTCAGTTCGAAACCGTCATCATCGTGGGAGTCCTCGAACGCGTTCACGACGATCACAACTTCATCATGCAATGCCACCGAGTCCTCGCTCCCGATGGCCGTCTGCTCCTCAACGCCCCCAACGACAAAGAGTTGAGCTTGATCCGACCCATTCGATCCATGCTCGGACTCACCCCCCAACGACTAAACCTCATTCGCTCTGGCTACTCCGAAAAAGACCTCTTCACCCTGCTGAAAGACGGCTTCGATGTTCACTCCATGTACACGTATTCACGCTTTTTCGTCCAACTGTTGAACTCTCTGGTACAGGCCTCCATTGCAGGCTCAAACATACACCACCGAGTCCCGGTCTATCACAGCCGACTTTTCAGCATGTTCTCGTTTGCATACTTTCTGGACTGCCTAATCTTCTTCCTTCGCGGCTACCGCATGGTGGCTAGCGCAAAACGCCGAGCGTGGAGGCCACGCAAAACACCCATTCTGAACGACGGCCGAAGTCTAACCGAGGCCGTTTTGTCAGCCATACAAAACTAAGTATTTACAGGGGTTTTCGCACTTATAGAGCGATTTTTTGAGAAGGACTTGACACTAACCACCTGAACCTGCGACAGTCCTACGCTTTTACAGGAATAAAGAGAGAAATATGAAACGCGTCTATCAACCATCGAAAAAGAAACGGAAGCGCAAAGTCGGCTTCCGTGCACGCATGAAGACTCCGGGCGGCCGCAAGGTTCTCGCCCGTCGCCGCCGTAAAGGCCGCAAGCGTCTAACTGTAGTCTAGATCGCACGACAAAAGGACGGGTCAACATGAGCTCCGGCTCTACGGAAGATGATTCCCGACCCGACCAAGGCCTGTCGCGAACGCAACGGATCTATCTTTCTCGCGATTTTCAGGATGCCTACGCCCAAAACCGGAAGTTTCACGGCCGCTACATCGTTATGTGGCTCCTTAAACGCGATAACTCCGCACTAAAACTCGGTGTCGTCGCAAGTCGCCGGGTGGGAAATGCACCCCGACGTGCCCAAGCAAAACGTCGACTTCGAGAAATCTTCCGAAAAAACAGATCCCTTTGCTCTGGCAAAGTGGACGTCGTCCTCGTCGCACGCAAGGCGATCAATACCGCAAGCTGGGACGAAGTCGTCAAAGATTTTATGAATCTGGCGCAGAAAGCGGGACTTCGGCCCCGGCCAGAGGATAAGAAGTCCCATTAAACGTCTACTCATTTTCCTCATAAAGCTCTATCAGGCATCCCTAGGAACCTGGTTAGGCGGAAACTGTCGCTTTCAACCCTCCTGCTCCCATTTCGGTATCACCGCTCTCGAGAAACACGGATGCATAAAGGGACTTGTCCTCACCCTGCGCCGCCTGCTAAAGTGCCACCCTTTTCATCCCGGCGGGTTCGACCCTGTACCGGAGCCACAAACTCACCCCAAGGGTGAATGTGAAGGACACTCGAATTAAATGAATAAGACTGAACGATTAATTGTCATGCTGCTCTTCGGAGCCCTCGCCTTCTGGATGGTTGTATGGATGCCCAAAATGTCTCGCGAGGCTCAATCATCGACCCTCGACACAAACACGGTCGCCACTACCACGACTCCGTATGCAGTCGATAACACTGCCACGGCGCCCATCACGACAACCACACCCGCCAACACTCACGCGTCCCCCCTAGAACCAGCCACAAACACAACTCAAACAGCCACCGTTACCGAAGATCTTCCAGACGAGACCATCGTGACGCTAGCGAACGCGGTCATACGACTCAACATCTCTTCCCACAGCGGCAGCATCACCGAAGTCGAACTTTACGAATACCCAGCCACCCAGGAGGACGACTCTCCTCCAGTCTTGCTCGACTTCTCCGACCTAAACAGTCTCTCCCTCTCGGGATACCCAGGTTTTGAAAAAGGAAATGCGTTCGACATAAGCTCTAGCAGCAGCTCGTCCGCAATCATCACGCGCACGGCTTCAGACGGATTGACGCTCACACGCACACTGACTCTCGGAGACGGCTACTCGGTCGACGTATCCGACGTCCTCGAAAACCACACCCAAAACGACATCACACTCCCTCGCACTACCATTTCGCTCGGACAACTACCAACCGTGAAATCGCGCAGTCGCGCGGTGGGTATGAGCACGATCGGAGTCGACACGATGGCTGCGGCCGGCGGAGAAGATATCGAGCATTGGGGCAAAAGCGATCGCATTGCCGAGTTCTTCCAAAGTCCCGCTAACAGAAAAAAAGGCGGAATCCTTTCATGCCTCAGTTTCGGCTCTCGATCTCGTCCATCGCAACCCCTCCCCATGAATATCCGCATGACGGATTTCCACGACAGCGACACGGGCTGGATCGCTGCAAAGAATAAGTTCTTCACCCAAATCCTGGTTCCCGAGAACCCAGCCACCGGCTTTGTGATCGATGCCGCACGCGCACCCTCAGAAACCGAACTCTCAGGCAGCCCCGGCGAGTGGGACTCTAAGGCGGAACTCGCCTCAGTCGGTGGCGGACTAATCATGTCCGACCGGATCCTGACACCCGGGGGATCCGTCACCCACGGCTTCCACTACTTCGTCGGCCCCAAGCGCTACGAACTGATGAAACCAATGGGTAGAAATATGGCCGACATTATGGAATGGGGCTGGTTTTCAGGGATCTGCAAAGTACTCCTCTGGGGACTCCAAACGTTCCACAGCTGGGGGCTCGGATACGGCTGGGCAATCCTCGTACTAACCGTGATTATTCGCGGTGTCTTCATGCCCATCACTCGCATCGGCACAGAAAACATGAAGAAGATGCAGGAAATTCAGCCGCAGATGAAAGAGCTTCAAGCGAAGCACAAAGATGACCCGATGAAATTTCATAAGGCGCAACAGGCACTCTACAAAGAACACAAAGTCAACCCCATGCTTGGCTGCATTCCGATGCTGGTTCAAATCCCATTTTTCTTCGCCCTCTACAGAATGCTCCTCAGCTCAGTCGAGCTGCGTTACTCAGAGTGGCTGTGGATCAGCGATCTCAGTGACATCGAAGGCATGCTCGCCGACGTTCTTCCGATTCCACTAAACATCATGCCGCTTCTGATGGTCATCACCATGATCTGGCAACAGAAACTGACACCACAAGCCGGTGATCCGCAGATGCAGAAAATGATGACATTCTTCCTGCCAATTTTCATGCTGTTTGTGTGCTACAACCTGCCATCTGGTTTGATGATCTACTGGACAACGAGTCAGCTTCTGATGATCGCGACTCTGAGTCACAAACGGAAAAAAGACGGGCCAGCAGCATCCAAAACTCCTGCGAAGGCCTAAGGACGAACCGACTAGAAGCGGTTCTCTGTACCTGATTTGAGCCGTTGGATATTTGCCCGATGACGCCACACAATCACGGCCCCGATCACCGTCAGCGTCACAGGTAACACAACTCCATCTTCGCGGTACACGACCCACGCTGCAATCGGAACGGCGACTGCCGCTAAAATGGAACCCACCGACACATACCGGGTGCTAAACGTCGCAACAACCCAAACCGCAACCCCCACTCCCATCGCCATCGGAGCGATACCCAACAACGCCCCTGCCGTCGTGGCAACCCCTTTGCCACCCTTGAATTTCAAGTAGACGGGCCAGTTGTGACCGGCGACAGAACATGCCGCACACGCTACACCCAAATACTCGCTGCCTACATCCGGTGCATAATGAACAGCAAGCAACGGAAACACATAGGCCGGCACGAACCCCTTAAGGGCGTCGCAAAAGAAGGTCAACACCCCCAAAGGCTTACTCACACCCCTAAACACATTGGTCGCACCAATATTACCACTGCCGACCGTTCGAATATCCACGCCACGTGCACGTGCAATCAACAGTCCGTTCGGAATCGCTCCCAGCAAATACGCCGCAAGCCCTGCACTCAACCAGATAATTATCGTCATGGACCTACTTTAACCACAGCCTCAGCCCAGCAGCAACAAGAGAATAATTGCGGAAGCCCCCCAGCTACGATAAAGTCGAGAGCCATGGATGACGCCCCACAGCCCGACACCTCCCCGCATCCCGTCATCCTTCTCGTCGACGACAATCTCCTTACCCGCACGCTCAACAGCCGTATATTAAAGACTGGGGCACTAGACGTAGTCGAAGCCGTTGACGGGCAGCTAGGCCTCGATCAATTCGTCACCAACCCATCCATCGACCTCGTGCTTATGGACATTGAAATGCCTGTGATGGACGGCATCGATTCAATCCGAGCCATGCGCGCCTGGGAATCCGAAGGCAATCACCCTCGCCGCCCCATCATCGTGCTCACCGCACAGAACACACCTACAGACAAGGTGAACAGCATGGCCGCAGGTGCGGACGCTTTCCTAGCGAAACCCACTCTGCGACCCATCCTTCTGAAGGCCGTCCTCCACTGGCTGGAGATGCTTAGGACGCCGTAACACTCAATTCTCCATCCGCGGCATCGACACGCACTTTGCGCTCATCACCTATATGACCCGACACAATCTCCCTCGCGATGAGCGTTTCAACCCGCTGCGAAAGAAACCGAGCCAAGGGCCTTGCCCCGTAAACGGGATCATATCCCGATTCAGCAATCAACTCGATCGCGGCATCCGATACGTCCAACGACACATCCTGTTCAGCCAAACGCTCAGCCAGTGTTGTAATCATAAGCCCCACGATTCGACTCACATTCTCTCTGGTCAAAGGCTTAAACAATACGCACTCATCAATTCGATTCAGGAATTCAGGACGAAACCGATTCCTGAGCTCTTCCATAACGACTGTACGAGAGTCCTCTGAGATCTGACCATCTTCACCGATTCCTTCAAGCAACGCAGGGGATCCAATATTGCTCGTCATAATCACCACTGCGTTCTTAAAACTCACGGTACGCCCGCGTGAATCGGTAAGCCGACCATCATCCAAGATCTGGAGGAGGATGTTAAACACATCCGGATGCGCTTTCTCTATCTCATCGAGCAATATGACGGAATAAGGTTTCCGACGAATGGCCTCTGTCAACTGTCCGCCATCCTCATACCCAACGTACCCCGGAGGCGCACCCACTAGACGCGAGACCGAATGCTTCTCCATGTATTCACTCATATCAATACGAACCAACTGGTCTTCGCTATCGAAAAGAACCGTAGCCAAGGTTCGCGCCAACTCAGTCTTCCCCACCCCAGTAGGACCGAGGAAGAGGAACGACCCAATCGGCTTCGACGGATCTTTCAACCCAGCTCGAGCACGCAACACGGCATCAGCAACCGCATCCACCGCTTCGTCCTGCCCAATCACATTGTCATGAATGACCTCACTCAGTCGCAGCAGCTTTTCACGCTCGCCTTCTAACAACCTCGTCACCGGAACACCACTCCATCGCGCCACGACTTCTGCAATCTCTTCCTCGGTCACTTCCTCTCGAAGCAAACCCGCCTCAGACGACTCATTTTCCTCCAGCATGGCCAACTCAGCCTCAAGCCGAGGAATTTCCCCATGCCTAAGTTCAGCTACGCGTTCGAGATCATACGCACGCTCAGCAACTTCACTCTCTCTGCGAACCGCCTCTAAGGCTTCCCTCAGTCGCTGAAGCCCCTCCAGTGATTTCTTCTCGGTCTCCCATTGAACACGCATCGTATCCGATTCACCATGAAGGTCCGCCAACTCCTTTCGCAGAACGGACAGTCGTTCCCGACTCCCTTTGTCTTTTTCTTTTTTTAATGCAGCCTCTTCGATCTCCAGACGCATAACCTTTCGTGTGATTTCGTCCAACTCCGCAGGCATCGAGTCTATTTCGGTCCGGATCGATGCACAGGCCTCATCCATCAAATCAATGGCCTTGTCTGGCAAAAAGCGATCACTAATATACCGGTCAGACATCACTGCTGACGCAACGAGGGCGCCATCAAGAATCCGAACCCCATGATGCAGTTCGAAACGCTCTTTGAGCCCCCGAAGAATGGAGATGGTGTCTTCTACCGTTGGCGCATCCACCATCACCGGCTGGAACCGGCGCTCCAAAGCCGAATCCTTTTCGATGTAAGTCCTGTGCTCATCCAGAGTCGTTGCGCCAATACAGTGTAATTCACCGCGGGCCAACATCGGCTTAAGCATATTCCCCGCATCTGCAGAGCCTTCCGTTTTACCAGCTCCAACAATCGTATGAACTTCATCAATGAAGAGTATGATCTGTCCATTGGCCGCCTTGATCTCACCCAACACAGCCTTCAACCGCTCTTCGAACTCACCTCGAAACTTCGCACCTGCCATCAGGGCTGTCATATCCAATGAAAAGATCGACCGATTCTTCAAGCCCTCAGGAACGTCCCCTCGCAAAATCCGCTGAGCAAGCCCTTCCACGATCGCGGTATTACCCACACCCGGCTCACCAATTAAAATAGGATTGTTTTTGGTCTTTCGAGATAGAATACGAATAACACTTCGAATCTCTGCGTCGCGCCCAATCACGGGATCCATCTCACCAGAACGCGCTAACGCCACCAAGTCCTGACCATACTTAGACAAGGCCTCATACGACGCCTCTGGATTGTCAGAGTCCGCATGCTGACTACCGCGAACATCATTCAAGACATCCAGCAGTTTCTTTCCCGACACGCCATGCCCTTTTAGCAAAACCGCCGTTTTATCTTTGTCACCAGCCCCGATCATAGCTAACAACACATGCTCGACCGATACATACTCGTCCTTCATACCAACCGCCAAATCGGTCGCAGTCGACAACAACTTACCCACACGCTGCGATAGCTGCACACGGTCATCACCTTCAGAGTTTCCTCCGACTTTTGGTCGCTCCAAGAGATCGGACTCAAGCTCGGATCGTAGGTCCGAGATCCGGACTTCCAAATGATCGAGAAGCCTGGAGGCCAAGCCACCATCCTGATCAATCAATGCGAGAAGGAGATGTTCGGTCTCAATCTGCTGATGCTGATGACGCATCGCTAGAGCCTGCGCAGCATGCAAACCCTCCTGTACCTTTTGAGTCATTTTATCAACATTCATTATACATCTCCCATTGACCTACCCGTAGAAACGTGGAGGGCGGCAACTGCCGCCCTCCACAAGTGACACCTTGCACTTAGTTTATCGGTATTTCTACCTCCTTCGGCGCTTCCTCGACTACCTTCGGGATCGTCACAGTCAATACCCCGTCGGCGAATACGGCTTTCACCTCACCAGCGTTCACTTCCGTCGCGAGATCAAACGACCGATGAAACTGACCGTGACTACGCTCACGTCGCGCAAGTTTTTCAGAATCATCCGCCTCCTGATACGCCCTCTCACCTCTCAGGCTCAGCACAGTGCCGTCAATGGTCAGAGACACATCCTTCTTCGCCAGCCCCGGAAGATCCGCTCTTAGAACGAACTCACCGTCAGCCTCATGGATATCAATGGCAGGTCGCCACTCATTCCCAGCTGAAGCCGAAGCCGCAGGTGGACTCCCACTCACGTAACGGTCAACATCAGTATAGAACCCAAACAGATCCGCAAAAGGATCAGCCTGCCTACGCGTATTACATCGAATCATTGTCATAATCTTTCTCCTATCATTGTTCCGAACAGTTTTAACATTTTCTAACAGACTATAAGCAAATTGCGTACCAAATTATACAAACGAACTCCTATATAGCCATAACTCACTTGTATTAAATATGTTATAGATATACCTGAATTACTTAGTCGCGAATCTACGGGCCACTTTGTCCCACTATTTAGATCCTGCGCCGAGCCCATAAAGCGCCATTGTGTCACTATCTGCTAATATTCTCCCTCATCTAACCCATCCAGCTCACACTCTGAATAGGGTCACCGCCTCCGCTCCCCCAAGTTGTTTAAACTTTTCTAAGCAAATCGAGGGGCAGGTGACGTTAATACATGTAGCGAGAATCTAGCGCGCGTTGCCCGTACGATACCCTGTCAAAGGCTTGTTAACTCTTGACAAAACGGGGCGATTTTAGCGAAGGTATCGAGCTTTATTGGCCCCTAATTGTGGGCTTGGGGACGACTGCTCGTGCAGCGCCCGAGAAACTGATACGCAGGAAAAATAGTTAAGGAGCGACCGAATGCTGGAAGTCGAGGGTCTCAAAAAATCCTTTGGCCCCATTCACGCGGTAAAAGGGGTAACCTTTACCGTTGAGAAAGGAACCGTTCTCGGCTTTTTGGGCCCAAACGGTGCGGGGAAATCTACAACCATGCGAATGATAACGGGGTTCTTGCCTCCATCCGCAGGAACAGCACGTATTTGCGGACACGACATCGTGGACACACCGGTAGCAGCCAAGAAGAGCTTTGGCTATCTACCCGAAAATGCACCTGTGTACGCCGACATGACGGTCAATGGATTCCTAAACTTCGCCGCTGAGATGCGCGGCTTTGTCGGATCACAGATTGGCCCGAAGGTAGAAGCCGTTATCTCTCGCTGTCGACTCGAGGAAGTCCGAGGTCAAACCATGGGCACCCTCTCTAAGGGATATAAGCAGCGCGTTTGTTTTGCGCAAGCCATCATCCATGACCCACCGGTTTTGATTCTCGACGAACCGACTGACGGTCTAGATCCAAACCAAAAGCACCTGGTCAGAGAAATGATCAAGAGCATGGCGGCAGATAAGGTCATCGTTATCTCAACACACATCCTCGAAGAAGTGGATGCGATATGCACCCGCGCAATCATTATTAACCAAGGCACGGTGGTTGCCGACGGAACTCCCGACGAAATCAAAGGGAAACACGACTCCCTTGACCTCGCGTTCCGAGCCCTTACAACATCCAGTACGGAGGTGAGGTAATGAAACAAAGCCTTCGCAACATCTGGACAATCGGTAAACGGGAATTCAAATCCTACTTCGAATCTCCGATTGCCTACGTCTTCATCGTGGTCTTCCTGGTTCTTCTCGGATCCCTCACCTTTTTCGTGTCGGACTATTTCCGTGAGGGAGAAGGAAAGGCAAATCTTCAAGCCTTCTTCGTTTGGCACCCGTGGATGTATCTATTCCTCGTTCCTGCAGTCAGCATGCGACTGTGGTCCGAAGAACGGAACTCCCGCACGATCGAACTACTGCTGACTTTCCCGGTAACGCTGACAGAAGCGATTATCGCGAAATTCCTCGCCGCATGGGTGTTTCTCACACTAACCCTCGCCCTGACGTTTCCAATGGTACTCACTAACAATTACCTCGGAACACCAGACAATGGCGCCGTTATCGGTGGTTATATAGGAAGCTTTCTGATCGCTGGCACTTACCTGTCGATCGGAACCATGGCCTCTGCATGCACGCGAAACCAAGTCATCGCATTTGTGATCTCCGTAATGATTTGTATGCTCACCTTTATGCTAGGCCTCCCATCAGTCGCCCGGTTTCTCCACGGCATCGACGCGGGCCTTCTGGGTTCTCTGGCACAGATGCTCCCGAGCTTAAGCGTCAGCCCGCCCTTCGAGGCCATGCAGCGCGGGGTCGTCGATTTTCGCGATGTCCTGTTCTTCCTGAGCGGAATCATTTTCATGCTGTTCACTACACATCATGTCCTGCAAGCACGAAAGGGACGGTAAATCGTACCGGAATTTATTATGAGCAAAAAAAATACTAAACAACTCCCCGGCGGCGCATGGATAAGCGGCATCGCCATGCTGGTTATCGTCGTCGCTATCAATGTCTTCTCCGGCGATCTAGCCTTTAGGGCCGATCTTACGAAAGACAAACTCTACACGCTGTCGGACGGATCCATTAACATCCTGTCCAAACTCGACCGCGATGTAACGATTCAACTCTATGTGTCCGGCGCAGCGGAAGAGATTCCCTACTACGCCCAATACGCGTCTCGGGTACGCGATCTCCTTAAGGAGTATCAACTCGCATCTGGCTCCCACATCATCATTGAAGAGTTTGATCCCAAAGCGGACTCGGATGAGGAACTGTGGGCGCGCAACTACGGTATCCAAGGTCAGCAAATCCCTGGCAAAATGGATGGATTCTACCTCGGACTCGTCGCCATTTCCGGCGACAAGAATGCGGCCGTCCCGATGCTGAACCCAAATGACGAAACCAAACTGGAATACACGCTCAGTCGAATCATTACGGAAGTCACCACGTCAACGAAACAGGTGATCGGCGTCATTAGCAGCATCCCTGTACTGGGTCGCCAAGGCATGCCCTTCGCAATGCCCGGCCAACCACAACAACCCACGATCCCGCCCTTCGGCGTTTTCCAGGAACTCCGACAGCAATATGACATGAGAGAGATTCAGGCCCCCGTAGCCGAGATTCCTCAAGATGTCTCAGCTCTATTGATCATTCATCCAAAAATGCTCGACCCGGGAACCCTCTTCTCGATCGATCAATTCGTCCTAAAAGGCGGCAACATCATGGTCATGGTCGACCCAGCCAGCCTGTTTGAGGCAATGCAGCAGCAGCAACAGCAGAGCCCATTCGGCCGCCCACCAGCACCGAATGTCTCCTCAACGCTGGACCCCCTTTTCACTGCGTGGGGAATCAACTATAGCGACTCTCTGGTCATCGCCGATCCAGAAGCCATCATGGGCAACGGTCAACAGTTCGACCAGATGCTGACCTACCTGGCGCTCTCAGATAAGAACATTGATCAGAACGATCCATTGTCCGCAGGCATCAACAAGATGCTCCTGCTAACCGCCGGTGCTCTTCGGGTTACACCCTCAAAGGACGTGAAGGTTACGACCTTGATTAAGTCCTCTGAGAAAGCCAACACGCTTTCACGTCAGCAAACACAAATGGGTCCAGACATGATGCGTCGCCAGTTCACACCCGGCATCTCAGAACTCCCCGTCGCGGTCCGACTCGTCGGCTCCTTTAAAACGGCGTTCCCAGATGGATCACCGGCGGACAAGCCCGACCCAACGGCTCCGGCACCGATCGTCACACCCGTCTCTACCCACATCCGCGTCAGCGTCCACGAAAGTTCTATCACGGTGATCGCCGATACCGATTTCATCTACGACGATCTCTGCTATCAACGCACCCCCTTCGGCCTCATGCCACAGGACCACGGAAACGCGGTGTTCTTCGCCAATGCTGTCGAGCAAATGACCGGAAACACCGATCTCATCAGCATTCGATCACGGGGAATTACCGATCGTAGCTTCGACCGCGTAACCGAGCTAGTTCAGAACGCGTCAACGAAACTATCGGATGCCAGCAAGCAGGTCGACGAACAGCAAGAGGTCGTGCGCAAGCGTCTGTCAGAACTACAAGTGCAGACAGAAGGAAACACTCGACGTATCCTGCTCACTCCCGAAGCTCAAAAAGAATTCGAAGCGCTTCAACAACAGCAACGCGATCTCGCTAAAAGACGTCGCGAGCTCAGCAATGAATTGCGCAAGGACGTCGCCTCACTCGGCAACGACCTCAAGGCCATTAACATTCTTGCAATTCCCGCACTTATCGTGCTTCTCGGCCTCGGCTTCTACGCCTACCGCCGATCCCACACCCGCTAACTCGTTCGGAGATAATTATGACCAACAAATCACTATCCATTATGATCGCGGCAGCTATCGTTCTCGGCGGCCTGGCCTATATGAAGTCAAACAACGATGCACCGGCTTCAACGTCGACATCTAGCTCGGTCGCTGGGAAAAAACTCCTCCCTGCCCTAACCGACGCCACTCTTGAAGGGATCACAGGTATCTCCATCAAATCGGCAGATCTTACGCTCGTGCTGAACAAGACCGAGAACGCCTGGGTCGCAAGCTCGTCCTATGACTACCCTGTCTCTATCAGCAAAATTCGAAGCCTTCTCAAGGATCTCTACGCACAGAAGATCGGACAAGCACTCTCCGCCAACGAGGAACAACGCCGAGAACTTCAGCTTCTCAGCCCGGAAACAGCCACACCCGCCAATAGTGCGGATACCGGTACACGAATCACGTTGATGACCGGGGATACAGAACTCGCGACTTTACTAGTCGGGAAAGTCTTTGCGACAGCGCAGCCCGCAGGACCCTCCTTCGGCGCGCCGCAAGGTGGCGGTCAATACGTGTCCAACAGCGACGGGGCCGTACTCCTCCTTCAAAAAGAAATTTCCGAAGCCAGCAAGACACTCCTCGACTGGTTCGACGCCGAATTGCTTCGAGTCCCCGCACTCGAAATCGCCGAACTCTCCGTAACGGGTAAGGGTCGCAAAGCGATCACACTCGTGAAAACGCCCGACAATGGCAAACTCACGGTGAGCGACCTTCCAGAGGGCAAGGAACTCGCGGACAACGAGATCAGCAATCTTTCCGGCGCACTCGCGTACCTACGAATGGAGGGCGTCGCTGATCCACAAATCGATGCAAAGATTTCCGGTCTCGACGCTCCGGTCACCTATGTCTCCCACAGAAACAATGGCCTCGTCTATACCGCTCGCATCGGCAACAAACAAGCTGAGACCGGCAACCGATACGTCCAGCTTGAGATGAGCTATAAGAACCGGGACACACAGAAACCGGCACCCTTGGCCGACACGGCGACCGACGCCGAGAAAGCCGCCCGCAAAACGGCAGATGCAACGGCCGCCACCGAACGCAGCGACCTCGAAAAAGAAGTCAAAGACTTTAACGATGCTCATTCAAAATGGATTTACCTTATCAGTTCCTATAAGGCGGACAGCTTGCTAAAGAAACATGAAGACCTATACAAAGAGCCCGCCCCTAGCACACCACCCACTGAAACCGGCAACCCTGCAGCCCCACTCGGTCCGCTCGGTCCGCTAAAAACCCCGTAAACTAAGAGCCGGAGAGAAGCATGAGTACCGATATCAGCGCCGTAACCGACCAAATTGCAGAGAAGAGCAGCCAGATCGAGGCCGTACGCCAAGAAGTAGGCAAAGTCCTCGTCGGCCAAGAGAAACTACTCGATCGCCTACTGATTTCACTGATCTCTAATGGGCATATCCTGCTCGAGGGAGTCCCCGGCCTCGCGAAAACCACGGTCATTAAGGCACTGTCAGAAGCACTCGGCCTCGAATTCAGCCGCATCTCTTTCACGCCCGACCTCCTGCCAGCTGACGTCATCGGAACCATGATCTACAATCCTAAAGACGGAACCTTCTCCGCCAAAAAAGGACCCGTGTTTACCAACCTTCTGCTGGCCGACGAAATCAATCGTGCGCCTGCTAAAGTACAATCCGCTCTCCTTGAAGCCATGCAGGAAAAACAGGTCACCCTCGGCGACCATACGCATATCCTCCCAGAACCCTTTCTCGTCATGGCCACGCAAAACCCCGTCGAGCAAGAAGGAACCTACCCCTTGCCAGAAGCACAGGTCGACCGGTTCATGCTTAAGTGTACCCTTGATTACCCGTCTAAAGATGACGAACGCCGAATCATGAATCGATTCACCAAACAACAATCTATCACGCTCAAGCCAGTGATGACTATCGAGCAGGTTCAAGACTTCCGTACGCTCCTGGATCAAGTCTACTGCGACGACAAGGTCGGCGACTATATTCTCGATATCGTATTCGCAACACGTGACCCGAAGACCTTCAACCTAGACATTGGGAACCTCATCGAATACGGCGGCTCACCTCGTGCGACCATTTATCTGAATATCGCAGCACGTGCACATGCCATGCTGAATGGTCGGGCCTATGCGACACCACAGGATGTCAAAGAAATCGCACATGACGTTCTGCGTCATCGCGTGATCCTTACATATGAAGCGGAAGCAGAAGAAATGACCAGCGATGATATCATCGCTAAGATTCTGAACGAGATCCCTGTTCCCTAATCAACCAGCTGCTCGCATGCAACTGGACCGCAAGATCTGCAGGAGGCTGAATGCCGATTGACACACAGGAACTGATGAGACAGGTCGGAAAGATCCGAATCATCACCAAACGCCTGGTCGACGATCACCTCTCGGGCGACTACCATTCCGTCTTCAAAGGTTCGGGCATCGAATTTAATGAGGTGCGCGAATATGTCGCGGGAGATGACATACGCTCGATCGACTGGAACGTGACGGCCCGCATGGGCGTACCCTACGTCAAACGCTTTAGCGAAGAACGTGAACTCACGGTCCTCTTCTTAGTCGACGTCTCTGGATCTCAGGTTTTTGGCTCTACACTCAAATCGAAGGCAGAACTTTCCGCGGAAATCACGAGTCTACTCGCACTCACCGCTATCCAGAATCAGGACAAGGTCGGCCTGATACTATTCAGCGACCAAATCGAAAAGTTTATCCCACCGCGAAAAGGTCGGACCGCAGCCATGCGCCTCGTCCGTGAGGTGCTCGCCGCAGAAGAAACGCGACGAGGGACTGACATCGCCGCAGCCATCCAATTCCTCAATCGTGTCCACAAACGCAAAGCGGTTATCTTCCTAATCTCAGATTTCATGGATCAAGGTTATGAGAAAGACCTCCGCGTTATGGCGGGGAAACACGATGTCGTCTGCTGCAAAATATCCGACATCCGCGAATCGGAACTACCGCGCGTGGGCCTGCTCGAAGTCGAGGATCCAGAAACGGGGGACATTGTACTGCTGGACACAAACTCACGCACAATCCGACAGACCCTTAAAGCCGATGCCTCGGCTAATCAGTCTGCCCTAGAAGACCTATTTAGCCGAAACAACATTGATCATATCGACGTACAGACCGACTCCGCCTATGTCGACAACATCCGCCGCCTCTTCGAGCGCCGTCAAAAACGAGCTCGGCGATGAAGGCCGTGATGCTCTATGCCCTCATGGCCAGCAGCCTCCTCGGCCTCGCGATAACCCCAACCGCAACAGGCCAAACCAACGCGCCCACAGAACTCCAACGTCTCACCCACAAAGACATCACTCTCACCATTTCTGCCTCGCCAAGCACGGTGGAGTTCGATCGAACCTTACTTTTGACACTAACGCTGACCGCTCCCGAACGTATTCAACTCGATCCGCCAAACCTAAACGACCGCTTGTCAGGGCTTCGACTAGATAGCACCTATGAACCTGCGCCGCACCTAGAGGATGGGTTCCGTGTGCGTCGTTTCAAGTACCGCCTGATCCCCATCATTGCCAAGGAATACAGGCTCGCACCTTTTCCTATCACCTATAGGGACTCACAAGCCTCACCGACCGAAGGCTGGTTTGCGAGTAAGCCCCTTCTTTTCAAAACCACGGCCCCTCTTCGTGCAGATCAATCAATCGATCTAGGGGGAATGACGGAGCCGGTCTGGATTAGCCCTGACAAGCTCACGATCGCGCTCTACGCGCTTCTTTCTATAGCACTCATTCTCGCGATCGTGGGGGTCATCAAACTCTGTCGCCACTTGTCTCGAAAATCGTCTGCCCGCAAACAGGACCCCCGAGTAACGGCCCTAAACGATCTTCAGCAACTCCTGGATCAAAACTTCATTCAAGCCGGAGACTTCCGACAATTCTACTTCTCGCTTACAATGATCGTTCGCTGCTATATCGAAGACGCTCACCACGTACGCGCGCCCGAACAAACCACTGAAGAATTTCTACGTGCAGTAAGTGCAGACAAACGGTTCGATCAACAAATCGTCGGCCGCCTGAAAGATTTTCTCCAAGCAGCCGACATGGTCAAATACGCCGCTCAAACACCGAGCGCGGAGATGGTCGAGGGCTCTGTCAGCTCTGCCCGACAGTATATCGCGCAAGACGACATTCGAGCACTGCAGGAGTCCACCCATGCCTGAATTCGCAAATCCACTCTATCTCGCACTTCTCATCCCCTTGCTGTTTAGCCTCATCGTGATCTATCGTCGCGGAAAGCGGAAGGCACTCCTCTACTCTGCAGCGGGCAAACTGGCTGGACATCTGACTTGGCGAATCGCCCTCGCACGATTACTACCCCTATTAATGGTCGCAGGCATTGCCCTCACTATCATCGCTCTGGCACGTCCACGCACAACACTCTCTCGATCCTCTCGTTCCACCGATGCAATCGCGATCCAAATGGTCGTAGACACCAGCGACTCCATGCGAGCGCTCGATCTCTCTCCACGCAAACTCGACCGCGATCGACTCGACGTCGTCAAAGAAACCTTCCAAGGATTCATCGAAAAACGCCCGCATGACCTCATCGGCCTTGTAAGCTTCGGCGGTTATGCAACCAGCAGAGTTCCACTCACCATCGACCATACCACTCTCAGCAAGTCGCTAGCCGATGTCTCAACACCATCAAAACGGCGCGACGCCTCCGGCAAGCTCCTCAATGGCGCCGAATTCATGACCGCTATCGGCGACGCTCTTGCCACCGCCTGCGCCCGCCTCGAAGATGCCACGCCCGAATCTCGCATTGTTGTTCTACTCAGCGACGGTGAATCAAATGCCGGATTGATCACGCCCAAAGATGCAACACGAGCAGCCAAGGCACTCGGCATCCGGGTGTATACCATCGGTGTCGGATCAAACAAGCCTGCACCCTTCCCGATCGTCGACGCTTTCGGCAACAAACGTGTACGCTATGTGGACGTCTCCTTCGACGATACACTGCTCAAGCACATCGCAACCACGACCGGAGGCCACTACTTCAACGTGCAAGATCCAGAAGGCCTCGACGGCGCAATGGCGCAGATCGATGAGCTCGAGAGAACGACTATCGACGAAGAGATCTTCCATCTCCACGACGAGCTCTTCCCACCTTTTCTATTTGGTGGCGGACTCCTCATCCTTCTCGCCACCATACTCAATGGAACGATCACGCGGCAGGTCGTCTAGATATGGAAACACAAACTCAACTATTTATGTACCCCATGGTTCTGCTAGGCCTGTGGGCAATCCCCCTTCTTGCACTTTGGTGGGCGTGGACCTATCGCCACAGAACCCACGCAATCAAGCGATTTCTGGACGCCGAAATGTTCGCGCGGCTCTCTCCTAGGACGGGTAGCTGGCGGGTTCTAACCCAATCAATCCTCCTCATCCTCGCCTTGTCGCTTCTCATCATAGCCTCCGCTCGACCACGCTGGGGCATGCGCGAGGAATTGATCTTTCAAAAAGGCAGAGACATTATGATCGTGCTGGATGTCTCACGCTCCATGCTCGCCAAAGACGTTCGGCCGAATCGGCTCCAACGCGCGAAGACCGACTTGATGGATCTCATCCACCGGCTCGACGGTGACCGCGCCGGCCTGATCGCGTTTAGGAACTCGGCAGAAGTTTTATGCCCGCTGACCACAGACTACGCCTATCTCGAACAGGTTCTCAATGCCGCGTACATAGATTCTGCCAAACGCGGCGAAACCGATATTGGTCTCGCCGTCTCAACAGCCCTCGATAATTTTGATTCGGAGTCCGGCTCTCACAAAGCAATCATGTTGGTCTCAGATGGCGAGGATCTCGGCGAAAACGTGCTTGTCGCAGCTGAACGCGCGAAAGAAGCCGGCGTAAGAATCTTTACCGTGGGTCTCGGGAGTCTTGAGGGTGCCACAATCCCTGGCTTCAACACCGCCAGTGCTCAACAGCTAAACGAAGCCGGAGGAGTCGTCACCACCCGGCTAGATAGAGAAACACTCACCCAACTCGCGACGATGACGGGCGGTGTATACGTTCAGGCAGAAACGGATGCCGTGAACCTAGGTCATGTCTATAAATCTATTCAAAAGGAAGTGCTCGCTCAGGATTTCAACGAAACGTTAAAACGCGCGCACGTGGAACGCTATCAGGTGTTTCTGCTTCCCGCAGTCCTTTTTCTTATCCTGACCACACTGCTGTCCAAAGGACGACTAAGCGGCATCAAGGCCCCACGATCAGCCGCGAGTCTAATCGCAGGCGCGGTCATCTACCTACTCGCATCCCCGCTCAACGCCGCACCGGCGTTCTCCCACGGAGCCCGCGCTCGGCAGGCACAAACACTATTCGAGTCTGGCGATTTCGCTGGAGCAGCATCTGCCTATGCAGAAGCTGCTGCAGAGTCGGACCCAAAGGTGCGTACGGTCTATCAGTTCAATGAAGCCATCTCCCTCTATCGCGCCGGACAAGCGAAACAAGCGTCGGACAGGTTTCGCGACCTGCTGTCCACCCCCTCCGCAACAAGCGACGGCATACGTGCGAATTTTGCCAGAAGTCTCTACGAAACATCGTTAAGCGCAACAAACATGGTTATGCGTGAGAAGCTGCTGGATGAGGCTGGCGAGGAGTTTCTAGAGTCCCTACGCGAACTGCAAACGGATGATACCCGCCGGTCAGGAGTCAGCCAGATCCTGACCGAACTTCCATCCATACGCAGGCACATAGAACTTGAAAAAATCATGGAAGAACACAAGGACGCTCAACCCTTCGCATTAGTTGATGACCTGCTCACCAGCCAGCGAAAGCTTCGGACGGACATTCCCCTCGCGTTCAATGATACCACACCCAAAAAGATAGCTCGTTTGGAGAAACTCGGCGAAGAACAAAGAAAGAATGCCGATCTCTTCTTACCGCTACAAGCTGCACTCCAAAAGTCCCTCCAGTCCGCACCCCCAGAAAAGCAGGCCTCGGCGGCAAAGCAGCTCAGCGAGATTCAATCGTTTCTTAAAACGACCGCCCAAACGATCAGCCAATCCTCTAGCGAGCTACGAAACCTGGATGCCCATTCTTACGAGAACACTCTCGAGGCAGAAGCCAATATGTACCAGTTCTGGAAGATGCTAGCTCCCTACGACCGCTTGATCCGCGAGGACCTTCTACAAACAACCAACCTGATAAACATCTCCACCACAGTCTTGGCACGGGTCAGTGCAGACCACTTAAAGGTCATTTCCGACAAACAAGCCGAGTCCCTCGCCATCAGCGAACTCTTTGTAAAGAACTTCACGCAATCCGTTCCAGAGGAGGGCCTTCCCGCTCAACCAGATCCAAACGCAAGTAAGTCCCCGACCAACGCCCCTCCAGAAATGGCCATTACCCCGGAGACGAGACAGAAAATCTTAACACTCTCAAACTCCTTGGTGACCCGTCAAACAACCGCGCTGGACTCGATAGACCGTAAAAACTTCGACCTCACGGTGGAGGAGCAAATGCGAAGTAAGCGCCTCATCGAGGAAATCATCTCGCTCCTCCCAAATCCACCATCTTCAGATCAAAACAACCAAGATCAAGACTCAGAGAAGCCACCGCCTGACGGAGAGCCTCCACCCGGCGACCCACAAGACTCAAACAGTGATCCTTCCAAAGAGAACCCACCGGAGCCACCACCAGAGTCAGATCCATCTAAAAATCCCGACCCCGATCCTGCAGACGGCACGGAGGACGACCCGCAAGATGGCGACTCAGAAGACTCCGCAGATCCGGACACAATGAATAAAGCCGATGCGCAACGCATTCTAAAACTTGCCAGCCAAAGAGAGAAAGAACACGCCGACGACGTCCGGAAGCAGAAAATGAAGCTCGAACAGCTGCCGATCGGACGCGACCAATAAGGTCACATGAGGCACATGCGCATATCCCTCGCTTGCTACACGATTGCAGCCATCGTGGGCAGCACCCACCCTCTTTTTGGCCAGTCTTCTAAACCCACCATTACCGCGCATGTCAGTACTCAAGAAGTCTATGCGGGTGAGTCGTTTCAAGTCCGAGTGGTGATCGAGGGCATTCAAGACCCCGCACTCCCAGATCTCAGTGCAATCCGCGATGCAACGATCACGTTTCTCTCTCGTCAGAACAACAGCCGCCGGAACACACGCATCATAAACGGTCGCATTGTTCAATCGGATACCTACTCCAACCATGCCTTCACTTACGAGATTACACCGAACCCAAAAGCCATCAGCTGCACCGCCGGCCCTATTCGGATCACCCATAACCGGAAGACCTACACCGCCCCTGGCCAGACGGTCAGAGTAATCAGCGTGCAGAAACAAGACACCGTCGTCCTGTCACTTCACACATCGGCCACTCGCGTTCGAATCCGCGAACCCTTCACCGTCTCCCTGGAGCTTTTGATTAAACAATTGCCAGACTCTTTCTCTGAAACCGAACCCATTTTTCCCGATTCGGGCCCCCTGCTGGAGGCCGACTTTCTCGACACAGATCCCATCGAAGGCCTTACCTCAACAAACATCGCGCGTCTTCTCGAACCCCTTCTCACTCAAAAGAACGCCGTCGGGTTTTATATCAATGATCATACACTACGCAACTCAAGCCCCTTCGCATTCTCAATCCTAAATCGGGCGACACGCGCTAAATTCAAACTCCCCTACACCCGCACCAACCACAACAACACAGGCTATTACCGATATGTTATCGAGCTTCCGTACCACGCCACGACCGCGGGGTCCTATACGTTCGGCCCAGCATCGTTCAAGGGAACCATCCCAACCGGCGTTGCGAATAATCGTCCTGTGGTCTCAAACATTTACACAGTCGCGCGCGCAATCAACGTGCATGTTCTCGCACCACCACTCAACTCCCGCCCCGACTCCTACGTGGGAGCCATTACGACCAACCTCAACGTCGCTGCATCGCTCGATATGCAAACCTTCCAGATCGGCGACCCCATCACACTAACACTGGATATTTCCGCACTCGAAGATAGAGACTCTCTAACGGCACCCGCTCTGTCTCAACAGAAATCCATCACGGACCTATTTGATGTTTACGATAATGCGACGAAGTCTCTCAATTTGGCTGACTCCAAACAATTCATCTACACCCTACGTCCCAAACGCTCGGGAACTCTGGAATTTCCCGGCGTTGATGTCAGTTACTACGACTACGCTAGCCACACCTACACGACGGTCAGTACTCGCCCCATTCCGATCCGGGTAAACAAGTCGATCCAGATTAGTTCTGAACAGATCATGCAGGCTGTAACGAATCTCGACCTCACGGCAGCCTCAACCTTGGCGTCCAGTCACGTAGCAGCGATGCGACTGACCAATGGCCGCAACGGCGGCGGCCCAGAACTTCCACCACTTGCCCTCTGGATACTCGCACTTGGCGGCCCCACGATGTTTTCCCTCGTTTTAGTCGGCCGCATGGGACTCTCCCTTCGTCAGTCGGAGGCCGTCCTTCAGAGTCGGCGCGCCCGAGAGAAGGCACGAGCCGTCGCAAAACTGCTCACCCTGTCGAAAAAAGCGTCCTGCGACAGCAACGAGTTGGTCAGCACGGTTCGCGAAGCCATCGGCCTACGTTTCGACTGCACGCCCTCAAGCCTCACGCCCACGGACATCATCACGCGACTCGCTCAAGAAGCTCTAAACGAAGAAGCGCTCGCTAGCTGGCAGACAATCCTCGACCACCACTTCAACGCTCAATACAGTGACGCGAGCAGCCGCTCAGCAGCGGAGGATGCCGCGACCCTCTACGCCATTCTCACACATAAGGAGCTCGTATGAAAACGTTGCTCATTCTCATCATGCTTCTGCTCACAACCTCCGTTTGCCCCGCGGTGGACCAGCAAGACATTCACTTTTTATGGGAAGAGGCGAACAGCCGGCTGATTCAGGCCGAAACAGAGGATGATTTTCTCTCAGCCTCGAAAAGCTATAAAAAACTCCTGGATCAGGGTATCCAAACCAGCGATCTCTACTACAACTATGGAACCGCGCTCCTACGTGCCAGCCGACCAGCGGATGCCGTCCGGGCTCTCTCCAGGGCCCAGCTGCACGACGGTCATTCGATCGATATCGATCGAAACCTCTCCATCGCAAAAAACAAAGTCTCCGGACTGCCAAATGGAGATCAGACCTGGCAACACACCGTCTTTTTCTGGCATTACGCTCTTCCTGCCAATCTCCGGCACCTTATTGCGCTCGCGGCCTTCAGCTTCTTCTGGTTTACCCTCGCAAGTCGCCAGATTGGCCCTTATCGCTCGTTCAAGGCCCTTCTAGCGGTCTCAATCCTCCTTTTGAGCGTACTCGCGTCCAGCAGCCTTGTGTCGCTTTACGAAAGCACTCAGCCCTTGGGCATTGTCTTCGATGTGCCTCCCGTCGATCCTCCTGAAGCTATAACCCCGGAAGATCAAACGTGAATCGCTCCCTCTCCACTCTCCTATGCCTAATCGTCTGTACTCTCGGACTAATCATCCCACGGACCGTCGCCCAGAACCCTGAGGACACGCGCAGCCTTTTTGCCACCATTCAATCGGAGAAGTCGCCGCTATTTATCAGCGAACCCTTCAGTCTCGTCTTGAGCATATATTCCAGCCAAAATCTCGCTCGAAACTTCCAAGTAAACTCTCTTCCGGACTCGAAACAATTTGAGATCACGAAGATCGAAAGCCTCGGCATCCTGCCCCCCAACCAGTCGCGCACCGGCAAGCACACCGTTCGCCGGTTTCGCGTGCATGCGTATGCAGCCACAGCCGGCACAGTCAAGGTGGAGATAACGATCGATGGACACGCACTGCGACGACATCAGACCCCCATCGGCACGACAACCTTTCGCGAAGGCATCAGAATTAATGTGGACCCCATACACTTAATCGTTCAGCCCATCCCTAGGGCACCAAGCGGCAAAACCGCTTCGGGCGCGGTCGGCACATTCACCATGAACGTCAGCGTCACGCCCACAAATGTCGCTCCGGGAGATCTGGTCACGGTGATTACTCGACTCTCCGGAAAAGGAAACATCTCCACGGTCACCGCTCCGTCTTTAATGATCACAAACAACTTCAAGGTGTACCCGACCGAGACACTCGACGATAACGACGCAGGCACTCTATTGACGTACAGCCAAACCCTTATTCCGCAGGATACGGAATCGTCCCTCGTCCCCGGCAGTGAGTTCACCTATTTCGACACCAAAAAGTCGGCCTACGTCACGCTCCAAAGTCCACCAGTACCCCTCGACTTTTATACCCGCGTTGACCCTGTTCGCCACACTCCCGCAGCCGCGACTATCTCACCATCAGGATCCGTCCCCGGCCTCGCAGATCTCCGGCCGACCAAGAGGCATCCCGCTCACTGGTCGGACAACGGATCGCTCGCTTTTTCCAAAACCCCGCTTTTCCTTGCGGGGCTCCTCTTCCCTGCCTGCGTCGTGTTTGCGCTCGCAATCGTGCGCCGAAAGAAATTGAAGCGCATCTCACTACCGGTCAGCCTCTTGCTAGCAGCCTTCCTCTCTATGGCGTTCACGACGGCACCCCCTCATGCGATACTGGAAGTATTCGACTCCGCCACCCGAGCTCATGAAACGGGGCGCTACAACGAGGCTCTTCTCGCCTACCAAGATATTCTCGACAGAGGATTTCAATCCGGCGCCCTTCACTACAACATCGGAAACGCTCATCTTCAATCGGGGAAACCCGCAGAGGCGATCGCGGCTTATACACGTGCACTGACGTGGTTACCTCGTGATACGGACCTTGCCCAAAACTTGTCTCGCGCACGCCAGCTTGCAGGACTCCGACTCACTCATCCTGATGAGCCCTATAGCCTCCCGTTAAAACGCACCCACGCTGAATGGCTCCTTATCTCCTGCCTCGCCTACTGGGGCCTCTGCATCGTCGTCGCCCTTATCCTCGTCAGTGGCAAAACAACGGGGCCTCCTGCCGCACTCGCATCCATCCTCGCACTCCTATCCATCGGAGGCACGGCCATCACCTTTCAGGGACACCAACTCTTTGCTTCTCAAACCGCCGTCTTGGTCCAGTCCCAACCTCAACGCTTCGTGCCGAATACCCGCGACGATGGCCAACTCGAAGTGATTCCAGCCGGTCACCTCGTACAAATTGTGGACAGCAACGAAAAATGGGCTAGAGTGAACTGGAACAACACGACGATTTGGGTCGAAAAAAGCGCGCTCGAAAGGATACGTAATAATTAACAACATCCACACGCTTCTGAAACACCTGCTCATGAGCCTACTCGTGGCCGCACCACTCGCCCAAGGGAAAGTCTTGCACAAGGCGGTGAGGAACAACGATGTCGAGCGAGTAAAATATCTGATCGAAAATGGACCGCCCGGCATGATCAATCAAATCTATACACAGGGCATCACGGCTCTGCATATAGCTGCGGCCCTGAATAATACACAAATGATCGAGCTCCTTATTAAGGCTGGTGCGAACCCCGATGCTCAGACTGAGCAAGGTTTCACCCCCGCTCATTGGGCTGCGAGCAGAGACTCTCGAGATGCCCTTGATGCTCTAGTTCGATCCGGCGCAAACCTCACCAACAAGGCAACCGAAACCGGCGTCACCGCCCTGCATTGGGCCTCACAAAACAACGCAACAAACTGTATTGCCTTCCTACTCGGCGTGGGTGCAGATCTCCATGCAGAAACCTCGTCCAAACTAAACCCTCTTCACTGGGCCGTGCGCACGCAGGCCGAGGATGCCGCCTTGCTCCTCGCCATTGAAGGCGAGTATCGCGATGCGCGCGATGAAAACATCGCCGCCAAGAAATTTTCCCCGGCCATCCCAACGCTGCTACCAAAAATGAAGCGTGTTAAAGCCGGGAAAGCGCTGAAGGTCCCGCTTGCTCGAATGCAGAAAGTTGATTTTGTGTGGATCGACTCACTCGAACTGTGGTCAGGAAAGTTCGAAATCACGAACGCTCAGTTCCAGCACTTTAAACCCAACCATCGAGCGGAGTGCGCTGTGGAACTCGATCTCAACCTGACAAACCTGCCCGCCGTCTCCGTCACATGGACCGAGGCACACGGATTCGGAGAGTGGCTCACCACCTATTATGGAAAACTCTTGCCAAAGGGCTACACGTTCCGCCTGCCCACCGAACACGAATGGACCCGTCTGGCGAGCTGCGGCAAACCAAATCAAACCTATCCATGGGGCGACGAATGGCCTCCACAGTACGGGAATTATTCGGACATCAGCTGCAAAGCGGTCTACACCCACTGGCGCGGTGTCGAGGAGTATAATGACGGCTATGTGGCCACCTGTCCGGTTGCCCTGAGCGGGAAAAATGAGTGGGGACTCTACGGCATCGGCGGCAACGCCTGGGAATGGTGCTCAAACTGGTTTGATGCATCAGAAAAATATAAGGTTCGACGCGGTGCGAGTTGGAAGTTCGACCAAAAGGATGCCCTACGCATCCAAAAACGGGGCTTGGACCGTCCCTCAGCCCGCTATAACAACATCGGCTTCCGCATCGTCGCCGCTCCCGCAGCAGAGTGAGCCTGCACTCAATCTTTTAGCAGGAGATCTCCGGTGACCTCGAATCCCTCAGGAAGCCGCTTTTTCAATGCAGCACTATTCCACGCATAACAGGGGTCAATCTCGATCTGATACAGCGACTCCCCATCCTCCCCGCGCGGCACACGGATGCCACACGATTCCAACCAACGAACAGCCTTACGAACAATATCCCGTCGAGTCGTTGCAGGAGAATCACTACCCTCAGCATTCTTGACCGGAGAAAACTCATCTTCACGCTCAAACTCAATATTCAACACCGTGTTCGCCATAGGAAGAGTGTCGAAAATAAACGTTTCAAACTTATACGCATTCGCCTCGCTCGGCGTGACACACGCTCCACTCTCATCGAGGTACGGCACTTTTTTGTGTGCTAGGTGAAGAGGTAAGCCCTTCTCGAACGACGCAATCAGGAATGCCAACGAAAACACATGAATGGCGACGCTCCCGAACTTAAAGGTCAATTCTCCGTCCGATTCCCGCGCGTTGGCCTGCTCCTCCGTCAACTCGCTATACTCGACGATACACGTCTCGCCATCCCGAACCACAACAACTCCCAAACCTTCGCCCGGGTCACGTTTTGCACAGACCTTCACAGAGGCATCCGCACCCGCAGACAAATGTTGGCCAATGAACGCTGGATCCGCAATTTCGACGAGAGGGTTATCCACCTGAAAATAAAATAAGGTCGCAAGACCTCTCGCAGACATATCGTCTAACATCCCAGTCTTTGATAACGCGGTCAGCATACCACCGTGCCCGTCAGGACTCATAAAAATATGATCCGGCCGATCAAGGATCAGTTTCCCCTCTGCCGTCAATGCCGGATACATCCCCTGCTGAAAGAACATCACATGTTCAGGGTCCAGTCCAAAGTAAGAGTTCTCCAGAAAGAACGCACGCGTTGCCGCATCGTTCACGCCACTCGTCATTATGTAGAAGGGTACCGGAGCCCCAAAGGCCTCCGAGAGCGCCAAAATCTTTCGTGCATGAATCTCAAACAAGGAACAGCCACTAACAGGCCCAATCGGATAACACCCCTTCGGCCCTTCATACCCAAGACGCGACCCCTGCCCACCTGCGACAAGCAACACACCGACTTGACCCGATCGAAGGGCATTTCGCCCTCGATCACTGATCTGCTCAGAGTCCTCAGGCGCTAGCTTCACCACTGCCGCTGGACTAATACCGGCCCCAGCGCCATGCGTATCACGGGCCGCCAACATGTCCTTCATGGATTCCAGTTCTGTTGCATCAATCGATTCAAGCTGCACCACCAGTCCCGCTTGCTCCCCTTCCGTCAAGGAATCGACAAAGCGGCAGACATGGTCTTGGTTTAAAGAGTGTCCCAAGC
>CAXMRT010000173.1:0-5714 GCA_964196025.1 uncultured Gemmatimonadales bacterium | reverse complement strand
TGAAATCAGCTCAGGTGAGCGTTACTCAATTCTAAAAAAAATTCGTATATCTCTGGCTAGGTGCTCGTCGGCGATGTAATGAAGACCTCTATGTTAAAGCCAAAGCCTGATGTCAGTGGAGTCAGCTCGAGTTTTGTTAGGTGGTTCTCTGTCCTGAAGTGGTGCCTCCTGCTTGGCCTGATGTTGGGTGTTGGGGTGATCTCCATCGTCAAGTTTTTTGGGGGGGCATCCGCTACTACCGAGCGTGAGGAGAAAAAAATAGAGAACGCGAAGGAGTCGATTGGCACCATCGGGCACGCTGAAAGCTCAGAAGAGCTGACAACCGCAGCGGTCAAGGCTGATCGAGAGGCTGCCAGCATCCGGCTGGATCCCAGCCAAGACGGATGGGAAACAGAGGTCGTCGCCGAGCAGGCGAAGGCGCAGCTTCTGCAGCTGTGCGACTGGCTCACACGTGGCGATTCGACCGAAGTGCAGACAGCAGACGTTTCCGAGGACGTGACGATCAACCATCTGAGACCCGCTAAGTTGGCGGAAGTCTTTAACCAGCAAACTGTCGTTCGGCGATTCTCTGGTACCGAAGTTGACAAGGATTCCGCTGTCCATCGGGGGCATAGAGGCCTGAGACAAGCAATCATTGAACTCGCTAAGCCTCTGTCGGGCGCAAGCGAAGTTCGTATCGATGTCAAAGTGGTGCGCGTCAGTCTGACCGGTCTTAGCGTGACAACAACCGCTCGTTTTGAAGCAACCGGCCGAACTTCGACCTCTTCCCTCCAGCAGCGAGCTAACTTCCATTGCAAATGGAAACGAGCGTCTTCAGATAAACTCCAACTGGTATCCTTGAGAGCATCTGACTACGAGGAAGTAGAAGTAACTGGGCCATGGTTAGTCGAGAGCACGAAAGCAGTATTAAGCAGAAACCGCTCTTACCAAGAACAGCTAGCTTTTGGACAACATTACTGGCTAAACCGGTTGGACCGTGCGCATGGCATCGGTGTCTTTACCCGTTCAGGGATCGCCTTGGGTGACGTGAATGGCGACGGACTTGACGACGTCTATCTCGCCCAACCTGGTGGCCTGCCGAACCGGCTCTTTCTCCAACAGCCTGATGGCAGGGCCACGGATAGTTCGCACGAATCGGGGCTCGATTGGCTCGATCATACGAGCAGCGCCCTCATTATCGATTTGGACAACGATAACGATCAAGATATGATCGTTGCTACCACTGCGGGGCTACTGGCGATGGAAAATAATGGATTGGGGAAATTTAAACTCCGTGCAACCCTCGCGACTGGAGACACTGACATCCAGTCGATTTCAGCGGTCGATTACGATCACGACGGAGATCTCGATCTCTACGTCTGTCTAGATTTTGTCACTCGCCCTCAAGAGGGAGTGAAATTTGTCTATCACGACGCCAACGATGGAGCTGCCAATGTTCTTTTTCGCAACGATATCCAAACGGGTGAAAAATGGGCTTTCACAAATGCAACCAAGCTAGCTGGGTTGGACACAGACAATCGACGCCACAGTCTAGCGTGCGCATGGGAAGATTATGATAACGATGGTGACCAAGACCTCTACGTTGCAAACGACTACGGCCAGAATTGTCTCTACCGGAACGATGGAGGACGATTCACTAACATCGCACTGCAAGCAGGGGTCGTCGACTCAGCCTCGGGAATGTCTGTCAGTTGGGGAGACTACAACGGTGATGGTTGGATGGACCTCTACGTGGCCAATATGTTTTCGTCTGCGGGTAATCGTATCACTCGGCAAGCTCAGTTTCAGCAAGGAGTTGCCCCCGAAACTCGAAGTCTCTATTCTCGGTTCGCTAGAGGAAACACACTGTTGCAGAACGACGGCACAGGACAGTTTCGAGATGTTGGTGCATCAGCGGGTGTGGAGATGGGGCGATGGGCTTGGAGTAGCGTCTTTGCCGACATGAACAATGACTCGTGGGACGACCTGCTGGTAGCCAATGGCTACCTCACAGCCGCCGATTCCGGAGACTTGTGAAGTTTTTTTTGGCGGCAGGTCGTGTCGCCCGGTGATAGCCCCTCGAGTGGTAATGCAACAAGCAGGTTGGACTCCAGAGCCAGCCGAGGGCAGATGGGACCACTGCTCTACCAGATGGTGCGCAATGGAAAATCGTTCAGCGGTTACGAGCGTAACTGCGCCTTCCTTAACTTGGGGCAGGGCAAATTTGCAGACATATCTTCTGTGAGCGGTTTTGATTTTCCGGATGATGGGCGTGCCGTCGCACTATGCGACTGGGACTCTGACGGGGATCTCGATTTGTGGATTGCCAATCGTACGGGGCCGCAGGTGAGATTTTTGCGAAATGATCTTGAGACATCAAACCACTTCGTTTCGCTCAAGCTTCAAGGAGAGACCTGTAATCGTGACGCGATCGGTGCACGAGTTGAAGTCACCCTAAAAGAACAGGCATCGCCGATCTATACTCAGACAAGCAATTCGCGCTCGAAGTTGATAAAAACACTGCGTGCCGGAGAAGGTTTCCTAGCACAGTCGAGCAAGTGGATGCACTTTGGCTTAGGACCAAATAGCGATATAGAAAAGGTCATTGTGCGCTGGCCAGGGGGCGAAGAGGAAACGTTCGTGGATATCCAAGTTGATCACTACTACCGTCTTATCGAGCACAGTGGCAAGGCGCAGAAGTTGTCACGCCCAAAACGAACGGCATCAATCCCACCCACGGAACTAACGGGCATCAAAGCGACGACCCCTGCGCGCGTAGTTGTGGCAACTCCGCTACCGCTGCCAAGATTTGAGTATGAAACGATGAGTGGTCAAAAACGATCGTTGCCGCAGATATCGGGGGGGCGACCAACGCTGGTCAATCTTTGGGCAAGTTGGTGCATGCCCTGCCTGCGAGAGCTGAAGGAGTTTGCGGAGAGGGAAGCCGATTTTCGAGATGCCGGAGTCAACGTAGTCGCGCTGTCAGTCGATCGTCTCGACACAGAAATGAAGAGTATTCCGACTTCGGCAGTTGAGCTGTTAAAAACATCTGGGTTTGCCGGATCAGCAGGGTTTGCCAATGATGCGACCATTCAAAAACTGCAGCTTGTGCGACAACACTTATTCGATTTACACCAGCCGATGTCTGTCCCAATGTCCCTCCTGATAGACTCCGCCGGCCGATTAGTCGTCGTCTACCAAGGTTCAGTTACCGTTGATCAGGTGTTGGAGGATATTGCCCGACTTCCCGACGGTATTACTCATTCGGAGAGTGCTTTGCCCTTCCCTGGGAAATGGCACACACGCCGACAGCCAAATAGCCCACTGAATATCGCTTGGCGGCTCGCCGATCATGGTTTTATTGACGATAGCATCGACTACATATCAAAAAACAGGGGCCTCTTTGAGTATTCCAGACTTTTTCCAAAGTTGCTTTTCCAGATTGGAACTGGCCTGCTCAAACGAGGTGAAACGGACACCGCTGTCCTATACTACCGTGAAGCCGTTGAGCACAAGTTTAGCTCCTTTGAGGCACGAAACAATCTAGCCTGGATACTCTCGACGCATCCCGATGAAAACCTCCGCAACGGCAACGAAGCAGTTGTCCATATGCTCAAGGCGATTAGTGAACGTCCTGCCAACGCCTTCTCGCTACTCGACACTCTTGCTGCGGCCTATGCCGAGACCGGACAATTTGATGAAGCCATCGCAACCGCCACACGTGCTATCAACATGGCAAAGACGGCGGGGCAACCTAAGTTCGCAGAAGCGATCCAAGCCAGGCTCGCATTATACCAGTTGGGTCGACCCTACAGAGACCAATAAAGAGGCGTTCATATTCTCTACTGGTTTGTAGGGGTGTTTTACCGTTGATGTTGATGCTACTAAATTTACCTGCGGCGTCTGATGCAAACGAGAGCCAACCCGAAGAAGGCTAAGATTGAGGTTGTCGGTTCGGGGATGATCCTATCTCCCGAAATCCTGACCAAGTCGTAGCGAGTATCGGTCGCCCCTGTTCTTTCGTAGCCATCGGTCGAATCAGTGCTGTCGGTCCCCACGAACGAAGAGACGAAGTCGCTTCCTTGCGGGTCGTGGACGGCGGCGATGGAGATGGCGAATTCCGGATTGTCCTCGAACGCCGAACCACCCGGAAAGGCGAACGACAATGACAGGTAGTCAACTGGCGTTGCAGTGTCTAAATCCGGGTCGGGCACGTACGAATCATCGAACAGGACGGTGATCAACCCCGAAGAGCTGATCGAAGCACTTCCTACGCCCGTAGTCATCGCATTGGTTCCGAGAATACCCGATACCGAGTTAAAGTTGGTCCCATCGCTAGTAGCAGAGATCTGATAAAAGCGGCTTGTGCGATAGCCGGCCGTCATGTCCCAAGAAACATTGATGTTCTCGAATCCAGCGGTGCTTGATGTGAACCTCATGGTCCTTTGCCCACTAGCTTCACCTGGATTCGGTCCACGTCTCACCCCATTGGCATTGTTGAGGCCCCCCGTGATCACTGTTCCAGGATCGTTTGATGAGCCGGAGTTGTTTGGGAGAGTATTGGAAAAGGGGAATGAGCTTCCGGCCGACGTGCCCGTCCCTATGGAAGCAACTCCCGGACTAGATTCTGCGTTGAAGTCCCACTCGGTGATCAGTGCAGCCGTTGCACCTGACATAAAAGTAAAAAATAGTGCGAGCGTTATAAAATATCTCATATGTAAAAAATAACCCAATCCCGATCTCTCTGACAAGGATATTCCATTAAATCTTCGATAGCGCTGAGCGACATTCCTGCCGCCTAACTTCTTTTTTTCACTAAAATTCTATCTATTCAGTTAATCTGATCTCTCGAAGCTTTACGCGACGGAGGGGTTTACTGCTAGGAATTTGCTTTTTGGGTGAGGTGGTCGAGAGCATCATGCGAGGAGGAGATAGGGGGTTGAGCAAGATACAGATTCTAAATGTATTGGGGAATATGTCTTTAAATGGGTTGGATAGATGAATGCAGGACTTAGAAGAAAAAAGAAAGGGCAGAATACTGTATTGCTATCCTGCCCTAAAGATTTTATTGGGTACCTGGGTTTATTCCTTACGTCTTCTGCTATAACCGGCAAGACTTAAACATCCTACTCCGAATAATATTAATGTGTTTGGTTCTGGGACTGCTGAAGATGGCCCTGTTATCTGGAATTCTGCGATTTCTCCAGTAAATCCAAAACGACTCTGTCCATATCTAATATGAATGCTGTTTGCAGTGAAAGATAAGATAGGATTAACTGTTGGATTAGTAATTCCATTTGAGAGCATATCAATACCTGTAATTACCTCGGAACCATCAAAGACTATATTGTTAATCCATGCGTCGAACGTTGTGAAGCTCCGATCATCTTGGGAATCAAGTGTAAGAATGTTTGTTGTTGGATCGTAATCCATATGGACTAAGCCGCCACCCCAATTGCTACGATTTTCTAAAAAATTAGCTCCTGTAAGCTCAATTCCTCCATCAATTGATGCGCTCAAATTTTGATAAACCAGCGGTCCAACACTCCAACTTCCAGGCAAGTCACTTTCTGTTCGAAAATCTCCACTAATTAGTGCTGCATTTGCGACTGTTGCCACAATTCCGGTGAAAAATAATAGTGATAAAATACTGAACTTTAATAACTTAACCATCATCCTGAACTCCCTGTAATAAATTACTGCTAGGTATTTGCTTTTTTGCTGTTTCATTTGTT
>CAXMRT010000172.1:0-3549 GCA_964196025.1 uncultured Gemmatimonadales bacterium | reverse complement strand
TCCTTTGCGGCCGCCGATGTTTCCTTCAAGCGGAACTTCTTTGCTGTTTCGGATGATGTATGAGGGATAGAAGCTATGAGCGTGAACTTGATCGTAGTAACCGGTGAAGACATCGAAGCCATGTTTTTCGGGTACGCCCGTGGACCCGCGGCCGCCTGCGCCCCATTTGCCAAATCCGCCGGTTGCATAGCCCTGTGTCTTTAGCATCGTCCCGATCGTGATTTCATCTGCGCGGATGGGTGTGCCGCCATCGTTTTTGCGCATGGAGACATGTCCCATATGTTTGCCCGTTAGTAAGCAGGCACGTAAGGGTCCGCATACTGGCGCGGCTGCTAGGGCATCCGTGAAGCGGATACCTTCCTTCGCCAGTTGATCGACCTTCGGGGTTTGGATGTAGGTGTTCTCCATATGAGAGAGCTCATAGTAGCCGAGTTCATCCGCCATGATAAAGACGATGTTCGGTGGTGGGGTGGCCGCGAGAGCGGAGAGGTGGCAGTTGGTGACGAGTAGAAGCGCGAAGGCGAGTGCGACGTGTCGTTTCATGGTGGTGTATCCTGTGGTTGAGGAGGTTCGTTGGTTTGAGACGTTATCGTAGCGAAGCGGTGATGCAGTCGCGAGGTCTATTCGGCATTAACTGAGGGGGAGGTGGGGGTTTTGGGTAGGGCGCGTCAGTCCCTTGCGCGCCGCATGGCGCGTCGTGCGCCATCTATAAAAGGAGCTCGCCGTTGCGCGAGCTGGCGGCGGTCAAGGGACTGACGCGCCCTACCCAAGCGCCCGTAGGTAGAAAAGAGTGATTCGCTAGTTGCGGACGCCTCGGCGATGTGTTCTTGCCGGAGGCGAGTTTGGGGTTGAAATTCTCCGTGGGCTTCCTACCTTCAGGTATGCATTCACTGACGAAAAAATCGACTGTTGGGCTGAAGAGGGGGCTGCTGCTTGTCTTCAGTGGGCTTATACCGTTTTTTTTGGTTTCTGAGGGGCGGGCTGAGAGTTCTGCTGCGGATCGACTTGTGGAGCTGAAGAGCAAAATTGAAACGGTCTCTGCGGCACTTCAAGGCGCCGACCCGTACCCGGCGCACGCAGGCAAGATTGATGTGTGGGTGGCGGAGGAGTTCGCTCGTTACATTGCGTGGGAGTTGGCGCATCCGGATCTTATGAAAGAGGCCTTGGTTGCTAGTCAGCGTTACGAGAGGAACGTCGTGTTTGATGAGACGACAGCGGCGACCCGATACACGCAGCACATTGACCACGAGCTGAGCGCGTCGATGGAGATCTTGGACCAGGCCATGAGTCGCTTGAACGCGAAGGAGTTGTGGCCGACGCTTCAGCAGCCTTCTTGGGACGACATGCAGCTCGAGGACGGCTATTTTCGGGTCAAAGGGCGCGCGGTTTTTCCGGGTGGATTCAATATGATTCGCCAAAGCATGGTCGACCTTAAGAAGCATCCAGAGTGGGTCGATAAAGACGCCGAGCTAATGAAACCATTTTTTGATGGAATGCGTTCCGTTGGCGTTGGCATGTTCTCGCATGGTATTTCTCCTCTCAGTTTGATTATGGAAGACGGCAGCATAGACAAAGCGGGTTGTCAGAAAATGGCCGATCGCATTCGTGAGGTTGGACAGCTGGGCGTGAAGGTCAGCAGCTTGTTTCACTGGGGAGGGAATCCCGAAACCCTAGAGGCGCATTGGCCGGGGATTAAGAAATATTATGGTAATGGGGTATACCTAGATATCGATCATCCGGGGGTCCAGCCCATGGTCGCGTCTGTTATGGCGGAGCTTATGCCCATCCTCAAGGACGTGCCTGAGTTGGTGGCCATCGATTTAGCGAACGAGCCTTTTTTTGAATTTGAGCAGTGGAGTCCGCACAGTCTGACGAAGTACCGAGCGTGGCTCAAAGAGCGGCACACAGACATTGCCACGCTCAACACACGCTGGAAGACGACATTCAAAGGCTTTAGTGAGGTCCCACATCCGGGTGAGGGCAAACAAGAAGACTGCTCTGCTGGCGAGTGGTACGACCAGGTCACGTTTCACAACATCCGCGTGAACGACTTCTTTACCATGGTCGCGACCGAAGTTCACAAGCATCATCCGACCCTTGCCATTCACCTCAAGGCTCAAGACAACTCTAGTTTGGGCCCGCGTCCCGGTTCTGTGCGCGATGGGATTGACCGCGAGTTGTTGAGCGGCATGTCTCAGCTCCAAGGAGTGGATACTCGACCGCTACCCATAACGGATCCTCGTATGGCGTCCGAAAACTATGATGCGTCGCTATATGGATTCCATTGGTTGGGGCAATCCTTTTTGTACGACTACCTCACGTCGCTCCAAGGGGCCCAGCCGATTGTCGACTTTGAGTATCACGCCTTCTCCATCAACCCCATTCGCGTCACCGATATTCCTGCCAATCATGCGCGTGCCTCTTTGTGGATGGCGCATTTGCACGGCATGATCGGCAACAACGCGTGGTACTGGCATCGTCGTTACGGCCCAAACGCCTTTCCTGCTATACACTTTTCACGTTGGTTCCATGCCAGTCTGTCGACTCAGCCCCGCAGTGCCGCAGCGTATTTTCATACGATGTTGGAGTTGAACGCCTTCGCCCCTGCGATCGAGGCACTTGCCTCTGAGCCCAGGCGTCCCATACGTCTTCTTGTGTCCAAACCGTCATACGTTCAGAATCAAAAACACATCGATGCCTTACATCGTGTTTACGAAGCCTGTGCGTTTCATGGTCTGCGTGTCGGCTTTTTGACTGAGAAGGCACTGGCCGCGACGGGCATTCCCGACGATTGTGAGCTCTTGATTTTGCCAGATATCAGCCACGTGCATGTTGCCACCTTGGACGCCTTGAAAGCTGCGAAGACGGAGGGGCTCATGCTCCTGCGTTATGGCAAAGAAGCGCCCCGGTTCGATGCTTATGCACAGCCGCATCCCACCAGCGCGACGGCTTTTTTGACTGACGTCGACACCCTGAAGGAACAAGCCGCGCCACAGTTGTCGGCGGCTATTGCCTCACGAGCGAGTGGGTTGACGGCGAGCCTGCCTTTGCGCGTTCGCATTGATGGTCGGCCCGACGCCTTCCCCGTCATGCATCGAACTGTTAAGCAAGGCGGCGAGACGCTTACTCTGCTCGTAAATCTGTCTGACCGAGTTCAGACTCTGCACGTAAGCCTGCCAGGCGGCCGACCCATCACGGGTTATGATCTCATCAATCGTGAATCGGTTGAAGGGGCCGCGATCGTGCTCCCTGTCCAAGGTGTCCGCTTGATCCGATTGCTGAATGGGTCCTAATTCAATGCCCGGCGTCCAGGCTGAGGAGCGTGGTTGGATGTTGAACCCCGATGTGTTCTCCTGAAAGTGCGTGCCACGTCATCACTCTTAAAGCAGATGACACCTCTCCATGTTCAGTGCCTTTTGTGGGGGGCTCTGAGACGTCGGTGTTTAGGAATCGCCTTTCGTGAGATCCTGACGTAATTTTAACAGTTCTAGGTGTCGGATGGTGCACTAAGGGAGAGCATGACGACGCGAGGGGGAAGTTTGATGAAAG
>CAXMRT010000171.1:0-6968 GCA_964196025.1 uncultured Gemmatimonadales bacterium | reverse complement strand
AGCAAGGCGGCGCGACAAGGCCGCGCGAAACCCAATCAAGAGAAACGTCTCCGCTACGGCGTAATCGGCATCGACGCCAACAGGGGGAATACGCTATGGGAAAAAGAATTCGCATCCAATCGCGACCACATACTCGATGGCAATCATGGCGAAAACATCCAACACCCAGCGATCGTCGGGGAGATCGTTTATGGCCCCGGCTTTGCCTTCCACTTGCGAGACGGAAAGCCTTATAAAGGATGGCAATGGGAACAGAGTCACAAATGCGGCACGATCTCGACTTCTCGCAACACGGCCTTCAGCCGCTTTTCAGCTGAAAAGCTCACCTACTCTTTTGACCTCGAAACAGGACGGTCAGCGCCCTTAACCACCACGTCCCGTCCCGGATGCTGGATCAACACCATCCCCGCCGGCGGACTGGTCCTCATCCCCGAAGCCAGCGCAGGCTGCACCTGTGAATATAGCAACCAAACATCCATGGCACTGGTCCCTCGATAGAAGCACCCATGGAACCAAATCCCGCGGCAGAACACTAATCCCTTCTTTTGGATGCCCTCACTAGACGCAGTTTCGTCAATGTGAACAAAGAAGGCCTGTCCCTCTAGCGACAACCTGGAAATCTACGCCCTTTAATTCCTTCAGCGGCATTTAGCCGTTCAGTTCTCACTTCCCCCACCTTAATCCTGTTTGATCTTAGTCCCCGACTATGACATCTTGATCCGCAGCAACAATGAAACATCTTCTCGCACTTATCTTTCTACTGACCGCGCTGACCTGCTCTGCAGCAACGCCTCCAAACATCCTCTTCATCATGATCGATGACCTGGGCTGGACGGATGTGAACTGTCAGGGAAACGACGCGTTTACGACTCCGAATATCGACCAACTTGCGGCCGAGGGCATGCGCTTCACCGATGCATACTCAGCATCCCCAGTCTGCTCTCCCACCCGTGCGGCAGCCATCACAGGACTCTATCCTGCACGACTGAACATTACGCAGCACGGAGAAGACAGTTGGGGTTTCTATAAGGGGAAGACATGGGGCCCAGGGAAATCCACCGGCATTCTACAACCCTCCGTCCCCACTATTGCCGAAGCCTTGAAGGCGCACGGCTACGCGACTACGTTTATCGGGAAATGGCATTTATCCGGCCACGTGTTCAATGAAGCAAACGCGAAATACCTGCCCGACAATCAAGGCTTCGATATCAACATCGCAGGCAATGGAATGGGCGGACCTGGCAGAAAAGGCAGCTTTTTCTCTCCGTACCAACTTCCCAATTTAGCGAACGGCCCAAAGGGTGAATATCTACCGGACCGTCTCGCCGCCGAGGCCTCCAAGCAACTAGCTATCCACGCACAGTCCGGTAAACCATTTTTTATGTGCCTATGGCACTACACCGTCCACTGGCCCATCGAAGCACCGGACGCGCTCTACCGTAACTATACAGATGACAAAGAACCGAGCAACGCTCACCGCTATCAGGCTATGGTGGAAGGGATGGATAAAGCAGTTGGGACAACATTGAATGCACTCAAAGACCTCGGACTCGCCAAAAACACTTTAGTGGTATTCACCTCAGACAACGGACATCTGGCAGGCTACACAGGCGCCGACCCCTTACGCGAATCGAAGGGCTATCTCTACGAAGGCGGCATGCGGGTACCACTCATTGTCCGCTGGCCAGGAAAGATAAAGAGCGGAAGCCTCAATCACACTCCCGTTCTAACGGTCGACTATGCCCCCACATTCCTAGAGTCAGCAAACATCGCCTATAACAAAGCCGCCTATGATGGAGCGAGCCTGTTAGGCGAGCTTCAAGGGGAACGCTCCCTAGATCGGGACGCGATTTATTTTCATTATCCGCATTACGCATGGCATGGTCAAAATGACATGGGCAGCGTGATTCGGGAAGGTGACTACAAACTCATTCACAAGTATGAGACGGATGACTACGAACTATATAACCTAAAACAGGATCTTTCAGAGAGTAAGAATCTGGTCAAAACACTGCCTGAAAAAGCCTCCTCCATGACCACCAAGCTGAACGCGTGGCGAAAGAAGATGGACGCGCAAGCGCCGCGCCTGAAAGCCTCTATCCCAGAAGCCGAGCTGCGCGGCAAAAAGGAATAGGGCCCTTGCCCGAGCATTTGGCGCTCAGGCTACCCCACGGACGTTTCTGTGGTGCGCGTGACCCAGCGGGCTCGAGCCCCGGACTTAAGATTTAACGGGCTCGGCGAATCGATCGAACACAGCCCAACAACACTCCGCGTTCTAACACCAACTCCTTTTCGTAAATGCGTCCGATGATTGGATTGTTGGTCTAAGACAGGAGACCCAAAACAAGAGCTCTTTGTCCGGCTGCCCCTAGACCCTCTAATTCAGACACGGCGAAAAACTAGCCTCACTTCATTAAGAAAAATGGTGAAGGCCGGAATTCTGAAAACGCAGTGTTAGCGGCCGCCGATTAGTGCTACACGCTCTTGCGGTTCAGCACATCCTGAATGACATGGCCATGCACATCAGTCAGACGACGTTCAAACCCGTTGTGGTAGTAGGTGAGGCGCTCGTGGTCGAGACCGAGAAGATGCAAAATCGTCGCATGAAAGTCATACACCGTCGTAACGTGATCCACGGCTTTGTATCCGAACTCGTCGGTTGCACCGTAACTGAAGGGCGCCTTCACGCCGGCACCCATGAGCCACGCGGTAAACCCATCGGGATTATGGTCACGTCCGCTGGCGCCTTTCTGAAAGGTCGGCATGCGCCCGAACTCTGTCATAAAGACGACCAGGGTATCGTCTAACATTCCGCGTCGTTTCATGTCCCGAAGCAGTGCAGCACATGGCTGATCTAGCACCGGCCCGTGCTTACCATACTGTTTGGCCAGATGCTTATGCCCATCCCAGTTGCTGACGCCTTCCCCACCGGTTTGATAGGCGCCATTGAAGAGCTGTACGAACCGAACGCCCTTTTCCAGCAAACGTCGCGCTAGAATACAGTTTTTCGCGAAGCCGGCTTTCAGCTTGTTGGAGGTATCGTCTGCCCCGTACTCCCGCAGGATGCTCTTCGGCTCAGAGGACAGGTCCGTCACCTCAGGAACACTGAGTTGCATGCGGGCAGACAGCTCGTAGCTCGCGATGCGTGCGGACAGCTCACTATCCCCGGGGAAGCGCTGTAAATGAGACTGATTAAGTCTCTGAAGAAATCCGAGAGTCTCTTTGTCTGCCTTGGCCGATGTACCCACCGGACGTTGCAAGTTCATCAGCGGTCGGGTTGCATTAAACGCTGTTCCCTGAAAAGCAGCCGGCAGAAATCCGGGTCCCCAGTTGTTGACACTCGATTGTGGCGTCCCCCGGGGATCTGCAATTGCAACATAGGCCGGCAAATCGGAGCTGTCTGACCCAAGCGCCCAAGTCGACCACGCACCCATGCTAGGAAATCCCTCGAGAATATTTCCGGTCGACATGAAGTTCTCTCCGGGGCCGTGTGTGTTGGTCTTGCTGGTGAGGGAGTGGATAAAACACATATCATCCGCCAGCTCTCCAAGATGTGGCACTAGGTCCGAAACCATTTTACCAGACTGCCCACGAGGTCTGAAGGTCCATGGGCTTTTTGTCAGCATCCCCTGCTCGCCCTGAAACGTCTTCAGATCCTCAGCTCCTGGCAAGGGCTGTCCGTGACGATTGATGAGCTCAGGCTTGTAATCGAATGTGTCCAATTGGCTGAATGCACCGGCGCAGAAGATAACCAGAACGTTCTTCGCTGCGGGAGCGTGATGGGGACTGCGGGACGCAAAGGGGTGAGCCGGATCGATGACGGGCCGGATCGGCGTTTTCGTTTCTGCAAGCAGTTCGTCCTGCTGCAACAGACTGGCAAGGGCAATACCGCTGAGACCCCGGGCCGAGTGGCTGAGAAAATCACGTCTGTTCAATAAGGTATTCATGGGATAAAGACAAATTCGTTCGCGTTCAAAACCGCGCGACAGAATTCATTCAATCCTTTCTCTTTAATAAATGCAACGGCATCCGCCGCCTCATCGCGATCAGGGGCACGCTGGAAGCACAGATGCCAGGCACGGTCAACTTGTGCGGGTCTCGTAGTCGTCTCTGCTTGCAAACGTTTACTAAGCAGGTGAGCTTGCTGAATAACGAATGTACTATTAAACAATCCCATGGCCTGCAGAGGTGTCGTGGAGCGGCTACGCGTGGCAACAGTCTGACTTGCGTCCGGACAATCGAACGTACCAAACACTGAATCACGCTCCTGACGCACTTTGGTCATATAGATCATGCGTCGCCAGTCATCGGGACCATAGGAATCCTTGGCGTGATAATGTCGGACATTTTCCTTTTCCACCTTGAAGGCACTAAAGCCCGGACCACCCGCACGCGCATCGAGAACCCCGCTTGCCGCAAGAATTGAATCGCGAATACCTTCGGCCTCAAGGCGACGCGGTGGAAATCGCCACAACAGGCGGGAAGCTGCATCGACCCTCATACCGGCTCGGCGAGACCGACTATCCTGCTGCCATGTGTCGGACAAAAGGAGTTGCCGGTGGATATGCTTGAGCGACCACTTGTTGCTTACCAGTTCATGCGCCAACCAATCGAGCAGCTGGGGATGACTGGGAGGTGTCCCGTTCCGCCCCAGATCACTCGGTGTGTCGACAATGCCCGTGCCAAAATGGAACTGCCACAAGCGATTCACGATAACACGGGCGGTCAGCGGATTCTTGTCGTGGGACACCCAGTTAGCAAAAGCCAGGCGCCGATCCTGCTCCGGAGAGTCCAGCGGCAACTCCAGAGAGGTCAAGGCCGAGATCCCTCCGGGGCCGACACGCTCTCGTTTAGCCTCGGGCTCTCCCCGATACAGGCGGTGGGTGGGGCCCGGCTGCCCGAACTTCCCGACGTAGGCCATCGTACTGCTCTCCAACTGGTACTTACGGCCCCTCGCTAGGGTCAACTGCTCGAGCCATTCAGCCCCCTTCTCTTCTTGCGGGTGGCCGACAAAGTCATACTGCGGCTCGCGTTTCTTGCTGCTTCCGGAGGCGCGTCTCTCACGATCGGCAGAGGAGGCAAGCAATTGCCACGTCCCGGGTTCTTTCGCGCCTTCAATGCGATACCCCACAGCTAGGCGATCATCCCATTTGCCCGTCCGGTCACGCCCCCATTCGATACGTTCAATGGTCGTCAGTTCAGGAAGCTCGATCTGAACCCAACCCGTGTTATTTGCGGCAATCCAGCTTCTTTCGTTTCCGTACTCACCATCGTTGATCTGTTCGAGTTTATGAAGCGGGTGAACAAAATCGCCGGAGGAAGTAGCCTTTCCTCCGACAAGCGCCAACGCCACGTTCTGCTCGCCTGAGAAAACCTCCAATTCGTCGATGCAAGCCTGCGCTCGGTACGAGGCTTCAATCGTGAATCGGACGTACTTCACTTGTACGGGCTCAAACGTCTCGATGTTGTGCCGGGTACTGACAGCGGGTCGAAGCGTTTTCCCCAATGTTGCCGGTGGTGTCCGCCTACGGGCGTCCGGCGTAAAACGCTCGAGCTGCGCCGTCAGACTCCTGATTTGTTCAGTCAATTCCGCTATTTTCGATTTCGTGGATTTCGATAAGGGGAGAGTCCGGTTCCCGTGTTGAACGCCGGCGAACACCGCCTGCATCGCATAGTAGTCCTTCTGGCTGATCGGGTCGAACTTGTGGTTGTGACAACGCGCACAGCCTGTCGTCAACCCGAGGAACGCAGTGCCCGTTGTATTGATGATATCATCCAACTCATTCATGCGCTGGATCACGTTAAGCTTAGGATCCTTTCCTTTGACCTGATCAACCGGTCCCGCAACCAGAAAACCAGTGCCAATCGGCACGTCGAGTGCGTCCCCGGCAATCTGTTCACGCACAAACTCATTATAGGGTTTATCCTCGTTGAAAGATCGGATCACCCAGTCACGATAGAGCCAAGCGTGGGGCCGCTCGCGGTTAATCTCAAACCCGTGCGTTTCACCGAAGCGGGCCAGATCGAGCCAGTGCGATGCCCAGCGTTCACCGTACTGAGGGCGCGCCAGGATCTTGTCAACGAGTCGCTCCCAGGCATCAGATCGCTTATCGGATTCAAATGCCGAAACCTCCTTGGGAGTCGGCGGCAAACCTAGCATCACTAAGTGCAGTCGCCGTATCAACGTGCGACGCGATGCCGTCTGTGAGAGTTTGAGACCGGATGCCTTAAGTTTATCTCTGACAAACCCATCCAGCGTGGAGTTTTTGGCTGGCGGGTTAACAGGGAGAAAGGACCAGTGCGTCAACTCAACAACCCCTTCGGCAGGACCATAACTATCCGGGGTCTTCGCCCCCTCAGCGATCCACTGGCTGATCCGCGCGATCTGTTGTGCCGTCAGCGGGTCCCCCTTCGGGGGCATTTCCAGTTCCTCTTCCTCATGCCTGATCAGCTTGACAAGAAAACTGCCCGTCGCGTCACCCGGCAGCACCGCCGGTTCGCCAGAATTGCCGCCACGCAAAAGTGCAGCGAGTCGATCCACCCGGAACTGACCTTTCTGTTTATCGGGGCCATGACACTTGATACAGCGCTCGGTAAACACCGGCTTGATTTCGGTTACAAAATCAACAGGCTTAGCATCTGCCGCAAATGCGGTAGATAGGGTTGCGGCTACCAGATAGCATGCAGGAACTAAAGTCATCCATTTCACGTCAATCGATTTCATTTCACTCTACTCTCAATCGCTATAGAGAACTCATGATACAGGGCTAACCCAGCATCGTATTCCAATTCACCTGATCATTGTGTGAATGGGTAAACCCGATCGTTCGTTCGTAATCAACCGTGGCTTTTGAACGGTAGGCGATGATATAGGTTTTTCTCCAGGTATCTGAGGTGTTCCCACCGGAACCATGAAGTATCCATTCGTCATGAACAGTGATGCTGCCCTTTTTCACCGGCAGATGCAC
>CAXMRT010000170.1:0-21623 GCA_964196025.1 uncultured Gemmatimonadales bacterium | reverse complement strand
AATAACAGACAGGAGACAAATTTCCTATTCTCACCCACAATCATCGCCATATCAATCAACGCGTTACGGCAAAGTCGCTGCTCGATCGCGACCGGCGAAACATATTTACCCTGTGACGTCTTGAATAAATCCTTCTTTCGGCCAGTGATCGTGAGATACCCATCCGCATCCAGTTCGCCAAGATCTCCTGTATGCAACCACCCCTCCGCATCAATCAAACGCGCCGTCGCCTCGGGGTCCTTGTGATAACCAGACGTGACACCCACACCTTTCACTAAAACTTCGCCGTCTGCCGAGATCTGAATCTTAGACCCCGGGAACGGACGGCCGACACTCCCGAGCCGTCCTCGATTTGGGGTATTCACCGTTGCCACCGCCGTCGTCTCCGTCATTCCATATCCTTCATAAATAGGAATCCCAACGTTACTCAAAAACCGCAACACTTCTTTATCCATCGCAGACCCGCCGACGATAACTTGCTTCAAGTTCCCGCCCAATGCCGCTCGAAACTTCGTATATACTAATTTGTCCGATAACCAATGCGCAACGTCGTAATGCTCATCACCCGGGACATCGACCTCCGCTTGATGCACCGCGAGCCGCCCGAGCGCACGTTTCGACCACGAGCCTCCATTGGCTCCGGCGATCAAGCGCGCATGCACCTTCTCCAGGATTCGCGGCACCACCGTAATCGTGGTCGGCTTTACATCCCGCATCACCTCCGCCACCTTTTTTATCTCATCGGCAAAATACACACTCACACCCGACGCAATATGCGAATACATCACCACACGTTCATAGATATGTGCCAACGGTAAACAGCTAACAACCGGCTCCCCTTCGCTGAATGAAAAACAGCGCCGGCACGCATGCACCTGATGAGTCAATCCACGATGACTGATCTCAACCCCCTTGGGCACACCTGTGCTGCCGCTTGTATACACGATGGACGCCAAGTCATCCGGCAGAACCTCTGGTAAGCAGTCTGGATCCGCTGCCAGCGCCACTCGACCCGCCTCAAGCACATCGTCCCACGCAATCATCGATGGCTCGTCCTGAGCGAGTCCAAGCGTAATGATCCGCTCGAAAACAACCTCCACTCCAGACAAGGCCTCATAGTGATCGGAATCTTCGACGAACACGACTCGCATACCGGAATTTCGTATCTCAAAAGCCAAATTTTCCGCCGACAAGTCGGAAAACATCGGGACAGTAACGGCGCCAGCCAACATGATCGCCATGTCCATCATTAGCCAGGAGGCGCCAGAAGGAGCGAGAATGCCAACCGCATCGCCGGATTCGACTCCGAGGGTTCGCAAACCAGCAGCCAAACGCTCCACCGACTCCACCATCGTGGCAGTCGAGACTTGCTCCCAACTCTTCCCAAAACGGATGTTTAAGGCGCTTGGGTTCGCGTGTGAACCCTTCACAGAGCTCAGAAGCCCAGGTATCGTAGAAAATCGTAGATCAGTCAATAGTTGTATCCCGTGTTTGCACAGCCAGAATATCCCCTTATCGTTCTGTCTAGCAAGCCCTATTCCAAGCAGACGGACCACACGTTCAGCCCCCTTGACACCTCCGAGCACGCAGAGTAATATCGCGCGCTATGACACGTTTAGTGGCTAGACCTGACATGATCCCACGCCCTTGCCGAATTGACTAGTTATCATGAGTATACAAACAACCCAAACACTCCTCGACGGCATCCGTAAACACGGCGAAGCCACCTTTCCGTACGAATGCTGCGGATTCCTAATCGGGCAGGTAGACGGCGACCACAAATCGCTCACCGAAATCCGCAGTGCGGAAAATGAAAAAGAAGAGAATCTCGAACGACGCTTCCTCATTACGCCCCAGAAATACATGGAGGCAGAACGCTATGCGGCATCTATCCAGCAGGACGTGCTCGGATTCTATCACTCACACCCCGATCATCCAGCCAAACCATCACAGTTCGACCTCGACCATGCCTGGCCGAACCAATCCTACATTATTGTCTCGATCATGAATGGGTCAGCCGATGCGCTGACATCGTGGAACCTGAAAGAAGATCGATCCGCATTTGACGAAGAACCCATCCAAACACCGGAGACCTGACCATGCCAACACTCGTAATGATCCCAACCGCGCTACGCAAATATACGGACGACCAATCTGAGGTCCAAATCGAGGGAGCCACCGTGGGCGACATCCTCGGAAACCTGGCTTCGGAGTTTTCGGAGTTGAAAAAACATCTCTATACAGAAGACGGCACGATCCGAAGCTTCGTTAACGTCTACTTGAACAACGACGACATTCGCTACCTTCAACAAAACGATACAGCAGTCGGCGATTCCGACACGCTCTCGATCGTTCCATCCATCGCCGGCGGATCCATCTAATGAGCACGACGCTAACCAACGACGAAATCGAACGCTATAGCCGCCACCTCATCTTGCCCGAGGTTGGAGTCAAGGGGCAGGAGAAACTCCGCGATGCAAAAGTCCTATTGATAGGTGCCGGCGGACTCGGCTCACCGCTCGCCGTCTATCTCGCCGCTTCCGGAGTCGGTACCATCGGCATCGTCGATTTCGACGTGGTTGACGTCTCCAACTTACAGCGTCAAATCATCCATTCCACAAAGGATATTGGCCAACCCAAACTCGATTCGGCTGAGGCCTACATCAATGGTCTAAACCCTTTCGTCACGGTGATCAAACACAACACAAGGCTCGACTCAGACAATGCGCTCGACATTCTAAAAGACTATGATGTCGTTGCGGACGGGACCGACAACTTCGCGACACGGTATCTAGTCAACGATGCCTGCGTCTTGCTCGGAATTCCAAATGCTTATGGCAGCATTTTCCGTTTCGAAGGACAAGCCTCGGTGTTTTATGCGAAAGAGGGTCCCTGCTATCGCTGCCTCTACCCAGAGCCCCCACCCCCAGGACTCGTTCCGAACTGCGCGGAAGGCGGTGTCCTCGGTGTCCTTCCCGGCATCATCGGCACACTCCAAGCGATGGAAACAATCAAGTTGATCCTCGGCGAAGGTGACCCGCTTGTCGGTCGACTGTTGCTGTTTGACGCGATGAAAATGAAGTTTCGCGAAATGACTCTTCGCAAAGATCCCGCCTGCCCAATATGCGGCGAAAACCCAAGCATCACAGAACTCATCGATTATGAGCAGTTTTGCGGACTGGGTCCGACACACGACGAACCCAAAAAGGAAACCAGTATGATACCCGAAATCAGCCCATCTGCCCTGAAAGCAAGGCTCGACGCGGGCGACGACGTCTTCGTGCTCGATGTTCGCGAGCCGCACGAACACGACATCTGCCGCATCAACGGAACAACACTCATCCCTCTGGGAGAGCTCGGCACTCGCTACAAGGAACTCGACGCCAGCAAAGAGATCATCGTCCATTGCAAAATGGGCGGACGCAGTGCACAAGCCTGCGCTTTTCTACAAAAAAATGGTTTCGAGAATGTCACGAACCTGTCTGGGGGCATCAGTGGCTGGTCCGATGACGTCGACTCCAGCATCGCTAAGTACTAAGCCAGCAACTTGATTGTTCGCTAAAAAAGGGCTCTTGTGTAGTGCGTCTTACCCGAAGGCAAGGCGCCCGCGCTTCACGAGCAGCAACTTGATGCCACGTTTCGACCTAAAGGCTGCTTAACGTCTCAATCATTCCGCGTATACTGACGTCGCCAGTATAGTTGCCCATCAGAACCCGCCCAGGCTCCCTACACCACCCCTCGCGAAGATTTTTCCAGACTTCCACAAGCCCGGGTGAATAGACGGGGATCGCACGCGGCCAACGGCAGATCTCTATGTGCAGTGGGTCGCCGGTCAATCCGACCAACACAGTCAACTCTTCGAGAATGGTCTCGCGCAATTCGTCGTCGCTCTGCTCCAGTATTCCCGGATTCACAGTTCCTCCCAACATCATGGTGAAAGAAGAAAACCGTGCCTCGCTAACGCGGTGTCCAAACGTACTAGAAGGAAAGAGCACGCCCAAGCAGGCTCGGTTCTCGCTAGGCGGGATGAGCACTCCGGTCCCATGACGAAAAGCGGCCAGTTGCCTAAGCGTTACAAACACGGTGGCAGATACCAGAGGCGCGTATCGCACTCGATCGAGTTGCTCGGCGGCAGCTGGATCATGCCCAGCCACTAGCTTAGCGCTCACTCCCGCCGGCGTCGACAGCCACACATTTTTCGCATCGGGCAACTCCTTAACCTCGGTCCCCAACTGAAACCGGCTACCCAGACGTGAGTCTAAACGCTCAACAAGCGCGTCAATCAACGCTCCCATTCCATCACGCGGCGCGCGCATTTCCGCTTTTGCCACCTTTCCCCGCGCGGCCTTTCGCTTCCGCAACACCTGAAACAAGGTCTCATCCGAGCCGACTTCAAGAAACGGGAAGGCTGCCTGCACCGCCAGTTCAGAGGGTCGCGCGCCATACACACCCAGAAGAAACGGGGTCAACAAAAACTGGACACCCGCGGGCCCCAAATGATGCAGTCCCCAGTCTTCTAATGATCGATCAGCTTGGGCCCCCTGACCCTTCGTCCAGAGGACGCGGGAGGCAGTGCCGATCAACTCGCCTAGCGACAAGGGCATCCGGCGCATCTTCCCATTCCTCCAAATATAACGCGCACGCCCCTTATCCAAGACGGAACGCATGGAAACCTGGAGGTCCTCGCACAAGGCCTCAACTGGCGGAGTCGCAATCAGAGAATTCGCGGCACACTCAACCATGCCGTAGGGTGTTTCGATGGTCCGGATCAGACCGCCCGCTCGATCCGCCGCATCAATCAAGGTCACCTCGTAGCCGGCTCGATCGAGAGTATAGGCCGACAATAGTCCCGAAATTCCCGCACCGACGATGGTGACGGATTTATCTGCTGAATTCAGTGATCCTAACATGGCTCCCCTACTAGCGGATCGAACATCAAATCGTCTTACTGAACAACTCCGTCTCTGGAGCCTTGCGATTTAAATGCGAATCAAACGCCATACAAATATTCCGAAGGACCGGCCGACCGGCTTCGGGGATCGAACAGCACTGATCCCCCATTTTTAACAGCCCGTCGCTTACCAGCTCGCTCAGTCTCTCCGGCACCGACTCCAACCAAGGTGTAAACGTCGACTCTCGACTCCAATCAGTCTCAAAGCGTGTCATCAAGTTGGAGATATGCGCTCGTAGCACCACATCCTCCTGATCCAGAGAATGGCCACGAAGAATGGGCAAACGGCCAGCTTCCACCGCGGATCGATACTCGTCTAAAGTTTTTTCGTTCTGGATAAAGGCAACTCCTGAGTCGCCGATCGACGACATCCCAAGTCCGATCATCGGAAACGTCTTCTGAGCGGTATAACCCATAAAATTGCGATGCAAGCTCGATGACTGAACCGCTTTCCATAGAGAGTCAGTCTCAAGCGCAAAATGATCCATACCGACCTCGCGATACCCCAGTTCCTCAAACATCTCGCAGCCCATTTCATACAACTCGCGCTTCTCATCGCCAGACGGCAAATCGCTTTCAGTAAACATGCGCTGGGTTTTACTAATCCATGGCACATGTGCATACGCATAGAACGCGATCCGATCCGGTCGTAAATTTCTAACCACATCCACGGTCGTCCTGACACTTTCCAGGGTCTGCAACGGCAACCCGTACACCAGGTCGTAGTTCACCCCTTCGAAACCGACATCTCGCGCATCCTCGGTGATCCTCCGGACAGCCTCCACTGGCTGAACCCGATTGATCACTTTCTGCACCTTCTCATCAAAGTCTTGGACCCCAAAACTCACCCGCCGAAAACCCACGTCGTACAAGGCCTCGAGATGCGCACGGGTCGTCACATTCGGGTTCGCTTCAACCGAAAACTCAAACCCATCCACCACATCCACCGTTGAGACAATTCCGTCCACCAAGTACCGTAATTCGTCAGGCGTCAAAAAGGTTGGCGTTCCGCCGCCCAAATGCAGCTCTGACAATGGAAAGGGCGTCTCGCTTCCCATCCGGTCCTGATACAGCTTCCACTCGGCCAAAACGGTCTCTACATAGGGACGCCCTATTCCGTGATCCTGACTGATCATCTTGGTGCAGCCACAAAACGTGCACAACTTTTCGCAAAAGGGAATATGGATATACATCGATGCGCCCGTGTTCTCACGGCGCGCCTCGCGAACAGACTCATCGACCGTACTGATCCATGCCTCTTCCGATGGCGTAGAATTCCAATACGGCACGGTGGGGTAACTGGTATACCGAGGACCTGGAACGTTATACTTCTTTAGAAAGTCGGGATCGGTCATGCAAACATCTCTTTTTGTAGGCGGATAAAAAGATGCACATTTTCTTCAGGTACCTTCGGCGTCACGCCGTGTCCCAAACCACATACCCAGCCCTGTCGAGCCTCTGCCGGAAGCGCCAGTACCGATTCGAAATAAGGCCGGAGTTTCGACTCCAGTTCCGCAGCCGGCAACAACAGCCAGTCAGGGTCCGCATTCCCTTGGATGGCCCACCGGTCTCCCCACGTTGTCAAAACATCCGTAATCGAATGGCGCCAGTCAACACCCAGGCATCTAATCGGCAAATCGGTTAAGGCCGTCCAGTAGTCGGGTCCTGTACCACGGCTATAATACACCACAGGCACATCCGGGCAGGCGGCAGTATAAATCGACAACACGCGCTCAAGGGCAGGCACCGCGTGGGTCTTATACTCTTCAATAGATACTTCTCCGCCACAGGTATCAAACACGGCCACGCAATCAGCGCCTGCTCGCGCTTGCAAAATCATGTTCTGCGCCAAGAGATCCGTCAGCGCTTCTTGAAATCCATCAAAGCGACCATCACTCAAGCCCACACGCGAGTCGGACAAGTCACCCTGATGAGATCCATTCACCGCATAGAAGAAAAGCGTCAGTGGACCGCCGACAAAACCAATCAACGCCTTCTCGTCAGGCAGGGCCGCACGGATCTGCGCCACGGCTTCGCCTTGGAACGCCAACTGGTCAAGCACGCCGACACCGCCGGTCAAACGCGACAGGTCATCTGTCGATTTTAAATGCCAGTCCAATTTGGGTCCCGGGACATAATCCAGCCCCATCCCCATCGCTTCTAAAGGAAAAAGTAAGTCCGAAAACAGAATGGCGGCATCAAATCCAAAATCGTTAATCGGCCCCATGGTAACCTCACACGATAACTCCGGACGCTTACACAGATCAATAAACCCGTGCTCAGCACGCAAGGCTTGATAGTGGGCGTGGTAGCGGCCAGCTTGCCGCATGAACCATACGGGGGGTCGACCCGTGTTACGCCCCTCAATCGCGGCAGAAAATAGTGTGTCTTTCACAAACTCCCCTTCGGACATTTCAGCCAAGAAACGTCAACATCTCGTCTACAGTCACCAGCTTGTCCCGACAGCGCCCTTGTTTCTCGCCGCGGGCGATCTCGGCAGCATCTATCTTTCCCCAATCCTCGTATGTGACCACTCGGACTCCTCGTTCAGCGAGCAACTCTCGGACCGCTCCGCTGTCCGGCCGCGAACACGGCGTCAACGACGCGAGATCTCCCAACAACGTACCGACTGTCTCAACACTATCAGCCTTATTCGTCCCAATGACGCCCGATGGACCTCGCTTGATCCAACCCGTTGCATACAGACCCGGCGCGGGCGCATCACCCTCCATCACCCGTCCATTCTCGTGAGGGAAAACGCCCCAGGCCTCGTGAAACGGTACATGGTCCATCGCGACACCACGATATCCCACTGATCGGAAAACCAACCCGCAGGCAAGCGTCTCACGTTCACCACTGTCCGACGCACGCTGCGCACCTGCATCGCCCGTCAATGTGTTCGTTCCAAGAACGATTTCCTCCACACGGTCCTCGCCGGTGATCTCAACAGGACTTTGGAAAAAGCGGATATCAACCACTCGACCTCTATTCTCCGATGGTGACTGCGAATAAGCTGTGAGGATAGTAACATTCTTTTTCTTTCCCGCATTTCCGCTCATCTCTAATTCTGTGAGTGAGGCGTCGCTCAATGTCATATCCGCTGGGGATACACGCAAGTCGCAGTCCGCCAATTCACCCATTTCCTTGATCTCAGCCGACGTAAACGCTGCCTGCGCTGGCCCGCGCCGCCCCACTAAATAAATGGTCTTAATCTTACTCTCAGCAAGCGCCTCTAGCGCATGGTTAGCAATGTCAGACTCTCTTAGTTCATCCACCGTTTTTGCAAGAATTCGCGCAACATCGATCGCGACGTTCCCTTGACCGATCACCACGGCTGTTTCGCCGGAGAGATCGAACTGGCAATCACGATAGTCGGGATGTCCGTTATACCACGCCACAAACTCGGTGGCCGCATGGCTCCCCACCAGATCCTCACCAGGTATACCGAGCGAGCGATCGCTCGCAGCACCCACCGCCAACACAATCGCGTCGTAGTGCTCCCGCAACTCGGGAATGGTCAAGTCAGACCCAATCGCAACGTTCCCGAAATAAGAGAAGCGTTCGTTCTGCGCTGTGCGATCATAGACGCGAGTCACATTCTTGATCTTTAGATGATCTGGGGCTACTCCGAATCGAACCAAACCGAAGGGCACAGGCAAACGCTCGAACATATCGACGTCCACCACACACTCAGACTTTAACAGAGAGTCGGCGGCATAAAATCCACTGGGGCCACTCCCCACAATGGCGACACGTAACGGCCTGTTTTCACTACCTAAGGACATACTGATTCTTCCGTATTGACTAGAGGATCTTTCAACGAAAAATCAGCTTAACACTCCCACATAACCCCATCAAGCACTTAGGGAATGAAGGCGGGTCACCCCTTTCAACGAAGCCGGCTAGGTGTCAGCCATAGAAGCGGGTGATGTTTTTGACCAAATAGTCGAATGTCTCATCCACACTGTCGGAGATCAGGAATAGATCGAGATCATCACGCGCAATAACCCCCCGTCGAACCAGCCCCTCGAAGTTGATGATGTCGTTCCAGAACTCCTTTCCGTAGAGCACGATCGGCATGGGCTTCTGGGTCTTCTTCGTCTGAACCAAAGTCAATAATTCAAACACCTCATCGAACGTTCCGAATCCGCCAGGAAACACGACCATCGCTTTCGCGAGATAGAAAAACCAAAATTTGCGGACGAAAAAATAGTGGAAATCGAAGGATACTTCCCGGGTTTGGTACTGATTCGGCTCCTGCTCAAACGGGAGCGAGATATTGAGACCCACCGAAACCCCGCCCGCTTCGCTTGCGCCTCGATTCCCAGCCTCCATAATACCGGGCCCGCCCCCTGTACAGACGAAAAAGCCGTTATCGTGAGTGTGTGAGTCCTTCGACCATGTCGTTATGCGCTTACCCAGCTCACGGGCATCTTCGTAGTAACTCGACATATCGAGATCACTCTGAGCCTTCTCCAACGCAGCGGCATCCACTCCCTGAGCCTTCACATCCTCAAGATTTTTCAATGCGACATCGCGCGGAAGAGTGCGCGCAGAACCGAAAAACACGACCGTGTTATGGATGTGTTGTTTTTGGAGCCGCGTCTTCGGCTCCATGAATTCCGAAAGTACTCGGATGGGACGCGCTTCTGGGCTACGTAAAAAGTCGAGGTTCTCGTAGGCCGGGCCGGGGAATTCGTCTTCACTCATAGATATCTCCTTGGTTGTAGACCAATAGAGTATCAGAAAAGCGGACCTTACACAAGATAAGCCATGTGATCACTCACACGAAAGAACACTTTCGCGTGTCTAGAAAAGCGGGTCTTCTGCAACACTGTCCGCGGCACCAGCCCCGCCCAGGGGATCCGCACCGGTCGCATCACTCGAATCCGTATCAGTTCCGAATCCATCACCCAGCATGTCTGAAGCGTCATTGCCATCCATCGGCATGGTGATGACTTCACCATTGATGTCGTACTGAACGGGTTCTCCGCCACCCATCATTTTTGCCGCGATCAGTCCTGGGACAACAAGAGACATAACCACCGACACTATCAGCATACATAGTTGCGCAATCGCTAGCATCTTGATCATCAGCGCAAGCTTACCAAGTCCTTGTTTAAAACTTTTCGCACTGCCCTTACGACTCGCATGCTGGAAGAGTGACGCTGCTCCAAAAAGCAAGATCCCGCAGATGATAAAAAAGACACCGACTAGGAGGAACACAAGAGAACCTATCCCTGCCAAAATCATCATCACACCCAAAAACTTCATCCAACCAGCAACTCCAGCCATCGGGGCGACTAGATCGCCAATATCACCATCAAATTCTTCAGGCTCTTCGGCAGCTTCGCGGCGACTCTTTTTACCCTTGCCCTTATCCTTCCCTTTCCCGCGAGGCGCTTTTCCCCCCCGCCCTTTTCTTGATCGACGACCGGAAGCAGCTTCTTCTGGCTCTTCTTCTGGCTCTTCTTCGCGGCTAGCGCGTGACGACTTGCGCCCAGATCGGCCTGCTGATTTTTTCATTTTCTTCCGTCCAGAAGCAGTCGCTCCGCGTCCCCGAGGAGAACGTGGCTTTATGTCTTCAACCTCTTCCGGTTCGGGTTCTGGTTCTGGCGCCGATTCCTCAAGCCCAGCATCTGCAGCACTCGGCAGCTCAATGGGCGCCTCGCAGGATGGACACTCGAGTGTCTCACCCAAAAATTCAATGGGGATCTCGAGCTCGGAATCACAACTCGGGCATTCGATAATAATTTCGTCACTCATTTGTTTCTCCCACTATATAGCTGCGGCTAGTCGAGCTCTGTGCTGCTGGCTCATACCCGCGCCCGTCCAATAGGCTGCCTGCGCACGATTAGGTTCGACGATGCTAGGACAAGACTCCACCATTTACAACGGAAAAAGGCCGCAACTTGCCGACAAGGCCTGTGTAAGACCAAAAAAAAGGCCCCGGTTTCCCGAGGCCTTCCTTTACTCGTGGTGCACGTCTTAGCTTGCAGCTTCGAAGCGCGCCGCAACCGCATCCCAATCGACGACATTCCAAAAAGCGGAAATGTAATCAGGACGACGGTTCTGATAGTTCAAGTAATACGCGTGTTCCCACACATCAAGTCCGAGTATGGGCGTTCCGCTACCATCCATCAACGGACTGTCCTGATTCGGGGTGCTACTCACAACCACCGCACCATCCTTCACGCTGAGCCATGCCCAACCGCTACCGAAGCGAGTGGCAGCTGCATTGGCAAACTGTGTTTTGAATTCGTCGAAACTTCCGCAAGCTGCATTAATCGCCGCTGCGAGTGCGCCGCTAGGCTCTCCCCCTTTACCAGGGCCCATCACCGACCAGAAAAGAGAGTGGTTCACATACCCGCCACCGTTGTTGCGGACAGCACCTCGAACAGCCTCAGGAACGGCGTCCATATTGCTAACGATCTCTTCCGCAGTCTTTCCTTCTAGATCCGTACCCGCAATTGCATCATTAAACTTGGCCGTGTATGCCGCGTGATGTTTATCATGATGAATCGTCATTGTCTGTGCATCAATATGCGGCTCAAGTGCGTCAACCGCGTAAGGTAAATCAGGTAGATCAAATGCCATTGGGTTTCTCCTTATCCATGATTAATCCTGCTTCCGCACCACGGAAACAGGAGGCTCACTATAAACTAGCGCAACGGGGATGAAAGCTAAAAAGCCGGCAGGTTCACGCCTTCGCGGTCGCACGACATGACACGCTATCTAAGGGAAAATGGGCCTACAGATCAAATTGGTGGTTCCGCCAATATTCATGCTGCCGAACCGGATGGTGCGTTTTTCAGGGTAGATAAATCAAACAAAGAGTACCTGGCGAAGACTAAGAGTCGTTACACAAGACCCACAACCTCTGGAATATCCCTTTCTAGACTATGGATGCTTGTGTAGTGCGTATGACCCAACGGGCAGGCGCCCCCGCCACCCAATCACTCAGCCAGAGTACGCGGATTCCCACGGGTAAACCACAGCGGCACAAGACCACAACCTCTGGAACCTTCAAGCGCTTCGGCCACATCAAGTCTGGCGCAACGCGCCCTCGGACCACGTCAGGGATCCACCCATCGGCCATGATCACGGATCAGCTGGACCAAGCGTTGATCCGCCTCCCCCTCCGCAATATTCCGCTCCACACACTCCTTGCCGACATAAAGGCTCACATTCCCCGCAGAAGAACCCACATAGCCAAAATCAGCATCCGCCATCTCCCCCGGGCCGTTTACGATACACCCCATGATCGCAATCTTCACGCCCTTGAGGTGCGCCGTCCGTGATCGAATTCGCTCCGTCGTATCCTGGAGATCAAACAGAGTGCGACCACAAGACGGACACGCAACATACTCGGTCTTGATCACTCGACGCCCACTTGCCTGCAAAATGTTAAAGGCGATCCGCTGCCGCGCAGTCGGATCATCCAACGGAAGCGATACCTGGACACTGTCTCCCACGCCATCGCACAGAAGCGTCCCTAGCTGTACCGCCGCGCTCAAGCGCACGTCATCCGTGCCCTCGATGTCGGAGATCAATTGCACAGGAATGTTGTGCCCGTCCCGTCGGAACCGAGCCGCCAATGCGCGTCCGGCAGAAATCAAGCCCGGTGCACACAGACCCACTCCAATCGATGGATGGCCACATTCTTTCGCGACCCTCAACACCTCGCCCAAGCGCACGTAGCTACGTGCCGTCCATCCGCTACGCGCATGACCTCCCCGCAGAGTCCACTGCAGCATACACGCATGATCTCGCGAAGCGGCCATCACGTCTTGCATGGCGTTAAGGTCCCAATCGGCCCCATCCATCACATCCACTTTGTCGCAAGCCGCACACAACTCAACCACGTTCTCTACTGGCGACAACAAGACGGCTGCTAACGCAACGTCATCCGACCACGACTCTCGTATTTTCTGCAAGCGCTCGACATCGTGGGTGTCTCGAATCTCAAGTGCAATGATATCGGCAGGAGGCAGTGGCTCCCCCTGTCCCGTTACCTGCTCGCGACATAAGACATCGCCGACACGCTCCCATTCCTCGAACGAGACGCGCACCTGAACCAAGGGAACCTGACTCCCACCCAATACAACCGGTCCACACGCCGTTTCAGACGCAGGAAGCCGATCGAATGTATACGGATCTAACTCCCAGCCCACCACGTCGGCCGCCGCCTCTGTATCCGGAACTCGATTACTCGCCGCCAAGGTCACCAATTGCAAGGCAACCGGAATCTCGCACTCGGGATCCTCCGTCAATGACACACGAATGGTATCTCCAATGCCATCTTCAAGAAGAGACCCAATCCCAACGGCCGACTTAATGCGTCCATCCTCACCATCACCCGCCTCGGTCACCCCTAAGTGAATGGGGTATTGCATACCCAAATCCGCCATGCGTGCAACCAACAGGCGGTTCGCCTCAATCATGACCTGCGGGTTGGACGCCTTCATCGACAGAATTAAGTCCCGATACTCATGCCGCTCACAGATCTGAACAAATTCAATCGCCGACTCCACCATTCCTGCCGGTGTGTCTCCGAAGTGCCCCATAATGCGATCGGACAAAGACCCGTGATTAGTGCCAATGCGCATGGCGCAGTTCAAGCGTCGGCATTTCTCGACCAATGGGACAAAGCGCTCTTCTATGCGCACCAACTCGTCGGCGTATTCCTGATCGGAATATTCCCGCAAATCGAAAATCTTTTTATCAGCGAAGTTACCAGGATTTATTCGAACCTTATCAACGAAGTCTGCCGCCGCCATCGCAGCTGCAGGCTGAAAGTGTATATCCGCGACGAGTGAAACGGAAATTCCGCGACGATTCAAGGTCTCTCGGATGTCTCCGATACACAGCGCATCCTTTACTGTGGGGGCGGTGATGCGTACGATTTCGCAGCCGGACTCCACCAATCGACACACCTGATCACTTGTCGCCTCAACATCCCGTGTAGACGTGGTGGTCATTGACTGCACACAAACAGGATTCGTCCCGCCCACCACAATCGGGCCTCTCGGCCCAGTGCCTAATGGGACCTCACGGGTAAGTCGACGCTGTGCCGCAAAACGGTCAGGGCAATAGGGAGATGTCGGCAATGCCAGCATACGTCAGTCCTTCTTTCCAGATCAGGATCCGGCCTGCTGAAGTTCCCGCGGCAATCGAAACACGGTGTCTTCGATGGCCACCGTAACCTGACCAACAGAGGGCGTGCCTTTGGTCTGCAAGATCTCGACAACACCGTCCACCAACAACTCTGGGGTTGAGGCGCCGGAACTAAGTCCAACCGTGCGCACGTCAGTCAACCACTCCATATTTAATTCGCCAGCATTCGCGATCAAATGAGCCGCGGTCCCACAACTCCGAGCAACCTCTACCAAGCGCTTAGAATTCGAGCTGTTGCTGGAACCCACAATCAGAACAAGATCCACTTCTTCGCAAAGTTTCTTAACAGCCAACTGTCGGTTAGACGTCGCATAACAGATGTCGCTTTTTGGTGGCACAACTAGTTGGGTGAAGCGAGACTTCAAAACGTTCAATATTTCCTGCGTATCATCGACGCTTAATGTCGTCTGCGTCAGACACACAACCTTCGATTCGTCCGCCACGACAGCACTTTCTGCGTCCGCCACCGTCTCAATCAGCGTAATGCGGTCAGGAGCCTCTCCCATCACACCCACCGCTTCATCATGCTTCGCGTGGCCGATATATAGGATAGACAGCCCTTTTTTCACGTACGCCTTCACTTCTAGATGCACGCGCGTCACCAATGGACATGTGGCGTCGATCACCGTGAGGCCGCGAGCCTCTGCTGCCGCCCAAACCGTGGGTGACACACCGTGGGCACTGAATACAACCGTCGCATTATCCGGAACCTCAGTCAGCTCTTCAACAAAAGTGACGCCCTTGCTCTCGAAAACTTCCACAACATGGCGATTGTGAACAATTTCGCGGCGACAAAAGATGGGGGCTTCGTATGCCTCAAGCACAAGGTCGATGACCTGTACCGCGCGCTCAACTCCTGCGCAAAAGCCTCTAGGTTCGGCTAAAAGAATTCGATCGAGAGTCATGAGAGACCCTTACGCATCGTCCCCGGTGGACCGCTCCCACTCCTGCAACTGGCCGCCCATTATGGTCGCGCCGCCATCACAATGAATAGTCTCACCCGTAATCATCTTGGAGTACGGCCCCAAAAGGTAACAGGCGGTGTGAGCAACATCTTTCCGACTCTCAACCAGATGCCACGGCAACGGCGCAGACATCGCCCAAATATGACCCAACTGAGCAAACCCAGGAATTTTCGATGCCGCTTTCGTCGTCAGCGGACCGGCAGATAAAATATTCACTCGTACGAGATCCCGTCCATGCCGACGAGCAAGCCCACGCCCAACTGCTTCGAGGGCCGATTTACAAACGCCCATCCAGTTGTAGAGCGGATACACAACGCGCGTATCAAATGTCATCCCCACAACGGCACCGCCGTTGGGCATCGCGGTCTGCGCATATTTCGTCACGGTCGCAAGGGACACGGCGCTGATATGAAAAGCCATCTTGAGATCATCAATCTCATCGGTGTGGAACTCTTCGCCCAAGGACGTCTTCGGGTTGGCATAGGCGATCGAATGCAAGACGCCCCCGATCTCTCCAACGTCGTTAAAAAGGGCCTCTACCTCTTCCTCTACCGTGACATCACAAAATTTAAACTCCAACGCAGACTTCTCTTCGTCTGACATCTTCTTGCTACGGTCAAAAAAGAGCTTTTTCATCCGCTCATTCTGAGCCGTATAGATGACCTTCCCGCCGAATTCTGTGATCGTTTTGCCTACTGCATACGCAATTGACTCAGAATCCAACACGCCCATCACCACGTAGGTCTTGCCATTTTCAATCATAATATCCTCAACTCTTCGATCGCCGCAAACTGGTTATAGATTCGAATAGAATATATCAGGAGAAATCAAGAATCAAGGCAAGATCTCGGCCTTATTTCAGCAGGCGTGGTAGAATATACAGCATCAGGTAAACCACAACCCCACTGCACGATACGTACATCCACACAGGCCACACCCACCTCATCAGTTTCCCATGCTCTTTTTCACGACCCTTAACGGCCAGCCACACGCCCCGCAGAATAAAGGGGACCACCACGGTTGCGGCCACAATATGCGGGAATAGGATGACGCGATACACCCACTGCATGACCCCACCCAATGGAAACCGTTGGGATCCGTGCAAGCCGTGGTTCACCAGGTACACCGCTAAAAATGCCGAAGACGACCATAACGCAGCGACCATATAGGCTCGATGACGTCCCGTATCCCCCCGTTTTACGGCTCGATATCCCAAAATCAGGAGAACCGCACTGAGGGCGTTTAAGCACACGGTGATCGACGCCAGAACTGAAGGGATCGGGTCTATAGATAGTCCAGAATCCATGTCACTCCCTCAGTATCCACCCTCAATCACATCGGAATCGAGCAACCGGTCAATGTCTGCCGCCATCGTCGTGAGTCGCTCCGCATCCAAGCCATCGTAGTACCCGCGAACTCGCATGGTCTGGTCCACGAGGATAAAATGGCTTCGGTGCAAGGCTGGATCGGTTCCAGTCCCCAAGCGCAACCCATTGGTCGCGATATTCATCAAGACATCGCGATCCGAGCGCAAAAAATGCCACCGACTGGCGTCCGCCTCAAACCGCGCCGCATAATCGGCAAGTCGGTCGTGAGAATCCGTCTCTGGATCGACTGAAATGCTTACGCACTCAAACCGAGGGTTGGTCTTAAACGCTTCACTTAAGTGAGACATATTGGTTGTCATCGCCGGACACTGAGACGCACAAGTCGTGAAGAAGAAATCAACAGCCCACACCTTTCCGCTCATGGAGCTGAGCTCAAAGGCGGCTCCCTGCGAGTCCATCATCGAATAATTAGGAACGGTATGCAAAGGAGTCAAAGAGTCGTCAACAACCGGCGGCAACAACCCGTCAACCGGCGGCACCACCGCCAGAGAGGACGGCGCATCGCCTCGCGAGGCTCCAGTCTGAAACACGGCATAGCCAAGAACACCCACACCCGCAAGGGCTGCCACTACCAGAAAAAACAAGCCGCCTCGATCCATCTCAGCCTCCGTGTTACGACGCGTTTATAAAGGCGTCGACGATGATCACAACCAGCAGGAGAGGCAGATACAGTACGGACACCTTTAAAACAAGTTTCGCAGAGTCAAAGCTGCGCGACCGCAACATAACAATGCTCGCCAGCAACATTCCCACCCCCATGATCAGAGCGGAGACCAGGTAAACCATACTCGACAGGTGAATGACAAACGGAAGAACGGATGCGGCAATCAACGCCACGCTCCCAATCACCACATACCAGCTAGTACGAATGCCGTGTTTGTCATCAACGGACACCATCTGAAAACCGGCTCGCGCGTAGTCATCACGATACATCCACGCGATCGCATAGAAATGTGGGTGCTGCCAAACAAAGAGTAGGAAGAACAATACCACGCCCTCAATCCCCATTTCACCCGTCGCCGCCGTCCAGCCAGCGAGGGGCGGGATCGCCCCGGGAATCGCTCCCACCGTCGTGTTCAACGTGGAAAAGCGCTTCATGGGAGTATAGACGAGGACATAGAGAAAATTCGTAAACAGAACCAAGAACGCCGTCAGGAGATTCACCTGCCCTAGCAGAAATCCCAACCCTGCCATGACAAGGTAAAGACCGAACAGGAGTGCGCTCATCGGCTTCACCTGCCCAGTCGGCAGTGCTCTCCCACGCGTCCGATTCATCTCGGAGTCTAGATCACGCTCCAGATAATTATTGAGTACCGCTCCACCAGCGGCCGACAACATCACGCCAATCATTAAGCAGGTAAAGGTTAGCCAGTTAAAGTCCGACCGCGCCGCCAAAAAATAGCCCCACGCCGCCGTCACCGCTACCATCGCGACAATGCGCGGCTTAGTCATAGATATGTAGGTTTTTAGGAGTTCTATAAGCATCTTGGGTCGCCTCAAAAAAGGGCCATAAGTAAACCCGAACGCCTATAGGAAATCAAGGCCGAATCAGGCCAAATCCGACGAACCCATCCGCGACCCCAGACACTAGCCCGAAACCCCCATATTCTCAAACGTGGACCCTGTCGTAACAGCCCCTAGTGATACTCATCCACATACTCCCGCCTGAATGAACCCTAGAAGATAACAGGCACGCATGACGCCCCCTTGGTTTGACACTGAAGAGGACGAAAAACACCCAAACATCGCACCTTTTGACCATTTTACTAGGTGAAACGTAGGTCTATGCTAACATGCGCGCCAGACGCGGGACAGTCGGCGCAGGTGCGCGATAAGAGAGGACTGACAGCCCGCTAGGAGCATTTTCTGCCGAGGCACTCTGTTTAAATGGATAACGACTCGAAACCGAAAGGGCTCACGAAAGAGCTCAACCTACTCAGCGTCTACGCCTTAGCTACCGGCGCAACCCTCAGCTCAGGTTTTTTTCTCCTCCCCGGCATCGCCTTCAGCAAAGCAGGCCCCGCAGTCGTCTTATGCTACATGCTCGCTCTGCTCCCGCTCATCCCAGCGATGTTTAGCATGGTCGAACTGGCAACAGCTATGCCCCGCGCAGGAGGAGCCTACTACTTCCTCGATCGCAGCATGGGGCCCTTGGTCGGAACGATCGGCGGGATAGGCACATGGCTGGCGCTGATATTGAAAACGACCTTCGCGCTCATCGGAATGGGCGCCTACGTGAACCTGTTTTATGCGGACGTTCCCTACACCTTGATTGCCGCGGGCCTGGCAGTTCTCTTCGCGCTCGCTAATCTAACCGGAACAAAAAAAGCTGGCTCGGTTCAGATAGCTCTGGTCATCGGCCTCCTAGGCATCCTCACGTGGTTCATGATCACCGGTGTCCCGCACACGAATATGGCCCACTTTGACAACTTTCTGGGTAGCGGGCACGACGCCATTCTCGCTACCACAGGAATGGTTTTCCTTAGTTACGTCGGCGTCACAAAAGTCGCCAGCGTGGCCGAGGAGGTCAAAGATCCAGAACGCAACTTGCCCTTAGGCGTGTTTCTAGCGATGGCTACAGCTGCGGTAGTTTACGGTGTAGGTACCTTTGTGATCGTCGGGCTCGTCCCTGCCTCGGAACTCGCGCCCACGGGTCATCATAATTACACTCCCGTCGCCTCCGCCGCCTCCGCCCTCGCCGGCGACATGGGCATCAAACTCATCACGGTCGCGGCAATGCTCGCATTTTTCGCGGTGGCCAACGCAGGTATTCTCGCAGCATCCCGCTACCCACTCGCTATGAGTCGCGACAAACTGCTTCCGCCAGATCTTAAAAAACTCAATTCAAAAAACATTCCGGTCAACGGTGTTCTCGCAACCCTCTTTATGATTCTTTTGATCCTCGCACTCTTCGATGTTGAGAAAATCGCCAAGCTGGCGAGCGCCTTTCAACTACTCCTCTTCGGAGCCCTCTGCGTCGCGGTGATCGTCATGCGTGAAAGCGGGCTGGCATCCTACGATCCCGGATGCAAATCCCCTCTCTATCCGTGGATGCAGATCCTCGGCGTCATAATGCCGCTCTGCCTCATCCCGATGATGGGGGCGCTGTCTACCCTTTTTAGCATCGGACTCATCATCGTGGGTGTCACATGGTACCGCATTTATGGCCGTCAACGAGTCACACGCCATGGCGCCATCTTTCACGTTTTCGCCCGGCTAGGACAACGACGAGAGGCGGGACTGGATGCCGAGCTACGCGGCATCTTGAAAGAAAAGGGGCTTCGCGTTCAAGACCCCTTCGATGAACTCATCATTGCCGCTGACGTACTCGATGTTCGCGATGACCTCACCTTTGAACAAGTCACCAAACTCGCCGCGAAACGCCTCGAACGAGTGGTTCCGGCAAGCGCTGAAAAATTGGTCACTGACATTATGGAAAACACCGGTCTTGGCGCGACACCCGTGTCACATGGCGCGGCTCTTCCCCATCTCCGACTCGACAACTTGGAGTCACCACGAATGGTTCTCGTTCGCTCTCGGCGCGGCATTCGCATCGACATGGAGGCCCTTATTCCCGGCTCAGAGGATGCGGACGCCCCCATCCATGCAATCTTTTTTCTCATAAGCCCCACGAACGATCCCGGCCGACACCTTCGCGTACTAGCCCAACTCGCGACCCACATTGACTCTGACCACTTCTCCAGCGAATGGCTCTCCGCCCGAGATGACCACGACCTCAAACAAGTGCTCCTGCACGATGAACGGATGCTCGCGATCGAGCTTCATAGAAACAAGCCCTCTGGCGCATTTATCGGGAAACCCATACGCGACATCAAACTCCCTGAGGCCTGCCTCGTAGCCCTCATCCGACGTGGGGATCAAAGCATCATTCCTCGCGGCCACACGCTCCTAGAGGAAGGCGACTGGCTGACGATACTCGGCGAAGGTCCAGCCATTAAGGAATTGAGTCGGCTGATGACAGAAACTCTCGACGACAAATGACCCCGCCCTCGTGGTCACCCAAAATTTTTGACGCGCGCGTCCATCTGCCAAGAAGATAAGAGCAAAACCGCGGTGATATCCTAACGTCTACCGGCTTTGGGTTAGGGACGCGTCCACCATCGTCATCAGCTCAGACATCGTAAAAGGCTTAGCAACCGCCCCTAGCGCACCCAACTCCACAGCCAATTGAAGATTGTCGGCCCGACCATTTGCGCCGCCGCTTCCTGAAACAGCCAGTATACGCACAGCGGGAAATTCCGCCGTCAATTCGCGAATGGTCTGATGCCCATCCTTGGTCGGCATATTGATATCCGTTACGACGAGATCAAATGGATTTTCTCGATAGAGCCCAATGCCCGCATCGGCCGACAGCACCGAGGACACGTCGTGGCCATGGTGCTCAATGATTCGAGAGGTACAGTGGTTCACCGCCTCGTCATCGTCTATCACCAAAATCCGTGCCATTTTACGCTCTCCATGTGCCAATAACCGAACAGAGAAAGAGTAGCATCCGAACGAGACATTCACAAGTATCGAAACGGCTGCAGCGTCAACACCCAGAATTCGGAATCATCAATGCTACAGTCATCAGTGACATCAAACAGGCCCCGTTCGCGCCATCAAGAAACGCCCCTCACAGCGAACCTGCCGATCCCATCCAAGGCCACCCTGTACGTCGCCGCGCGTACCCCTAGCTTGACCTCCAATCCAGCTTAGGCAGACCTGAGGCACAATCAGCAACTCCATTATTTGACTCGCGTTCCACCCTCCCAAACGCTATACATACACCCATTTGAACGCAGCCATTGGGAGAAAAACATGTTCGTACACACGGTGATTTTTAAGCTAAAAGATGACCTCAGTAAAGAGGCCCGCGCCGCATTCATGGAAGGTGTCAAACGTCTCGAACAAACGGGATCAAGCGAATCCGTGCACATCGGAACGCCCGCTGATACGCACCGGCCAGTGGTCAATCGCGACTACGATGTATGCGCGACAGTGGTCCTTAAGGATCTCGCCGCACACGACGCATACCAAATCGCTCCGGCACACCTGTCGTTCATAGAAGAATTCAAAGACTCTTGGGCTGACGTCGTTATTTACGACGCCGACTAAGTCGCGCTCTTACTCCGATAGGTT
>CAXMRT010000169.1:0-7780 GCA_964196025.1 uncultured Gemmatimonadales bacterium | reverse complement strand
CGAATCATTACGGGGATCCGGCCCAAGCGCTCAAGCAACCCGAGCTGCTTATCCACATCCATCCCTGACACTTCTAGTGCCACACCAATGCGCTCCGACAGGATCACCGGTTCCGCAAACGCATCTGCCAGAAGAGCTTTGTATTCTCGACGCACATCCGTCATCGCCTTCAAGGTCGACTTCGCAATACCCACGTTTCGGCCTCTCGGATAGTAACCTTGACGTTCATCGTGCTGCATGACGACAATCGCCTGCGCCGACTTTTCGTCCCACACCCAGATGTCGCGCATACCGGGATAGTCGTCGCCACCCTCGGTCTCAGCCGTTCGACTCTTTAGACTGCGAATGGGGTGGCGCCACTTGCGCGTCGCGGTGTGCCATGCAAAGCGTTTGCGGTATCTCCTTTGGGCAGACATGAAGTCACTCGGGGGGACGCGCCTCCAATACATCTCAATAAAGATCCGCAGAAAATCGGAGGGTAGACTAATTCGTGAAATATCAAACGCGCGCTCTTTCATCGTAACCTCGTCACGGATACGTCCGCGATTCAGGTCAATGAATTGAACCGGAGACCAGGCCTCTGGCCGCTCACGCATCATCAAGATATTCTGATTCCCAAGATCACGATGATAAAAACCTGCGTCATGCATGGCCCGAACCCCACACGCCACATGCTCCAACAGAGCCATGATTTTCGCACAATCAGGGTCATGCCGATAAAGATGGATCAGCTCATCTTTAAAACTGCTGATAGGGTCCTGCAGAACGGACAGAAAATAACTTTCCTTCAAGCGCGACTCGTCCCAGCGCTCGATATATCCGATCGCTTGGGGAGTACCAATCAGCTTCTCCTCAAGAAAACGTGCCGCCGCAAACGTTCGCGACGCTTTGCTCCCCACCTTCGCATCCAAGCGATCCTTCAGCGCTGACTGCTTTCCGAATGCCTTCACGGCAAGTACGACCTCTTTGCCCTCAGACACAAATGGCAACGCAACCACGCGGTGACGTCCCGTCCCCAATACGCCCTCTACAGCGCCGTCGATCCTCGCCGATAGATCAAGCAGTCGCGTTTCGTCCAGATCCCCGATAAAACGAGAATCCAGGCGTCCTGCGAATTCGCCCAAAGCCAGCTCTTGAATAGTCACCTCCTGCATGCCGATGGAAGATAACCCCTTATTATGAGGAATTCAATTCATCTCTACCTATACAGAACTTGCTTTCCCCCCGCCAATCGCTAAGATACGAGACCCTTCAAGCGGAGGTCACGGAGATGCCAAATCGTCGAACGGTCCGCCGCCCAACAGGCCGCTGCCGCTCCTTACACGGTAGAGTGAATTTCGAACCAGAGAATAAGGACTTAAAATGGAACAAAACCAACATAAACCCTCTTTAGAGACGGTGGTCTCGCTATGCAAACGGCGCGGATTCATTTTTCAGAGCTCAGAAATTTATGGCGGCATGAGCGGCTTCTGGGACTACGGCCCCCTCGGTGCTGAGCTCAAACGCAACGTTCGCGATGCATGGTGGCGAGATATGGTCACCAAACGAGAAGATGTCGTTGGCCTAGATTCCACGATCATCATGAACACCAAAATATGGGAAGCGTCCGGCCATATTGGCGGTTTCTCGGACCCCATGTCCGATTGCCGCAAGTGCCAGACCCGGCATCGGGCCGACGTCCTCGTTGAGGAACAAATTGGACTCGATGCGACCCTCGTCACGAATGACGACGGAAGCAAAGGCTTTCCCGAAGGCATCAAGTGCCCGAAATGCCAATCGACAGACCTCACACCCCCACGCGATTTCAATCTGATGTTTAAGACCCACGCCGGTCCCGTGACCGACGAAGCCTCCGTTGCCTATCTACGTCCAGAAACAGCTCAGGGCATCTTCGTTCAGTTCCAGAACGTGGTCGCTACCGCGCGCAAAAAGGTCCCGTTCGGAATCGGCCAGATCGGCAAAGCGTTTCGAAATGAGGTCACCCCCCGCAATTTCACTTTCCGCTCACGCGAATTCGAGCAGATGGAACTCGAGTTTTTTATCGAACCAGGAACCGATGCCGAATGGCACGAGTACTGGATCAAGGCACGCTTGGACTGGTACCAAACCATCGGTCTACCAGCATCCAGCCTGCATCGCTATGAGTACCCGGCCGACAAACTGGCGCACTACGCCAGCGGCTGCGTCGACATCCTCTTTGACTTCCCCTTCGGCATTCAAGAGCTCGAAGGCATCGCCGCTCGCGGCAACTTCGACCTAACCCAGCACCAGAACGCTTCCGGAAAATCGCTCGAATACTTCGACCAGGAATCGAACAGCAAGTTCCTTCCCCACGTTATCGAGCCATCGGCTGGAGTCGACCGGATCTGCCTTGCGTTGATCTGCAGCGCCTATCGCGAAGAATGGATCAACAAAGAAACCAAAGAGGCCGTTGAGGCCGAACCCGGCAAACAAGCACCCGATGGACACGAAGCCCGTACAGTGATGCGTTTCGCTCCTCGGATCGCTCCGACTAAGGTAGCCGTATTCCCTCTGGTAAAAAATAAGCCGCCCGTCGTTGAAAAAGCCCGCGAGGTGTTCTTGAAGCTGAACGAACGCTGGGCGTGCACGTATGACCAAGTCGGCGCTGTGGGACGCCGCTACCGCCGTCAAGACGAAGTGGGCACCCCCTATTGCGTGACCATTGACTTCGATACACTAGACGATGATACAGTGACCGTACGTGATCGCGACACGATGAAACAAGATCGCCTGTCACTCAGTGACCTCGAAGCCTACCTGGCTGAACGCCTGAGCTAAGCAGGCCCAGTCTATGACCATTGCTGACATACTCGAAAAAGTCCGGGCGGGCGACCTCTCGCCCGAAGAAGCGATTGGACTGATTCCCTCAGACCGCGAGTCCAATCTAGAATTCGCACGCGTCGACACCGACCGATTACGCAGACGCGGCTTTCCAGAAGTGGTTTTTGGACCTGGGAAAACCAGTGATCAGATTTCCAAGATCATGTCGTCTCTACGCGAGCACAAACAAAACATCCTCGTTTCCCGAGCGACACAAGAGCAATTCAACGAGATCGCACCCAACCATCCCGACGCCATCTTTCACGAACACGCACGCTGCATCACGGTCGACGTCACGGATCTACCACCCGGCATTCCCGGCGTCACCGTTGTCTCCGCCGGAACAGCCGATCTACCAGTCGCAGAAGAAGCCGCACTGGTCGCTGAACGGCTGGGAGCAGAAGTTGATCGCGTTTACGATATCGGAATCGCTGGTTTGCACCGCGTGCTCTCTCAAGTTGAACGCCTTCGCAAAGCCAATGTCTTGGTCATCGTTGCCGGAATGGAGGGCGCCCTACCCTCAGTGGTCGGCGGCCTAGTCGACATCCCCATCATCGCTGTCCCAACCAGCGTCGGCTACGGCACCGGCGCCGACGGCCTAGCCGCCCTATTATCCATGCTCAACACCTGCGTTCCCGGCATCACCGTCGTCAACATCGACAACGGATTCGGAGCAGGCGTCTCCGCCGCTATGATCAATCGTCGATCGATCCGTACTATCGATCCGTTGGAAGGTTGACGGTAAACGTCGCCCCTTCGCCAAGCTGCGAGCGTAGCTCTATTGTCCCGCCATGATGGTCAACAATCCACTTTACCAACGACAGCCCTAAGCCATGGCCGACATGCCGGCTCGGATCCGTCTGATACAAGCGGTCAAACACGCGGTCATGATCGTCAGGTGCAACTCCAATACCCTGATCAGTAATCGTTAGACGCGTCATCCCCCCCGACTCCACAAGTTCTAGCGTCACCAAGCCACCGGTTTGAGAAAACTTTATCGCGTTATGCACGAGATTGTAGATCAACTGATACAACAATGCCGCATCACCAGCCACGTGACACAGATCGTCACTCGGGATCACCTCACATCGAACATTCTTTTCCGTCGCGGTCACACTCAGGTGGTCTATCACTTCCGACGCTATCACCTTCAACTCACACTCTTGAGTGACTACACGCGGCGCGGGGTCATCCAGTGCCGTCAACATCAACAGCGTGTCCACCAATCGCCCCAGAACGACCAACTCCTCAATACAGCTAGCATGAACCTCTTGGTATTCTTCAGGCGTCCGTGCATGACGCAAGCTCACCTCTAGGTTACCCCGCATGATTGTCAGCGGCGTTTTTAGCTCGTGGGCCACGTCCCCGCTGAATTGTTGAATCTTTATTAATGCCTCATCGACCGTGGCCAAGCCCACATTCAAGGTGTCAATCGTGGCCGTTATATCCGGACCGGCGACGATGTCCTCAACCTGAACACCGCGTTCTCCCGCTTCCATTTTTCTGGCGGCTCGACTGATTGCGCTCATCGGACCGGTCACTTTTCGACCCAGAAACATTCCTAATAAAACTGACCCAAGAGTCCCCAGAGGTAACAGGAAGGCAAAGGCCGCCAAAACAGCATCAATTTGGTCATGGACGTGCTTGGAGACGACTAATATAGCGAAATCGTTTGCGGGCAACCATCTGTAGTAGGCACAGGCTTTGTAGGACGTCCATCTCTCAAAGGATGCCGGTGCATGTTGCTCATAATACTCGATGCCCTCGAAGGGATTGTCTTCCGACAAAAAATATTTGTATGTCGTCCCCTCATCTCGGAAATATATCCCATAGCCCAGATTTCTATCCTCTTCATCGAAAAGAAAACTAAGCTTTTCGTTTATGACACTCACAACCTCGCCCAGTTCTACTTCGTGGGCCCCCTGCTTTATGTCGCGAAGCTCCCCCCTCACAAACTCACCAAGTGCCATCAACTCAGCCCGTTCGTGTTCGCGAATCTGATAGAGTATCGAACCGATCAAGCCAATCATCATCAAGCAGGCGAAGAGAACAAACCCCACTGAAAGCCAACAACTCACCCGGACTTGGAATGATTTCACTCGTCCACCAGTTTCATTACATAGCCTACACCGCGTACTGTATGGATGAGTTTCTGCGCATGCGCATCATCCAATTTTCGCCGAAGATAGCGGATCAACACATCCACGACATTTGTATCCGTGTCGTAATGAATATCCCACACATGTTCGATAATCGACGTTCGGGTTAAGACGTGCCCTTGGTTTCGAAGCAAGTACTCCAGGAGCGCATACTCTTTGGGCGTCAACTCGATGACTTCCTCTGCCCGCAAAACAACGCGCGACGTCAACTCAAGGCTTAGGTCCCCCAGACGCAAGATAGAATTCGCGGTCGCTGACCCGCGCCGCATCAAGGCACGGGTTCTAGCTAGCAGCTCGTCAAACGCAAAAGGCTTGGGCAAGTAGTCGTCAGCTCCAGCATCCAAACCCTCAACCCGGTTAGCCACCGAGCCCCTGGCGGTCAACATCAACACCGGCGTATCCAGCCCCTCGCTCCGTAAGCGCTTGACGACGTCCAAACCAGAGATTACGGGGAGCAAGATATCCAAAATAATTAGGTCGTAACTCTCTGACTCCGCCAAGCCCAAGGCATCCGGCCCTGTTTCCGCAAGATCGACGGCATAGCTCTCTTCACGCAGCCCTTTAACCAAGAACCCTGACAGCTTCGGATTGTCTTCCACAACCAATATTCGCATAATCTACACCTCGCCCCTTAACACTAGCGGGAACCGACTCCGCCGATCAGCAATAATCGGATTAAAATTCTTTAATCTACTTTTAATTGAGTGTTAATCTTGATTAAGGCATGCTGACCGCCAGATAGAAGACCCAACAGAGACAGAAATCTCAACTCCAATGGAGAAAGAAAATGTGCGCTAGCAACTTCCCGCGAATCGGCTTTCTCGCAGCTGCAACCATCTTGCTCGCAACGCTCGGCTCCGGCTGTGCCAATGTGCGCTTCAATGAAATGGAGCGCTTAGGTGACCGAACAATGATATTCGACTACGACGCCCTTGCCCGTGATCTACATGCTCACGTACTTACTCCCAGAGAAGGTAGTGTGGGTGGATTTTCCTCAATCGGTGCAGGAGGATGCGGATGCAACTGAGAACCACCCTTTCAGCATTAGTCGCAGTCCTCGTATCAACGATCATTCTTACGCCTGCATCGGCACAAGATAGCGAAGTCGCGGTAAAAACGACCGTTTATCAACAGTTCGACAACGGTGGCATCGAAGAGATCGACGAGGATGTCAGCGTCTTTGAAGCACTGATTCTCGTCAAAAAAGAGATCGACGACAAAAACAGCGCCAACCTTCGCCTCCTGATCGACGTGGTAAGCGCTGCATCTATCGAACGAAACCACAACGCCGACTACCGCGCGCTACAATCTGGCGCAAGCGGAAGCGTCTACGGGAACCTATCCGGCGGATGGACCCACTCGTACGACGCGGTCGACCTGACAGCCACGGCGGGATTTGGGCGTGAGTATGCCTACCAATCCTTTAATCTTGGGCTTAATGCCTCGACGTCTTTCAATGAGAACAACACCACCTTGGGATTCTCGCTGATGACCTACTTTGACACGCTCGATATGATTCGTTTCAATGGTACGGAAGGCCCTGAGGAAGATCGGGACAGTGTGAATGCATCTATCAACCTGACCCAGCTCCTCAGTCCCCGCTCACTGATAAACCTGGATCTCTCACATATCAATCAGGACGGGCAACTCGCTACGCAATTCAACTCAGTATGGATAAATGGGGTCGAGGACTACGAAATCCTTCCGGACGCTCGCAGTCGAACCGCCTTCACCGTCAGGTATAAACACGCTGTTGGCATTCGCGATGCCATCGAAGTTGGCTTTAGACACTATTCGGACGATTGGGGCATCGATGCTGAAACGGTCGATACGCACTACTTCAAGTACGTCAAACAAGACTCCATCCTTCTCGACATGTCCTACCGTCTCTACTCGCAAGGCGAGGCCGACTACTATCAACCTCGATTCACCGAGGCCCACCAATACCAAACATCAGACCCGGACCTAGGCGACTTCGTCGGACACATGTTTGGCCTAAACGCAGTCTATCTCGACTCTACGTTTCTCGGCATCACAGGCAATTGGGACACCGGTGTATTCTTCCAAACCCGAGATAATGGCCTAGACTCATTCTGGCTCACCGCCGGATTCAACCACCCTTTTTAAAAACATGACACACACGTTCTCAGTCGCGCTTGCAATCGCCTCCCTCCTCTGTGCGGGGCTAGCCCCTCAAGCCCACGGAGCGTCAGTGGGCCCCTTACCCCTGAAAGCCCTCAGCCCCGACAACACCGAACTTACGGTCTTGTTATCCGGCCGCACGAAACCTCTGCTACTCGTCTTCTGGGCCAGTTGGTGTGGTCGATGCAATAAGGAGGCAGCAGCCATTGAATCACTCCATAAGGCAACATCAGCCAAGCTAGAGGTCGTCAGTATCAGCGTCGATAAAACGCCCGAAAAAGCGAAAGGGTTTATTGCAAAATTCGGTGTAACATCAGCCGTACTGATGGACTCTTCGCTAAAAGTGTCAGACCGGTTTTCTGTGAGAGGCACACCGGCGATCCTTCTATTAGATAAGGCCGGCACAGTCATCGCCCGCGGACACTCGCTAGACGAGAACATGCGCACCGCAATTTCAAAAGCACTTAAACCCTTGTGATAAAACGCCAGATCCAGTACGCGTTAACTCTTTGCGGTTTAGTCTGCCTCTGCCCACCGCTCTTTTCCGCAGCTAAACCAGAAACGTCTAGGCTGATCCGGAGAGATCACGCACCTGCGATTCAACGAGAAACAGTCCTGATGGGCACTCAGATAAGCGC
>CAXMRT010000168.1:0-47285 GCA_964196025.1 uncultured Gemmatimonadales bacterium | reverse complement strand
GGTGGGCGGTGTTTGTCAGGTTCTTAGTCCGGGCGAGACGGTCGCCTCAGCGTTGAGTGACTGCGAGCATGTGACTGGTGAGGTCGTGTCCTGCGTGGATGGGGGACCTGCTTCCACCATCGACTTAGCAGCCTTAGCGAGTCCCCATGAGCTTAAGCATGTCAATCTCGCGGTGCTGCACGGGGCCTTTGGGGTGGCGGAGAACGGCGCGATTTGGGTGCCTGAAACTGCAATGGGCGTCCGAGTGTTACCGTTCATTACTCAGCATCTCGTCTTGGTTGTGAAGCGACAGGATTTGGTGCATACCATGCATCAGGCGTATGAGCGGCTGGACGTGAGCGACTTGAGCTTCGGTGCGTTTATCTCGGGACCGTCAAAGACGGCGGACATTGAGCAGTCACTCGTGATTGGCGCACACGGTGCCCGCTCATTGCACGTCCTGCTCGTATAGGAGAGATCCGATGAGAAAGATTTTAATAACGGGACCGACGGGTTGCATTGGTTCTGCCACGGTGTCTTATTTGTTCGGTAAAGGCGTCGATCACATTGTCGGCTTTAGCCGTAACGCAGACGTGTCTCGGATCGACCCCGAGCTGCGTGGTCGTGTTGAGATGGTCAAGGGTGATATCTCAAATGAGGCACAGGTGATGGACCTGGTAAAGAGTCATCAGCCGACGCACATCATTCATCTGGCAGCGTTCCAGTCGCCAGACTGTCAAGAGAACCCGTTTCGCGGAATGGATATTAATGTGGCAGGCACGGCCCACTTGTTCAAAGCGGCTGCGGCTGCGGGGTCGGTCGAACGTTTTGTGTTTGCGAGTTCGTCGGCCGTGTATGGTCCGCGTTCGATGTATCCGGGGAAAACGGTGACACGTGACGGGGCGTACAAGCCGCCCAATTTATATGGATTTTGGAAGGTTTGTGGCGAGGGCATGGCGCAGGCGTTTCATTTGGAGACGGGTATTGCGACCGTGTCCTTGCGATTATCCACCACCTACGGGCCGGGGCGAGACAAAGGGTTCACGTCTGCGCCCACGAGTGCGATGAAGGCGGTTGTTCGCAATAAAGAATTTGTTGTGCCCTATGATGGGAGAGAGCATTACCACTACGTGCATGATGTCGCGTCGGGTTTTGGCGAAGCGTGCGTGGCTCCATATGATGGCTATGGAGCGTATAACTTGCGCGGGAAAACGGTGCCGCTCGCGGACTTTCTCGCGCACGTGAAGACCGCGGCGGAGGGGCTAGGAGTGGGTGATCAGTACAAGGTGAGCATTGCGAAAGAGGCGATGGCGATGCCCTTTGTCTGTGACTTGGATGAGCGCGACACCGTCGCCACCTTTCCCGAGATGACATTGACGGGCTTGGAGCTTGGCGTATCTCGCTCCCTTGAGCGATTTATTGAGATGGCGGCTGCAGGTCAGGATCTAGGCTAGCGGTGGACTTGTCCGTTTCCGCGGAACTCCATGCAATGGAGGTAGATACCGGTGCAAGACAGGGTGAGCCGTATGCTGTAGTGATGGGCTTAGGGTGAGAATTCCCCTTGCCATGACCGGCATTTTCGGGCTTAATGCGCCCCCTGCAAGAGGAGTAAGACCGTGAGCGGCTGCCTGTGAGGCAACCTGATCTTTTCCACTAACCGGTGAGTGGGATTGGCGATGAACGACGAACCGGGTTAAAGAGTTTCTTGATGAATGACGAAAAATATTGGCGCCCAGGTGAGTCGGACGAGTTTGTCGCAGAGCGCACCGAGCGCGAAGCCGATCGCCAAGCGATGCGAGCGAAACCCATCGAGCAGGTGCAACCAGAAGACGACGAGCTCTTCGACGCTTTAGAAGATCAGTTCGAGGAAGAAGCTGCCGGTCGTGCGCCGGAGCCAGGTGGCACGTCCAAGGCTACTGAGGACGAAGCGACTTCCGACGGTGAAAACGCAGACGGATCGATTAGTGAGGGCAATGGGGAGTCGAGCGAGGACGGCGGTGATAAACCTCCTCGCAAACGACGCCGTCGCCGAGGTCGATCACGCCGCAAGCCAAGTGGCGACGGTAACGAATCCGGAGACGGCGAGAAGACGTCAACGAGCACGCCTAATACCGGTGCTCAGGACGGGGACTCATCTTCAGAGGCATCTGGCGAACACGCTAAGTCCGGCGACTCTGGCAACGGTCAGTCCGACGGAGCTGGCAAGGGTGAGTCGGATGGAAAGAGTCGACCACGTCGGCGCAGACGTCGCGGAGGCCGTTCCCGGGGGAATAAGAGCGGTGACCAGTCTTCGTCCGGAGACGGCGCCAGCGGGCAGACTTCTGCTCCGGCTTCATCAGGCGAATAAGTTCTTCCGCGTACCCCGATTCATTGAGTAGGGGCGATCACGTCACCTTTCATAGGAGAGTAGCGACCTTTCGCTGTTGAGGGCCGCTCTTGTGTCACCGTGACTTGTTCAAACTCGCACCGAATCCCGAGCCCATCTTGAATGGTCGGGCTATGTTGCAGGTGATAATGGATATGGGGCTCCGACGAGTTTCCTGAGTTGCCGCATTGTCCGATAACCTGCCCCTTCTTTACTCTGTCGCCAGCTGCGACCGTGATGCTGCCAAACTTGAAGTGAGCGAGCACCGAGATTTCGTTTGTTGTATGTTGAATAAGCACTGCGTTTCCGAGAGCGCTGTAAGGGTTCATTGAGCCGGGTGTGTTGTCGCGAATGCCTTGGATGACCTCTGTTACCGTCCCAGCGGCCGGTGCGAGAACCTTGCGACCGAAGGCCCAGTAGTCCTCGTTTTTCAAGCCCTTATGTCGCGAGCTGTGGCCGGCCGCGTCGACCACTACCAGATCAAATGCGTAGCGTTGATTCGGAACTGAGTGGTGTTGATTAAGGGCTGGGGTGTCGCCGCCCCATATGACTTTCCACTCGCCGTTGAAGGGCAGGCGAAGAGCCGTGCTGTTTTTGTCGGGTGCCGGCGCGACAGGGGTGTGGGGAAGAATCCAGAACCCTGCGACCTTGGACTCCGCATTGAGGACTAGTTTCATGTCGAAGGTTGTGCGCTCAAAGTAGAGTGGCGTGATTGATTGGTTGGGGGGTATGATTCGCACCCTACCGGCGCGAGTGAATTTGCCCGCTTGTGCCGACAGTTGCTCGAAGAAGAGGGTCACCTTCTCTGGCGGGAAGGCCTGGCGCATGCGTTCATCAAACTCCTTGTCGATTGCAGCCAAGTTGGAGGTCTGAATCGCCGTGACGATGCGGCCTGAAATCGGAGTGAAGGGGTCTTGAGCGGAAGTGAGTGTTCCGGTGAACAAGGTGATAGTCAGTATGGGTATTCGCATTATGTTTTTCATGGAAGCAGTATAAGCGAGAAAGGCGCAGGGCTGTATTATAAAATGACCCACTATTTCCATCGCCCACGGCTGAGCTTATTTATCGTCCGGAGCGCGACGCATGACGACCGTGTATATGTCGCTAACGAGTAGGCTGGTGACATCCCAGTTGTCGCGGCGCCAGGTGACTTGATAGATAATGCCGTCGAGGGTGAACGTGTCTTGCCCGATATTCCCGATGCGCTTTTTGAAGGCGAGATCTTTCTTTTTTGTGAATCCGCTTCCCAGGATTTTGCTGAATGCTCCGATCGTCATCGTTCGCGAATAGAGCGCTTCGTTTTTCGGAACGTCTTCCTTATTGATTTGAACGTTGATCGAGCGGCCGTCATCCAGCTGCATTGTTTTGACTAGACCGCCTTGCATGATGCGTGCGCGACTGAGTGTATCTCCGCCGAGTGTGCGATCGACGGTTTGGATGTCGACCGGTGGGGAGGAGGGTAGAGGCGTTAGGCAAGCGCTGAGGAAGGAAAGGGTGACGATGCCGCAGAGGATGGTGCAGAGCGAGTGTGGGTGCCTTGCCATGGGTGTATCCTGCCTATTAGATCGGTAGACTTCAATTGTTTTGTACAGCGTCCGGTCGTTTAGACACGTGGATGGTCTCAAAGATGATGCATGCCAAGATAATCGATCCGCCGACCAAGGTGCGCATACTGAGGGTTTCGTCGTGAACCAGATAGCCCATTGTCCCTGCATATAGAGGGAGCATGGTGGCGATCATGCCAATGGTGCGGGCAGAAAGATGTTTGAAACTTTGCGTGTAGAGGCTATGCGGAATAGCGGTAAACACAACGCCTAGGAGGAGAAAGAGAAGGATGGTTTTCGGAGGATAGTTCTGTGGTTGCGGGGCTGCCCCAATGAAAAGTGTGGGGATGAGGATGAGGCTAGTGACGAGAACTTGCCAGAACATCAGTGTTGGGCCCGAGTAGTCTCTCACGCATTTCCGAGTGAGTAGGTTTCGGCCAGTAAACAGAACGGCCGAGACGATGCCGAGCAGGATGCCGCGAGTGACATCATTGTCCAGATTATAGGCGGGGGTCATGACGAGCATTCCGATGAAGACGATCGCGGCTAGGCCGAGGTCGCGGAGATAAAACTTTTCTTTGAACACCAGAGGTTCCACCAAGGCGCTCATGATGAGATAGCTTTGAAGGGCAAGCACCGCGACTGCGGCGGTGGCGAGCTTCAGCGCTTGGAAGTAGAGTAGCCAGTGGGCGCAGAGCAGCACCCCGAGCGCGAGAAATAACCAGATATCGGTCCGGCGCTTAAGCCGGAAGGAGCTGCGGCGAACTAGCAGGAATGCGGCGATGGCGATGGCCGCGATGAGTGATCGCACGCCGATGATGTGGTTAACGGGAAGCTCAAAACTCTTCGCGAACATTGCGGTTCCACCCCAGAGCAGTACGGCAGCATTGAGTTGAAGAAGGCTGAGCGCTTTTGGGCTGAGTGAGGGTCGCGGGTTGGAAGGCATAGAGGTGTTGAGTCGCTTTCTGGGTAGTGTTTTAGTGAGTGTTTCAGAATCCGGATCCAGACACAAGGGGATGAGTGTGGATGTGTCGGATATTCCAAAGCAACGTGGGCATTATAATAGTCGAATCAGGACGAGGCTGGGAAAATGGTTTTATGACAGGAGGTAATGATGAAGGAAGAATCGGTAATCGAAACACTTGAACGGGCACTTTCACAGCGCGAAGCGCTATTGATTTGTGTAGAGGCGGCTGCTGAGGCGTCCGCACGACAGGCCGATTGCGGCTGGATGCTTACCTTGGGGGCCCCGCAAATAGGGATGCTGATGGCGGTCAATAGCGGGCAGGCCACTCGGAAAATGGTCGATTTGGCTACCACGCTGCAGGTCGAGATCGCGACCTTGAAGGGTCAATTGTTTACCCTGAGCGTCCTTGTGAGTGACGCCGATTGATGTTGAAATCGCTTTGAGGTGGATCTCTGAGGCGGGATGTTCTATATCCTATGGGCGATGCTTGGAACAATACACACCTTAACCGTGCTGAGAGAAACGGATCACGGCATATATTTGGACGCCCTAGAACTGGGTGACGTTCTGATGCCGACCCGTTACGTGCCGGAGAATTGCCAGCCAGGGGACGAGGTTGAGGTATTTCTTTATCTCGATAGCGAGGACCGCCCGGTTGCGACGAACGAGCTTCCGATTGTCACGGTGGGGGAAGTGGGATATCTCGAGGCGGTGTCGGTGAATGATGTGGGCGCCTTTCTGGACTGGGGTCTGCCGAAAGATTTGTTTGTGCCCTTCCGAGAGCAGAAAACCGAGATGGAAGAAGGACGCTCCTATCTGGTGATGGTCTACGTCGACGAGAAGAGTCAGCGGATTGCGGGGACATCGCGACTGGATCGCATGATTAGCAAAACACCGGGAGATTTTTATGACGGACAAGAGGTGGAGCTGATCATTGCAGGGGATACGGACCTGGGTTACAAGGCGATTGTTAATCACACGCATTGGGGCGTTCTCTATGAAAACGAAGTTTTCGAGGTTTTGAAACGCGGCGACGCCATGACTGGTTATATCCGGAAAGTACGTGAGGATAAGAAGCTTGATCTGACCCTGCATCGACCCGGATATGCCAAGGTGACCGACTTGGCGGACGCCATTATGAAGCAGATCACCGAAGATGGAGGGACGCTTTCTTTGACGGACAAGAGTCCTGCGTTTGAAATCAGTGACGCCTTCGGGGTGAGCAAGAAAGTTTTCAAGAAGGCAGTCGGACAATTGTACCGAAAAAAAATGATTGTCTTGGAAGACGGCCGTATTCGCCGGGCCTAGTCCGCAACGTCCATCAAGCTCCTGCTGCGATGCCGCATTGCACTGCCACCTCCCTACGCCCTTTGATGAGAGTTGCGGGCTAGCTTACTCGAAGAGCTCGCTCATGACTGAGCCTTTGCTCTCGGGAATCACGAAACCTAGAATATGGGCCGCGGTTACCGCGAGATCAATTTGTTCGCGGTGTTGGCCGATGACCGCACCTTTTTTGATTCCTGGTCCGGTGGCGTAGAGCAGGATGTGTCGACAGCCTTCACAGTCGTCCCCATGACTCACGTAGCCATCTTTGTGACCGTTCGTGTGGCGGCCGTGGTCGTTAGTGACAAAGAGTATGGTGTTGTCTTTCATTCCCGGAGTCTGCTGAATGACTTCGTGGATGCGGGCGAGATACGCATCTGTGTTTGTGATTTCTGCTAGATAGCGTTTCCAGAGCCTGGCATGCCCGGAGGAGTCTGGCTCGCGAAAGTTTACGACCAACAGGCGCGGGGTGTGCGATCTGATGACATCGAGGACTTTGACGAGTGTGTTGGTGTCTTGGCCATAGCCGCTACCGAGTCCGCCACCCTTTTCGCCGCAAAATTGAGCGGGGGCATAGGTATCTTTCCACTTGGGGTCGGTCGTGTTTGCGAGTACCGCGAGTTTGTCCTTCGTGGTAACGAGCCAGACTTTATTGGTCGGGCATGCGCTATGCTTGATGAATTGTTGGAGAATCGTAGGCTTGCTGGGAAGTTCTTTGCCTGAATTGTTGATATCCTCGTAGTGGCCAGTCGTGAGGGCGGTGTGGCCGGGGCATGTTTTTGTTGAGCCCATGTTATGAAAGTTGGTGTAGACGACGCCGATCGGAGCGAGCTGTTTGGAGAGAACAGGGATATAGGTGTGGTTGGGCTCACCCCACGTTTCAGAGTAGCGAGGGCCGTCGATGACGACGATCACCACGTTGAGCGCTTTGGGTGCGGCGGATAGTGAGGCGACTGACAGTGTCAGACCGAGGAAGAGTAGGACGTGTTTATGCATGGCGCGAACTATAGAGGGATTGAGTGAGGTTGTCAAAGAGCATGGGGTGACGAAAAAGCCGAGCGTGGGGGGACCACGCTCGGCTAGTCTGGGTCTGTTTTTCGGAGGTGTTCCCCGATTGGGAACGGAAATCAATTTTTAGTCGTATGTGCGGCTTCGATGCGTTTTAGGACTTCGCGCACGGAGTCGGGAATCGCTTTGCGTTGTGTGGGAGTGTCAATTTGACCATCGAAGAGGATGCCGCCTTCGGAATCGCTAGCAGAGAGGAAGTTCGATCCGTTGTGGGTTTTTAGCGTTACCTTGAGACCGTCCGTCATGAGTGAACGTACAGTTGTGTGCTGTGAGTAGCTGTGGGTGTCTTTGTCGCTGAGCGGCCAGTCGCCCTTACCGTGGGGAAAGAGCTGGTGCGTCGGCAGGGTGTTCGGGCTGAACGTGTGTTTGTGTGGCATTTTTGTTGGCAGATCGTCGCGACGGCGTTGCATGGTTCCGAGCGTGACATCCTTGCGTATTGTCTTCCCTGCACGAATCAGGGTCAGTGTCACGGTGTCGGCTGGTTTCTGTGTGCGGATCAGAGTGGCGAGTTGGTGATGAGAGATCAGGATTTGATCGTTCAACTTATGCAACACATCGTGCGCGCGCAGAATCTTGCCTGCGGGGCTTTTGGGGTCGGAAAAGTCGATGACCAAGCCGACACCTCGAGGGAGTTGGAGTTGTGCGGATAGCGTGGGATCGACCGATCGTGTTGAGACGCCCAGGTATGCAGCGTGGGTCGCGGCCTTCTCTTGTGGCGCGTGTTGGGCGGTTGTCTCAGCGCGAGCATGAGGGAGTAGAGTGAGAACACAGGCTGCTGTTGCGGTTGTCAGGGCGGCGCGGGGCATGATTGAATCCTTTGTTAGGGTGAGCAAGAGGGTTTGTGTTTAGTCGGCTGGATGAACAAGTAAGGTTTCTGATGTGGGCTGAGTGACAATATAGCGGTCCCCGTTGGCGGAGTTGATCCATGTTCGGCGGGTCAGGGTGTCGCGTCGAACGGATCGCATGGGCGGTGCGCCGGTTTGGCGTCGGAGACCTTGGTCTATTTCGCTGGTGACCACACTCTCGAAGGAGACGGGCTGGAATGTGCCGACATCTGCGCTAGGAGGTGGGAGTAGGACGAGGTCTGCGGGCGTTTCGTGCATGCCTTCAGGGGCTGTGTTGGCGCTCGTCTCTGATAAAGCGGGTGCGGATGGGGCTGCAAGGGGAGACTGGTGTAGATGATGCCACGCGGTGAGTCCCGCGCTGATCGCCAGAGTTGCTGCCGCCACCCGCACCCATGGGGAGGAGAGGGGTGTCTGAGAGTCGTGTCGTGTGAGTGTGTCAACGGACTCCTCTTTGCAGGCGCGTAATGTGCGTGCCTGAGCGTCGGCAGACATAGGGGTAGGTGTGAGGCGTGTGAGTGTTGCCTCGAGATCTGTAAGATCGTCATGCATGGTCGGTGGCCTCGGCTGGAAGGTGTTTGCGCAGTGCGGTAAGCGCGTAGCGGTAACGGGCGGCGGCGGTATTGATTGAGATGTTGAGTGCTTGGCCGATGTTCTTGAAGGTTTGGTCGCCCCATATTTTCATGACGAGGACCTCTCGCTGTTCAGGCGGAATCTTGTCGAGTGCTTTCTCTATGGCTTGGCGTTGTTCGTCCGCGATTAGGCGGTCTTGGAATTTAGGGGTTTCTGCGTAGAGGGTTTCCCCGGCTTTTTCTTCGCGAATGCTGCGACGGGAATCGCGGCGCAAGCGGTCGAGTGCTGCCCAGCGGACTGCTTTGTAGAGATAAGGGACGGGGTTGTTGATCTTCGTTGGATCCGAGCGATGCATGCGCAACACACCTTCTTGCACGGCGTCTTCGGCCTCGTCGTGTGAGTTGCACCACTGGCGGGCATAGAGGACTAATGCGTCCCCGTTTTCAGCTAAAAGTGTTTTCCAATCCATGTTTCGCGTCCTTGTTCTGTCTATATAACGTATGCCGTACAGTATCTTTGTGTAACGGGATAGTAAAAGGTTCAGAAAAACTCTGTTTAGGCCCATTTGACGGGGTAATTCAGGAGTGGTAGACTTGAAACATGTTCAAAAAAACCATTAAAGAGGCACGTTTTCCGTGGCTCCCGATGCTGCTGGCGGGCTTGCTTGTGGCTGTGTTGACAGGCTGTGCTGCTAATCCGGTGACGGGACGTAACGAGCTACGATTTATCTCCGAAGGGAGAGAGCTTCAGATTGGTCAGCAGATGTACACGCCTCTACAGCAGCAGCAGGGAGGCGAGTATATTGTTGATGCGGAGTTGGTGACCTATGTAAAGGGCGTGGCTAACCGGTTGGCGGATGTGAGCGACCGAGCCTTGCCCTATGAGTTTGTTGTCTTGAACAACTCAGCCGTCAACGCGTGGGCCTTGCCGGGAGGTAAGATCGCTATTAATCGCGGATTGCTTCTGGAGATGGACACAGAGGGGCAGTTGGCTGCAGTGATCGGACATGAGATTGTCCATTCAGCGGCGCGGCATAGTGCGCGGCAGATGGAGAAGGGCATGTTGTTGAATCTCGCGATGGTGGGGGCGACGCTTGCGGCCGATGGGCATGGGGACGGTGAGTATGCGGTCTTGGGTGCTCAACTGGGGTCGATGATGACGACACTAAAGTATGGGCGTAACAACGAACTGGAATCCGACAAGTATGGCATGACCTATATGTCACGTGCGGGATACGATCCGAACGAGGCGGTCCGGGTGCAGGAGATGTTTGTGCGCTTGAAGGACGGGAAGACTCCAGGGATGTTCGCTACGTTATTCAGCTCACATCCTCCGTCTCAGAATCGTGTGGATAAGAACCGGGAGACGGCGGGAACCCTGCCCGCAGGCGGCCTAGTGAACCGAGATGTCTATCAGAAAAAGTTGGCGTACTTACGAGGCGTCAATCAGGCCTACCTTGATCAAGATGCAGGTCGCAAGGCCTTGGCAAAGAACGATCATGCCACCGCGTTACGATTAGCGAACAAGGCGATAAACGTGGAGCCCCGAGAAGCGCAATTTTTTGAGTTGAAGGGTAAGGCCTTGATGGCAGCCGGCCGAAAAAAGGAAGCCGAATCGTCTTTTGACAAGGCGATTTCTTTGAATCCCAAAATGTATGATTCCTCTTTGCAGCGAGGGACCTTGAGAAAGGAGCGCAACGCGCTGGCTGGTGCGCGTGCAGACCTTGAGACGAGCGTGAAGCTGGTGGGTACGTCGCAGGGTCATTATCTTTTGGGAATGTTGGAAGCTGGGGCCAGTCGTCCGACAGCGGCCTTGCGACATTTGGAGGTGGCGGCATCCGGGCAGGGGTCCTATGGGGAATCGGCCCAAGCGGAGGTGGCTCGTCGCACAGTGTCGCAACGGCCAGAACGCTACATCCAGACCCGCGTGGCGCTGGATAGCCGCGGCTACGTCATGCTAAACGTGCAGAATAAATCGTCAATCCCATTGCGTGGCGTCGCGGGAACGTTGGTTGCGGTTGACCGCAATGGCAATTCTCTTGGCAAGGTGTTGTCCTGGCATGTTGAGGGGGTGTTGTCTTCAGGTGGCCAAGTACGGATTCAAACCGGAGTGGGACCGATTGGGGCAGATAGTGCGGTGGCCGATGTCCGAGTGTCTGTTACGCGAGCCCGACCTAACTAGAGGCTGCGTTGTTTAGAGGGCATCGCATTTTGCTGCGAAGATGAAATCGCTTTCCGTGAGCCCATCAATTTTGTGGGTCCAAATCTGGATGCTCACCTTGCCCCATGCGAGACCAATATCGGGGTGATGATTCACGTCCTCCGCGAGCGTCCCCACCTTGTTTGTGAACGCGAGAGCTGTGACGAAGTCGGGGAAAGCATAGTCTTTCGTGAGGTGATGCTCGTCGATGCACCGCCAGTCGTCAGAGAGCTGATTCGTCAAAATGACGAGTTCTCCGCCTTTTAGGGGGGGCACGCCGCTTTTACACGGGATGCAGGGTTTCTTCGCCAACTCGGACATGTGGGTGCTCCTTTTATAAACCATGTGTGAGGCCAATTGACGGCAAGTAGTCGAAAAAGTCAAGATTTCCGACTCTTTGGGCTGCGGGGCTCTTTTTTTTGTAACGTGGTTTGCAGCAATAGCGTATGGTCATGTAACTATAAACAACAGTGGAGAGAAGTCATGAATACGAAATTTTCAATAGGTCTAATCGTCGTGCTGGTGATTGGTTTGGCGACCAGCTTCGCAAACATGAGTGCGTTGAAGAGTGCCAATGAGGGATTGACGGCCGAAGCGGCTGAGTTGTCCGATGCCGTGACAGCGTTGCGTGGGCAGGAGCCCCAAGATGGGCCGTCTGCTGAGGTAACCTTGGACCCTGAGGAGTTGGCAAAAACGATCAATGACAACCGAGCCTTGTCGGATAAGCTAAAAGCGCTTGAAGACGCGATGGCTGAAAAGGACCGCTTGCTCGCCTCGCTTCAGAAAGAGTCAGAGACTGACACGGAAAAGGCTGAAGAAAAAAAGGACGAACCTCGTCGTGACTGGAGTGAACGTCGCCGTGACTACATGGCGGAGTTGAAAGAAAAAGATCCAGAACGTTATAAAGAGCTTGAAGACCGTCGGACCACGATGCGCAAGCATGTGACCGATACAATGACTTCTCAGTCCGCGTTTATTCTAAGTTTAGACGAGAGCAAGATGACAGAAGAGCAGCTCGCCAATCACAACGCACTGACAGAAATACTGGACCGTAACTGGGAGTTGATGGAAATTTCTGGGAACGATGAGGACCCAGATGCACAGGGCAAAGCGCGGATGGAATTAATGCGCAATGTGTTTTCAATGGGCGAACTGTTGGGTAATGAGCGTGAGGTCGCCTTGGAGGACATGGGTCGCCAGATGGGCTATGACGACAAGGGTAGCACAGCATTTTCAGACTCGGTTCAAGATGTTTATAAGATGACGTCTGTTCGCTCGTACATGCCAACGGGCATGGGCCGCGGTGGCTGGGGCCGGGGTGGGCATGACCGCAGCCGCGATGGTGGCGACAAAAGCAAGAAGCCTGAATCGTCCACAGCGCCTAGCGCTCAGTAGCGTTTCGGCTTAGGCCTTGCTCTTTTTTATGCAGCGCTTGATGAACGTGAGTTTCTGATCGGCGGTGCCATCGATTAATTCCGGAAAGCGGCTGCCTTCGAGGACATAGTCGCCGCTCGACATCCGCAATCGGAGTCGAGTGTCGCGGGTATCGATCGCTGTGATGTCGGCACCGCAGGCATCCATTTTCAATTCAACAATCGCGAGCAAGCGCTTAGTTGCGGCCGGCAGTGCACCGAAACGGTCCGCGATTTCCGCCTTCAGGGCTTTAAGGTCTTTTTTGTAAACGAGTTCGGCGATCCGTCGATAGGTCATTACGCGAGCCCGCTCTTCTTCTATATAGTCGAAAGGGATGCACGCAGACTCTGGGTCATCACTGTGATCCGGTGAGAGGTCAATGAAATCGAGTTGTACCTCGACATCAATCACCGGCGGTTCGGCCTCGCCTTTCAGTTGCGCGACCGTTCGTTTCAGGAGTTGGCAATAAAGCTGGAACCCAACCGTGGCGATGTGTCCGCTTTGCTGGGTGCCGAGCATGTTGCCAGCCCCGCGAATTTCGAGATCGCGCAGAGCGAGTTTGAAGGCTGACCCGAGGGACGTGTATTGCTGTAGCGATTGTACGCGTTTGCGTGCGGTGGGATCCATGCGTCCTTCCTCGGGAAGGAGAAGGTAGCAGTAGGCTTTGTGGCGTGAGCGTCCGACTCGGCCGCGGAGCTGATAGAGGTCGGCCATGCCGAAGCGATCAGCGCGATCGATGATAATGGTGTTGGCGTTGGGGATGTCGACCCCGCTCTCGATGATCGTCGTGCAGAGGAGAACGTCCAGCTGTCCGCTGGTGAATGCCTCCATGATGGCTGCGAGCTCACCGCTACTCATTTGGCCGTGCCCGACACCAATCCGAGCTTCCGGCAGCAGGGCGGACAGCCGTTTATGCATGCTGTTGATCGTTTTGACGCGGTTGTGCAAAAAGTAGACTTGGCCGTTTCGGTTGAGTTCACGCTGGATGGCCGTTCGCACAATTTGACCGTCGAAGTGAGTCGCGATGGTTTCAACACTCAAGCGATCCTGTGGGGGCGTTTGAATAACGCTCAGATCTTTCACGCCGGTCATCCCGAAGTAGAGTGTGCGGGGGATGGGGGTTGCCGTCAGAGTTAGGATGTCGACGAGCTGCCGAAGTTGTTTAAAGCGTTCTTTTGCCTTTACCCCGAATCGCTGTTCTTCATCAATCATCACCAGGCCGAGATCTTTGAACATGACGCCGTCTTGGATCAGGGCATGGGTGCCGATCACGATATCGACGGTTCCGTCGTTGATGCCAATGAGCGTCTCGCGTTGTTCGCTCTGTGTGCAGAAGCGACTTAGCATGTTGACTTGCACGGGATAAGCGGACATACGGTCGCGGAAGCTGTGGAAGTGTTGTTGAGCGAGGATGGTGGTGGGGACTAGTACGGCGACTTGCTTTCCGCTCATAACGGCTTTGAATGCGGCTCGGATAGCGACTTCCGTTTTCCCGTAGCCAACATCGCCGCAGATGAGTCGATCCATCGGGCGGGTGGCTTCCATGTCCTGCTTGAGATCAGAGATAGCCGTGAGTTGGTCGACCGTTTCTTCATAGGGAAAAGCCGCCTCAAACTCGTGTTGCCAGGGCGTGTCGGGTTTGCATGCGTAGCCCTTTAGGGCGTCGCGTGCTGCTTGAGTTTCGAGAAGTTGAGCCGCCATGTCGGCGATCGCGGTTTGGGCGTCGGCCCGTTCTTTCACCCAGCGTTTTCCGCCGATTTTATGGAGGCGGACGTTTTTGCCGGCTACTCCGATATAGCGACTGAGGACGTGGGCCTGGGCGACGGGGACGTAGAGTCGTGCATCGTCCGCGTATTCGATGGACAGTGCCTCGTGTGAGTTGTCACCCACAGTGACGGTCTCCATGCCTAGGTATCGTCCGATGCCGTGGGTGATATGGACGACGAGATCGTCAGGTTCGATATCGGCGAGCCCAGAAACGCGAGCTCCCATCAGTTGTTTATGTGACCGTCGATTTTTGGTTTGTTGGGTTTGATAGACGCGTTGTCGACCATAGAGATCGTTTTCTGCTACGACGACGGTCTTCGCGTCTTCGTTAACGAAGCCTTCTGACAGAATTCCGAGGGCGTATTCGAGCTTGTCGGAAACGCGAGCCTGAAACTTCGAGTCACGAAAGCGGTCGTACGCGCCCTCGCTATCGAAATAGAGTGTGACCGAGTGTTTGTCTTCTGCTTGCGTGGAGAGGGCATCGAGAAGCTCTAGGCGGGATGACTCCATTAGGTCGGGCTGCATGAGTTCGCGTGGAAGTGAGAAGCAGGCATTGACAGCTCGAAAGCCGAGGTCGAGATGGGCTCTATCTTGCGTCGCGACACTGCCAGTCCGAAAGATGAGTCCTTGGCGATTGGACAGGTATTGGGCGTGTAAGGGGTCCCAGCCGGCGATGACGGCGCGTGCTTCATCTGAGGCGAGTGATTCTTCGTACTGCTGGGCTTGGTCAGTGAGTGTGTCGTATTGAGAGAAAAAGAGGGGCGTGTCGTCGGGCAAGTAGTCGAGCAAAGAGGTGCCGCCGCAGCGAGCTAGCAGGTCCCACTCGTTGGCGGGGGAGGCGATGAGCTCAATGCGCTTCTCGACTGATCGTTGATCGAGCGGATTGAAACAGCGGATAGACTCGAGTTCGGACCCGAAAAACTCACAGCGTAGCGGAAGGTCTTCGATCAGTGGCCAGACGTCGAGGATGCCCCCACGGACTGAGGCATCGCCTTTCTCTTCGACTTCTGGCTTGAAGTCGTACCCGGCCTCGACAAGTTTCTGGGTGAGGGCATCAAGATCGATCTCGTCGCCGAGCTGGAGTGTCTGAGAGATCTCTTCGATACTGTCAGCGAGTGGCGTCAGTTGCATCAGCGCCTGCACAGAGGTGAGGATAATGCTGGGAGGTGTACGTTGCTGGAGCCGGTGCAGGACCGTCAGGCGGTCGCCGATGATGTCGCAATTCGGTGTGAGTCCGGAGCCAGGTTGATTTTCCCACGCGGGAAAGACCATAGGAGGCGGTGCCTTTGTTGGGGCGAGAGTCGTGAGATTGTTTTGCATCAGATCCAGGCGTCGAAGGCCATCTGCGATCCATAGAACGTGTTGATCCGTTTGTTGCAAGATGGACCATGCGCATACCGCTTCGGCAGATTCCGGCATGCTGGTGAGATCCAGCGGAATGCCGTTGCTAGCGTGTTTTAGCAGTTGTTTGCCGAGATTTCGGTATGTGGACTTGGGGAGCATGGAGGGGGCGTGGCTTTTAGGTTAGGTAGTAGATCTGCACATTTCTATTGGTCAGGTCAAGGGCATATCCCTTCTGGAGTAGTGACGGTGTCGGGGCGCTGCCGTTGAGTTCCAGGATCGATAGGAAGGGGAGGGACGGTTGAGCATTCCTCCCTCGACACATTCCCGTGAGGGATTTATGGTGTGCGGATGAAGAAATTGCCAGAAACGTTCGGTCGAGAAGTGATGTTTGGGAGTGGCGCGATGGGGACTCATCTGCGTACTGGCGAGCATTCTGCATGGCCGTGTATTGAGTGGCTCAATGTGCAGGAGCCTAAGAAGGTGGCTGGCGTGCATGAGGCGTATCGAGATGCGGGTGCTCAGGTGCTCGTGACCAACACCTTTGCGGCGAGTCCGCTGCGGCTTCGTGACTCTCACCATGAAGACAGCTGTGTGGCGATTAATGAGGCAGGCGTGAAGGTGGCGCGTGAGGCTGCCGCAGGCCAGGCGGCAGTGTGGTGTTCGGTGGGGCCGCTCAATTTGTCCCTTCGCTTGGCAGATTTTAGTGATGATGAGCTGACGGATTGTTACCGCGAACAGGTGCAGGCCTTGACCTTGGGCGATGCGCTTGTGTTGGAGACGTTTAGAGAGGTGCGTGAAGCTCGCGCGGCCCTGACGGCAGCCAAGGAGACGGACCTGCCTGTCATTTTTCAGACTGGAGGAGTGCGACTCGCGCGTGCAGCCGATCTGTTGGCCTTGGCGCTGGATGCTGGAGTGGAAGCTGTGGGGACGAATTGTTCGCATCCGACGCAGGTGGTTCAGTTGGTTGAGTTTTTGGTGGGCGCTTGTGAATTGCCGGTTACGGCTTTTCCGAATGCAGGTACGGCGCATATGGATCGCGGATTTGTGGCTTATGACTTCGAGCCAACGACCATGCTGCAGGTGGCCAAAAAGTGTTTGGATGCCGGGGCGTCCTTAGTCGGCGGTTGTTGCGGAACCACGCCGGCGCATATTGCGCAGGTGGTGAGGGGAGTGGGACAGCGGGAGGTTATCGCGCGCGAAACGCTGCCGGTGAGCGTTGTGACACGCCAAGATACGATAGTGGTTGATGCTCGCGGGCCGAACGCGATACGTAACCTCATGAAGAGTGATTCGTTCGTGATCAGTGTAGAGGTGCGTCCGTCGCGGATGAAAGCCTTGTCTGACATTGTGTCTGAAGCGCAGCAGCTTGTGGACGCGGGTGTGAACATGCTGGATGTACCAGACAACGCGGCGGCTGTCGTTGGACGGGATGCGATGGTGACCGCTTCGGCCTTGCAACATGAGTTGGAGATTCCCTGTGTCGCACATAAGTCGGTAACGCAGACAAATCTATTGAATTTGCATTCGTCGTTGTTGGGGTGTTGGGACAGTGGCCTGCAGGGCTTGCTTTGTATTAGTGGAGACCCTCCGGCGACGGGGCACTTGAGTGGACAGGCATCGCGGGTGACCGACTTGCGGTCATCAGTCGAGCTGTTGCGCCTGCTAGGCACCTTGCGTGGTGGTGAATTGATCAACGGTGATCGGTTGGCGGACCCTCCGGATTTTTGTGGTGGTTGTGGTGTCGGCTCTGGCCCGAAGTTGGGGCCCCAAATTCGTTGGCTGGGTAAGAAGGTGGATGCGGGTGCTGAGTTTGTGTTTTCGCAGCCGGTGTTTAGCATTGATCAGTTCCGAGCTCTTCGTGACGAGGTGTCTCAATTTCCGATTCGCCTGTTCCCGGGATTGTTTCCCGTGCCATCGCTTCGTGGAGCAGAATTTCTCGCGTCGGGCGGTGTGCCTGGCATCAATGTCCCTGACTCTTATGTTGAGATGTTGACGAGATACTCCAAGCCCGAAGATCAAAAATCGGCTGGAATGGATTTTGCTCGAGACCTGGCTATGGAAGTCGCCGCCGAATCTAGCGGTATCTACATCATCATGCCTTTTTCGAAGACCTGCTATACGGATACCGCGGAGTTGGTTCGATCTGTGCGTGCGGTGAAGGCGTGAAGGTATGCGTGCTCGCCAGCAGCAGTGCGGCAAACTCGACGCTCATCAGCTCGGGCGGCACCCAAATCCTGATTGATGTTGGCTTGAGTTGTAAGCGGACCTTCGAGCGGCTCGAGGGAATTGGGGTGGACCCACAGAGTATCGACGCGGTTTGCGTGACTCATGAGCACTCTGACCATGTCGCTGGTCTGCCTGTATTTTCTCGGAAGACTGATACGATGTTGTATGCCAACTCGGGCACGGTTCAAGCGTTGGAATATAAACCGAAGTGTGTGGGCTTGAGTTGGCAGGTCTTTCAGAGCGGATCCAAGTTCCAGGTGGGATCGCTGACGGTCGAACCCTTTCTTGTCCCGCACGATGCGTATGAGCCGGTTGGGTTTGTTGTTGATGATGGTCAGGTTCGGGTTGGCGTCGTGACGGATATGGGTATGGCTACGGCTGTCGTTCGCGACCGACTATCCTCGTGTCAGGTTGTCGTGGTAGAATCGAATTATGACGATGACCTCCTAAAGGGGTCGGAGCGACCGTGGCAGCTCAAGCAGCGGATCATGGGCCGACAAGGTCACCTCTCGAATATAGACGCGGGGGAGTTGATCACTGAAATTTCGAACCCCGACTTAAAGCGCGTCTACCTTGCGCACCTGAGTGGTGATTGCAATCGGCCGGAACTGGCCATGAGTTGTACTGCGGAAGCGTTGAAGCGTAGCAATGTCAGCGGGCTTGAGGTCGAGCTGACCTATCCGGATCATGCCACTGAAGTGATGGAGTTATAGGAGCGTCGAGGCACCACCGGTTTTGGGCTCTTCGTTCACCCCGACCTTGTCAGGCAGGGGCGAATCTGTCATCTTTCCTGAATGACTAAATTACTCAGTATGTTAATGGTTGTTGTGGCCCCATTTTATGCGGCCGGTCTAAGTGAAGATGAGCAGAAGGCTGGATTTGTGTCCTTGTTTAACGGACAGGATCTGGATGGCTGGATCGGCGCGACCAAGGGCTATCACGTGGTCGACGGAACGCTGGTCTGCCCAAAGAAGGGTGGGGGTAATCTTTATACTGAGAAGGAGTATGGAGACTTTGAGTTCCGCTTTGACTTCAAGTTGTCGGCGGGAGCGAATAATGGACTCGGCATTCGTACTCCTCCAAAAGGAGACGCCGCCTACGCCGGCATGGAGCTCCAGATTCTGGATAACACCGCAGAAAAATATGCATCTCTCAAACCCTATCAATATCACGGGTCGGTATATGGTGTCGTAACTGCCGCGCGTGGCTCGTTGAACCCCGTAGGTGAGTGGAACTCGCAGGTGGTGATTGCACGAGGCAGTCGAGTGTCGGTGGTTTTGAATGGAACAACGATTTTGGACGCAGACTTAAGTCGCGCCGCAGTCCCAGAGACCTTGGACAAAAAGGCGCATCCCGGTCTTCTTCGGCCCCGTGGGCACATCGGATTTTTGGGGCATGGATCCCATGTTGAGTTTCGGGAGCTCCGGATCAAGGAGTTAGGTGATAACGACGGACCGCATGGGTTCGACGTATTGTTTAATGGCAAAAATCTGGAAGGCTGGAAAGGGTTGGTCCGAAACCCTGTTCTCCGGGCGACCATGAAGCCAGAAGACGCCGCTCGCGAACAGGAAAAGGCCGACGCACTCATGAACGACCATTGGTCGGTGGTTGACGGTGCGCTTGCCTTTGACGGGAAAGGTAGTCATTTGTGTACCGGCTCGGACTATGCGGATTTCGAGCTTTATGTAGACTGGAAAATTACCCCGAACGGCGACAGTGGACTTTATCTGCGCGGGACCCCTCAGGTCCAGATTTGGGATCCAGGCAATAAGGGCGCCGCTAAGCACGGCGCGGATAAAGGCTCTGGTGGATTGTGGAATAACAAAAAGTCAGGCCGCTGGCCGTTGGTTGTGGCAGACAATCCGACGGGTGAGTGGAATCGTTTCTATATCCATATGAAAGGGCCCGACGTTACCATTTTCTTGAACGGGAAGCTGATTGTCGATAAAGCGCCGCTAGAAAATTACTGGAAGAAAGGGACGCCTATTTTTCCAAAAGAACAGATTGAACTTCAAGCGCATGGTTCACGTGTGTGGTTTAAAAATATTTTCGTTCGAGATCTTCCGTAGCGTATATGTTCTGTATTAGCGCTCCCAATTAGTATAGGGTGCTGGGATGAATAGAAAAACACGAATCATTGCGACGATTGGCCCTGCCTCGGATAGCCCCGAGCAGTTGACCGCTCTCATCCAAGCTGGAATGAATGTAGCCCGGATCAACATGTCGCATGCGAACCACGATAGTGTACGGCGTATTGTGGCTTCCATTCGAGAAGCCTCAGATGTTCTTGGGATTAAAGTGGCGATTCTGATGGATACCCAGGGGCCTGCCATCCGCACCGGAGACATATCCACAGAGCTTAACCTTCAGGAGGGTGACCAGATTGCCTTGACCGTGCGGGGTGAAAAGTCGGAAGAGGAGTATTCGGTCGACGTCAACTATGACGACCTCGTGGATGACATCAGTGTGGGTGACGTGGTCTTAGTGGATAACGGAGTGATCGAGCTCAAGGTGTTGGACAAAAAACGCAACCAGCTTCAGTGCGAAGTGCTGACGCCTGGTGTGCTAGGGAGTCGCCGACATATCAATCTGCCAGGAGTGCGCGTGAATCTACCTGCCTTGACAGAAAAAGACATCAAGGATGTGGAGCTCGGCATGGACTTGGAGGTGGATATTTTCGCGATGTCCTTTGTTCGTGATGCGGATGACGTCAAGCGTTTGCGAGCGATCTTGGACTATCGTGGTGCACCACAAAAAATTGTCGCCAAGCTTGAGGATCAAGAGGGCATTGGGAATCTTAAAGAGATCATTGATGCGGCGGATTGTATCATGATTGCCCGTGGGGACTTAGGGATTGAGTGTCCGTACGAAGAACTCCCGATCATCCAGCGGAGTATTGTGAAAGCGTGTGCGGCTGCGTGCAAGCCTGTGATCGTCGCCACTCACATGCTGGAGTCTATGATCGAAAATCCGGCGCCGACGCGAGCGGAGGTCACGGATGTGGCGAATGCGGTGTTCGAACAGGCGGACTCGATTATGCTGTCGGGTGAAACATCGGTTGGTAGTTATCCCGCGCGATGTATAGAAATTATGATTCAAATAGCAGTGCGTACCGAGCGGAGTGGGGGCGCGGGGTATGGCCGGGAGACTGAGCTGCCGAATAATTATGCCCGGATCGTGCGTAGTGCGTGTGGGTTGGCTGAGGGAGTTGACGCGGCTGCCTTGATTGTGTTTACGCGGACCGGAAACATGGCGCGAAATGCGAGTGCTTCACGGACGCATATTCCCATTTATGCGTTTACGAATAGCGAAACCTTGGTTAACCAACTGTTGTTGCACCGCGGCGTTTCCCCGAGCTTCCTAGATTTCGGGGAAGATCCGACAGGGAATGTGTCCCGGGCGATCAAGCATTTACTCGACGCAGGCGACCTTAAGGCGGGGGATACGGTGGTGTCCGTCACCGAGGTCATGGATGGAGGCAATCAGGTAAACGCTATTCGGGTCGAGACTGCCTGATTGCGTCTTTTAGGAGGCTCACGCTTATGTTACTACGACCCTTTATTGCGGCTCTAAGTCTGACGATCGGAACACAACTTGCACAGGCGGCCGACCTACCTCGAGTATTGATTATTGGCGATTCTATATCTCTCGGCTACACTCGGCTGGTTCGGGAGCGCATGGAAAAGACGGCCGTGATCACCCACAACCCTGGGAACGCTAAGCACAGTCGTTACGGCGTGACGTCGCTTGATGCGTGGCTGAAGTCGGGGACGTGGGATGTGATTCATTTCAACTGGGGACTGTGGGACTTGTGTTACCGCCATCCCGATTCAAAATCCCAGGGACATCGAGACAAGGTGAACGGCACCATTGAGACTTCTCTCGAGGACTATCGAAAGAACTTAGACACTCTGGTCCTGCGCCTGAAAGAAACCCAGGCCGAGTTGATATGGGCCAGCACGACGATTGTCCCGGCTGGTGAGGCCGGCCGCCGGGTCGGCGACGACGTCGCCTATAACGCTGTCGCAAAGAAAGTGATGGCCAAGCATGGGGTCGTGATCAACGATTTGCATGCGTTGACCAAAGGGTTTGCCAAAGAGCTTTTTGTGGGGCCGGGAGATGTTCATTATAAGAAAGCGGGTTCGGAGAAATTGGCCGATCAAGTGACGCAATCCATTTTGACCGGTCTGGAAAAACGAGCCAAGCGCTAGACGACGCTTGAACGGGGGTTGAGTGGCTGGACATTTTATGAGGGGGGTCTTGCTTAGTCTGTGTCTTGTAGGGGCACTGTGCGCTGCGGATGTTCCAAGCTCAATGGAGCAGGGCGATAACGCGCTCTTTGCGGGAGAATTCGAAAAGGCTATCACGCACTACGATGCTGTGGTCAAGGCGAGGCCCGAGTCGAATCCGCATCTTTGGCAGCGGGGCATTGCGTATTATTACGCGGGACGTTTCAAAGAAGGTGTTGCGCAGTTTGACCGACACAAACTGGTGAATCCCCACGATGTAGAGAATGCCGCCTGGCATTTCTTGTGTAAAGCCCGGGAAACCAGCGTGTCTGAAGCGCGCCGCGGATTTATTCCTGTTGAGGGTGATGCACGTGTGCCCATGCGCGAGGTGCATGCGCTATTTGGTGGAGGCCTGGAGCCCGACGAAGTAATAGCGGCCGCCAAGCAGTCCGATCCGGCGGAACGCGCCCGAGCCATGTGCTACGCGCATCAGTATGTGGGGCTTTATTACGAAGTGATGGGGCGACCTGATCGGGCGCAAGCTCATATGCGTGATGCTGCAGAAACATTCTTTTTTGCCAACTACATGGGTCAGGTCGCGAGGGTGCACCTGAAAAAAATGAAGGCGGAACGTGCTGTTGCCACTGTCGTCGGCGATAATCCCACCGTTATGCTGCGAGGCGGGTTACGCCACTCCCAAAACGTGTTTGAAAAGGGCGGTGCTGCGAGAGTGGCTTTTATTGGCGGATCCATTACGGAAGCCAATGGTTGGCGCCAGATGATCTATAAGCAACTCGCGGTACGTTTCCCTAAAACACAGTTTCACTATGTCGCCGCCGGTATGAGTTCGACAGGGTCCACGACTGGAGCCGCGCGCCTGGGGCTGGACGTCCTGAGCAAGGGTAAGGTCGATTTGTTGTTTATCGAATTTGCCGTGAACGATAACCAAGATTCTGAGCGTTCAACCACAGCCGCCATTCGCGGCATGGAGGGAATGGTTCAACAGGCACGGTCGCAGAATCCGGACATTGATATTGTCTTCAGCTACTTTGTTAACGGGTCGCACATCAAGGACTATCACCAAGGGGTTGTTCCCAACGAGATAGCCAGTCATGAGCGGGTTGCGGAGCACTACCACTTACCCTCCATCCATTTGGCTCGTGAAGTGGCGGACGCCATTAAGGCGGGTGCGTATTCGTTTGGGGATTACGGCGGTACACATCCCAAGGAGCCGGGGCAGAAGGTGTATGCCGAGAGGGTGGATGTTTTGTTCAAACAGGCGTGGCCGACTGAGCATGCGGCGTCGGTGGCGGAGGCCTCGCCAGCAGCGCCGCTCGATCGCTTAAGCTATAGCTCGATGTCTCGGGTAGAGACAGGGGCGATGACATTGGGGGCGTGGGTGGTGGGCGAGCCGGATTGGAAAGCGAAAAAGGGATCATTGCGAGCTGCGTTTAAAGGCAAAGCGTTTATTCATTGTGAGGCGCCCGGAAAACCTCTGGCCGCGACATTCACCGGCACCGCAATTGGCGCATTTGTGTTGGCGGGACCTGATGCAGGGGTTCTGGAGTACAGTATTGACGGAGCGAAATTTCGACGAGTGACCCTCTATCACCGGTTTAGCAGAGGGTTGCATTATCCACGTACCGTGATGTTCGACGACGAGTTGATGCCGGGAGCGCACAAGATAGTGATTCGAATTGCGGAAAAGAGCGAAGGAAAATCCAAGGGTACTGCCGCCAGAATTCTTTACCTAGTTGAAAACTAGCGGATGTATTTTACAGCCACTCGATCGCTTCGGGCCGCATGTCTGGTCGGGCCGACAAGACGTATTTCGAGCACTTGCCGATGCCGCCCGGAAGCTGGGAGACCACTTGCCTAAGAAGGTCCTCATCGGCTTGATTCGCTTTACACTCCACGACCAGAAAATTGCTCAAGGGGTGCGCGTGTGAGAGCGAAAGCTGTGTGTGATGCTGAAGTCGAGCACAGCGCAGATCTCTATCGATCGTCATGCGAACGCGGCCGTCACCGCAACGGAGATAATCGCGTGTGTAGCGCACCCACTGAACGGGCTGTTTTCCTGCGAGTTGGTGAGTCCACGCTAGAGGAAGTTCGCCGAGTAAGTCGGTCATGAACTGCTGAGGTGTCTGCCGGTCGATTTTGATGGGGTTTTTAATGGGAGCGTGTTCCTTTCGGCCCAAGCCCGCTTTGCGAATTTTGCACTCCATTGTCCCCTGTGCCTCCTCGGAGTCTGAGCCGTACCACCTGAAGCGAAATTTTTGGCGGTCCGAAACGCCTGCGAGGTTATCCTGCACCGCCTTACTGTCGCCGTTATCCACATAGATGCTTTGAACGACCCGTGTCGGGTGTAGGGGGCGAACGGGGAGGGATATCGCGTGTAAGGTGGTTTTGAGGGCTTCGTAGGCGTAGCGTTTGTAGACGAACTTGATTTCGAATCGCCAGTCCTGTTCTGACTCGATCACGCGTCTACTCGAAAGACTCGTTGTCGACCACGCTAACAGAGGCGCCAGGGAGCGCGGTGTTGAGCCCGCTGAGGACCTTGCTGATCACGGATGCGTTTCCGATCTCCACCAGCAATGTCGCATTAAAGTCGCCGTCGTGACGACTGACTTGACGTAAGTCGGCGGTGACTGGGATAGCCTTCAGCGTTTCGCGAATCTTATCGAGTTCCGTATCCCCTGCGCCGTCCACTGCAGTCAGCGAGACCTGCACAATTGAGCGTTCCGACGGGCTGCCTTTGCGGCGTACGCCGACCACTGCCATGTAGACGGTGAGCGTGAAGAAGATGGTCAAGGTAATCGCGTGTTGGTTTGCGCCTATACCAATGCCGACGGCGATAGCGAGGAATATGTAGGCGAGTTCTTCGGTTTCCTTTACGGGTGTGCGGAAACGAATAACGGAGAGGGCGCCGACGAGGCCGAGGGACAAGGCGAGAGAGGTTTTAACGACGGAGATGACGAGGAGGGTGGTCACTGCAACGAACACGAGGACACGTGCAAACTTTCGGCGATTCGACATCACGCGCGAGTAGCGTATGAAATGCCAGCCCAGCAATTGAGAGAGCAGAAGTACCATGGCCGTGTTGAGAGGGATCTCAAGATCGGAGAGCTTTGTGCCTACAATCTCTGTCATTCCGAAAATATCCATGAACTAGTGTAGTCAGGAAGCGAAGGAAGATGCAAGTGTGGAAGCCACTGCGTCGCGCGTGTTTAGGTCTGTGTGTTTAGGATGTGACGTGCGAGACGTTCGACGGGCTTGAGTGCTTGATACGCGAGGTGGGCGGAGCGGGGAGTCTTGATAAGTGTCGCCGCACGGTAGCCCAGCACATTGTACCCACGACGAAACAGCTTGTGCGAGCGAGGCGCCCTGCGTGTCCACAGCTCTTCGAGGGCCCAGAATGTCGCGAGCTGAGGCGTGACCCGTTTGCCGCTGGCGGTGATAGCGAGAGTGTGACCGACGTCATCGGGAGACCCTTGAGCTGCGGCGGTCACAACGAAGCAGTCGCTCTGAGGCGGTGTGTCGGGCAAGCCGAGATAGTGACTCTTCGCGTTGATGAGGCCCCATACCCAAAGTGGGACGCTGGCCCAGAAGCTGATGAGATACCAGAGTATGGGCGCGGGGCTACGTTTGTGAGCTTCCCAGAACCGCCATCCGTAGACGCCTCCTACAAGCAGAGAAACTCCGAGTCCGATCAGCCCTTCTTGAATCTGACTGGTTGCGAAGGGCAGCCAGAAAACGATCCAGATGATGCAGCCCATGCAGACTGTTGTGCCGCAGAAGAGTCCGCAGGTTGCGATGCGCCAAGCAGGTCGAAAACGGGCGATGTCATGGATCCAAAAACTGGCTGCGGCCCACAAGATGCAGGGGAAGAGGGTTATTTTGGTTGTGACGAAGCAGTATAGCCACAGGTTGTCGACCTCGGACTTCGCTTCATACATGTCTAGACAAGAAAAAGAGAACAGAATAAGCGGGGTGTAGAGGCAGACTACGATGAGGAAAAACGTGCGTAGTAGATCGATGATCAGGAAGCCGACCGGTTTGTCGGCGAGTCTTCGAGCGGAAGGCCACATCAAGAGTGCACAGATGGCCCAGAGGAGTTGGGTTCCACCTGCACTAGCAAAAGTTGCGAACGTGTTCATACTGAGGAGGAGTTTAGGGAGAAGAGTGAAAAAAGGGAACCGTTATTGTCATCGCGGCGGCGATTAAGGAGTGCTTAAGGGTGTAAGATGAGCTGGTAATAGTGAGGAGGGAGGGAGGAGGGAGTGTTTGTATAAATATTAATGGGTGGCGTCGCGGGAAGATTCGGTGCGATGACTGAAAACGGCGCGAGAAGGTTGGTGGCGTATGTGAGCGAGTAGGTCTTGTTGCTTGTGCTCGGCCATGAGAGTAGGTGGGTTGAGTTGGACCCAGAGGGCGTGAGGCTAATCTCGGGCGGGGTTTCAAAGGTGGCTAGGCTGGAGTTGGTAGAGTTGCCTGCTGGGTCAGTGAGAGTGACGCGGTAGTAGTAGGTGGTTCCGGAGAGTAGGTTCGTGATGCTTGGCAAGTTCCAATACCAATAGCCGAGCAGAGAAGAGTTCGTTTCTGTGCAGGCGGGCGTGAGGCCATAGCTAATAGTGGCTCTGGCTGTTTCGGGATTTGTTGTGGTGCTAGAGATCTTGAAGGGGAAGGCCGCACTGGTGAGCGTGACGTTGGTGACGTGCGGAAAGCCGGTGATGAAAACCGGGGCAGTCGTATCGATGGCAACTGTTTTTTCACGCAAGGGGGCGTAGAGGGGATCGCCTAGGTTCACGCACATCCAGTCAAGATAGGGCGTCGCTAGGTGGGAGGCTTCCGCGAAGGTGTAGCCCTGTAGGAGATAGTAAAGTAGGACATTGGGGCGGGCGTGTCCATCGAGATAGGGTTCGCCAAGGACGCCGGATGCGCAGGTGAGTCCTTGCTGAAAAGCGCCACCGACCCAGAAGTTTCCATCGCGCATGCCGCGAGCAGAGTTGCTGTTAAGATCACAGCCGACAGAACCGGGCAGCCAATCGAAGGCGTCGAGGTAGCGTGAGTAGTTGTACCATCCTCCGTAGAGGAACGCGTTCGTGGCGAAGGTGAAGGCTGCGCCGGCTTCGCCGATCTCAAAATCGGTGCCCGTGTTTTCCCATGCGAGTTCTAGTCCATTGGTCACGTAGTGTTCTGCATAGGCAATGTTTCGGTCGCCGTATGCGAGTTGGATATAGTTCCCCGAGGTGACGTTCGTATGTGTGCTGAGTTCGATGTCGGTGTAGGGGCCCCATCGACTATCGATGTAGACCGGGCCGTTGATACCGTTGGTTGCGACGTAGCGTTCTGCGTATCGGACTTGCTCGAGTTGATTGAGGACACCGCGAGGGGCGTTAGGGGCGCTGAGCCGGCAAACCATGTAAACATTCTTTCCAGCGTTTTTATAAAGGGTGTGGTCGAAGTGGGCGTTGTCCGTATTGATTGTGGGTGTGGGTTCTAGGTATGAAAAAGCCTGGCGACCGAGTGACGATACGAGTGGATCGATGGACTCGAGGTTCATCAGCGTATTGTCGACGCTAATGTATATATTGGATGTGGGTGTGAATATGGGGAGACCATCGATCATGAGAATGACGTCGATGGATGAGGGTCCTAGGTTTGCGAGTTTATTGGTGATCGGCGCGACGATTTCTGCGTAGAAATTTGTATGCTTGGCATATGCGAGACCCGTTTGAGTCGGGATGCCTAGAACGTTGGCTGTTGGGATCGCGCGCAGCGCCACATAGGCGTCTTTGATCTGCTGTGCGTCCTGGGTTCCATCGCCGTCATTGTCCGCAGTCCATGCCGTGTTCCAGACGACGAGCACGCGGTTGGAATCCGAGGGGTCAAAGCCGTGGGCGTGCAGGGCAATCACTCCTAGGAGGCCAGCGATGATGGGGCGTATAGTCTTCATGGGGCTAGGGATGTAGTATAGCAGGTGTTGGCGGGGAGGGGAAATAGCGCCCGATTGGCCGATACGGGCTTGATAATGATATCAAAATTCGGCGGATCATATCTATAAGGTTTACGGATCGATGGGTGTCTCATTCTGATGGGCAAGCGCGGTGCGGATACGTATCAGCAATAGATAGACTAGGGATGAGGCTGCGAGCACGCCGCATTCTCTGAGCCCTATCTTGATGTTAACCCATGAGAATAGCATCGAGAGATCGCTGCCGACATAAGGGCAGCCGAAGATAGGAGCTACGGGCCAGAACGGGGTGTCTAAAAATGGCCAGAGCAGTGGTATGCCCCAGTGGGACGAATAGACGTGGTAGACGTCGACGGTAAGCAGGTCGATGATTGGGTGGGAGAGCGCTACGAGAAAGAGAATGCCCAGGTATCTCCGAGTGAAGGCCCAACATGCGAGGGCTAGAATCAGACTGAAAAAAACCGAGTGTGATGCTTGGTGGTGAAAGTGCGTGATGGACTCTGAGAACAGGCCGGGTATGAAGTCTAGGTCCGCAGCGTTGGCGGCCACGATGAGTGCAGCGTAGTCGCGAACTCGGATAGGGAGCTGTCGGCTTTTTCCGCCTTGGTGTCCAGCAGCCAGTGCGATGGCGGTATGGATAAGAGGAGATGGCATTGTCTGGATGCGTCTTCCCGGAGGCGAGCCCTGTTACTTGACAGCGACGATTCTGAGCAGGGGTGCGTTGGCCTTTCTATAGAGTTTCGTCCCGAATATTTTGTCGGCGATCGGCGAGAGTCCGTACCAGTGGTAGTAGACCTGAACGTCTGAAAACCCGATACCGCACATGAATGTTTGCATGGCGGTGCTATCGATGCCATTTGCATTGTATTCCGTGAGGTTGTAGATCTCGTCTGTGATCCCATCCATCTCCTTATAGTGATTTTCGCCGCCGAAGAGAGACCTATAAATGGAGAGCGGGAACTTATAACGCTTGTAGAAATGTTTTTCCATATCGTGATCGGAGAAAAAGACGCCGCCAGGAGCGAGAATCCGATACACTTCAGTGAAGAAGCTTTCGAGGTCCGCGAGATGGTGTAGGGCGGCAAAGCATGTCATAAAGTTGAACATGTCCGGCTCGAACCCAGTGTTTGTGCAGTCTCGAACTTCCGCGACATCACAGACCTCTGCGGCGCAGCGAACCATTTCTTCCGAAATGTCGATACCATGAGTGGTTTTGAATAGGGATCGTACGGAGCGGAGTACAAAACCTGACCCGCAAGCGATGTCGAGCATCTTGTCGTTTGAGGGGTGGCTACTGAGGATGTTCTGGATTGCCGCTTGCAGCCACGTTTGGAGAGCGTCGTCGCGACGGCCGTCCATCGATTCGTAGTCGGACGAGGCCGTGTTGTACAATAACTTGTTGGCTTCGGAAACTTTTTGTTGGATACTTTCGATGTCGTCCATGGTTTGGGCACATTAACAAGATTGGAGTGATCAGACAAGTGCGAGTCATACTCACAGGGCAAAACGGGTTTTTAGGAAGCAACATCAGCACACAGCTGTCGGGTCGAGGAGACCTGGTAGGGCTTGGGCGGGCGTATGAGGTGCGACATCCTCTGAATGTTTGTACTGAGGAGCATGTGCTGGATTTGGCGGATCCAATGGCTTTGGCTGTGGAGCTGAAAAAAATTGGGCCAGCCGATGTGCTGATCCATTGTGCGGCCATGATTTGTTGGGATTCCTCGCGGGCGGCCGAGGTGCACAGGATGAATGTGGATGGCGTGCATGCTCTTGCCGAAAGCTGTCTTCGGAATGGGGTTGGGCATTTGATCTTTATCTCGGCGGGTTCTCGATTCGGTTTTGCCGATGGGCCGGATGTACCGGTGGATGAACGTACGGAAACGATTCCTCCCTCCCGAGATCCGTATGCGAGTTCCAAGTATGAGGCCGAACAAGTGTTGAGGGGTTACTCGGACCGTTTGAGAATCACGATTCTTTATCCGTCCACGGTCTACGGTCCTGGTGACATGAAGATGAATAGTGGGACCTTAGTGAAGATGTCGTCGAGTCGAACGTTCCCCATAGGGTTTCCAGGCGGGACGTCTTGGGTGGATGTGCGTGATTTTTCCAGAGCGGTGCAGTTGGTATTGGACTCCGAGCCGGGGGATGAGGGTATCGAGCGCTACATTATCTCCGCTGAAAACGTTCGTTATCGGGACTTGTTCCGTCGCCTGCGCCGTTGCTTCTCGGAACGAGCGGGAGGAGGGGTTCCCGTGCCGATGTGGACTCGGCCCTTTGCCTTGTTGACCGTGCGGATTATGGGCTGCCTTCCCGGCTTCAAAAAGATCAGTCTATTTAACGTGACTATTTTCGAGGGCTTCTTCCGGTTTCGGTATTTCTCCGCATCCCGTGCGAAGCATGCCTTGTCGTGGGAGCCGGAGATCACCTTGGAGGACTCCGTGTCAGCGGCGGTTGAGTTTTATAAGGCGAACGGGCTCTGGGAGTCGTAAACGGAAGGACGCTAGATGATGAATATTCTTCAACGGTATGGATTGATCTTGGTCATGTGTGTGTCCGCCGTGGTTCAGTTCGCTTATGTGTTCGAGACACGAGACGTTGCGACACACGCGACGCCGCTGATTGATGCTGGGACGTATCACCGACAAGCGCTTGCCATGGCGCGTGGACAATCCGCCCCAAGCCGCCCATTTTGGCAACCCCCGATGTATCCCCTTGTCTTGGCGAAGGTTTACGGCACGGCGGTGCAGGAGGGTGTGACGGGAGCCGACCTTGGCCGGCTCACCGCGAGGGCAAGACGGGTGCAGATCTTGCTCGCCTTACTCAGTGCGGCCCTGACGTATTTGATCGCGGTGCGGATTGCCACGCGGACCACTGGACTTATTGCGGGGCTCATGATGGCAGGTTATGGGCCGCTTGTGTTTTTCAACGGACAGCTGCTACCTGTTGGACTGTCGGTTTTTCTGAACGTGTTGGTTGTGTGGCTGGTGCTCATTGCGCTAGAGCGTCGGAGTCTCGGATGGTTCTGTTTGGCGGGTACGGTGCTGGGCCTTGCGGTGTTGACGGTCCCGAACGTCATCTTTTTTCTCGTGGTCCTGATGGCATGGCAGGTGATCAAGACTCGAGAGAGTGGCGAGTGGAGACGGGCGGGGTTGCAGAGCGCGGTCTTTGCCATGGGACTCCTGGCTCCCTTATTGGCGGTCTTGTGTCACAACCATTCTGTGTCGAAGCAATGGGTGTTGATTTCGACGAACGGCGGTATCAACTTCTATATCGGGAATAGTGCCGATAGCGACCGGCTCGAGTGTGCGAGGCCGGGGAGTCCGGAATGGACGGACCTAGTGGGGATGCCTCACCGTGAGTCGGTGGTGAAAGAATCTGAGGCGTCGGCATTTTTTTATCGCTCGAGCCGCGAGTGGATGACCGCGAATCCGGTGGCCGCAGTCAAGAGGGTGTTATTAAAGACTTGGAGGTTTGCTCACGCGCGCGAGATCCCGCGCAATATGGATGTGTATGTGATGCGCGAACAGTCGACTGTGTTGAAGTTCTTGATGTGGAAGGTCGGATCCTTTGCTTACCCTTTCGGTGTATTGGCGCCGTTGGCTATTTTGGGCGTGGCGCTTCGTATGGCCAAGCGGGATACCAGTCATATTTTAATGGGCTTCATTTTTGTGTATATGGTTTCCGTCGTATTGTTCTTCCCTAGCGCGCGATATAAGTTGCCGATGATCCCGGCCATGCTCATTTTTTCGGCGATCGGCTTGCAGGGCTTGTGGGCGGCGTACGCAAAAGGGGAAGGTTGTCGGCTGCGCCGAACAGGTATCGTATTAGTTGTTGCGACCTTGATTAATCTTCCGACGGGGTACGCAAGTGACTCGGTCAACTTCGAGGCGGAGCTTGAAAATGCGATGGGCGCAGCGCATGTAACCCGCGGTGAATTTGGGCCGGCGATCGGGCGCTTTACGCGCGCGAAGCAGTTGAACCCCGAATACGCGGACGCGCGATTGAATCTTGCGCTCTTGTGGAGGGCCCGCGGGAAGTCCGGTATGTCGCAGCCCGAGTTGATCGAGCTAGTAAAGGCCGAAGTGGGAGCGGCGATCAGCGCCTCTCCCCGTCATGCGCGGGCATGGAATGTGTATGGGGAGGTGCTCCGCTGGGAGGTGGACGACACGACTAACCTGATCGCTCGAAAGAGTCTATTAGTAGAGGCTTTGGTTGCACACGAAAAGGCGATTGAGTACGACCCTCTAAACGTCAAGGCGCACAACAACGCTGGGGCCACCTGCGTGGCCATGCACAACGACAAAAAAGCGTTAGAGTATTTTTATGCGTGCGGGCGAATTGACCCAGATTTCTTAGGTGGATATATCAATATCGCCGCGGTCTTTTACGCGATGAAAAATTTTGAGAAAGCGATGGAGTTTTCCGAATATGTACTCGATCGTGCTCCTCAGAATGCTGCTGCGAAAGTGATTTTGAAGAAAGCTCGGCGGGCCTACTATGGACCCCTCGCAGTGGGTGAGTTTCCCGCGAGAGGTGCAGCGATATCTTCCGGGTTGCCCCCGGCGAAGTAAGCTTCTGAACTATTCGCATTGTTCAACCCATCCAGAGAGAAACATATGAATGCACCACAAGGACCCGATTTGTCGCGACGCGCAGCTTTAGGACTCACTGCCGCGGCGGTAGGCGCCGCCACACTTCCAGGCTGCACGACACCCGTATCGGACGGTGGAAAGGCTATCACTCGCGGGCAAATCAAGCAGTCGATTGTCTATTGGTGCTTTCATTCATTTGGCGAGAAGTGGGACATAGACACCATGTGTCGGAAAGCCCGTTCCTTGGGGTGCGTCAGCATCGAGTTGTGTTCGTCTAAACATTACCCAGTTCTGAAAAAACATGGGCTGATCTCGGCGATTGCGCCTAACGGGGTGTCCGGACGGGCGTTTATGAAGGGCTTGAACAATACGGATTTCCATAAGGAAATTTTTGAGGGGACGCGCAAAAACATAGATGCTTGTTCCGAGTTTGGCTTTCCGAATGTGATCGCGTTCAATGGGTATAAGTGGAGAGATCCGGCGAATCCGAAGAGCGGGGAGATTTCACTCGAAGAGGGTGCGAAGAATGTGATCTCTGGGCTGAAAGAATTGGCTCGTTACGGCGAAAAGAAGAATGTGACGATCAATATCGAAATGCTGAATACACGCGATGACTCAAGTCCAAGCCATGGGCATCCCGGTTACCAGGGTGATGATATGGATTATGTCGCCGACATAGTGAAGGCGGTGGGGTCTGAACGGGTGAAGATATTGTTCGACATCTATCACGTCCAAATCATGAACGGGGATGTGATCCGGCGATTGAAGCAGTATAAAGACTTGATTGGGCACATTCACACCGCGGGGAATCCGGGACGTGGAGAATTGGATGATACGCAAGAGATCCATTATCCTGGGTGTATGAAGGCCTTGCTCGACATTGGTTACACAGGATATGTGGGCCAAGAATTTATTCCTACCCGAGATGCTTATCAAGGATTGCACGAAGCCTGTCACTTATGTGACGTGTAACCCGTACACCCTTCTAACGAGTGATAAGGAGGATTGGTATGAGGGGTTTATTGACTTTGGCATGGGTCTGTCTCGCAGGCTGCGTGCATGGTGACGCTACTCGCCCGAACGTCGTATTTTTCTTGGTGGACGATCTTGGTTACATGGACATCGGGGCTTATAACCCGAACACGTTTTATGAAACGCCCCATATCGATGAATTGGCGGCGACGGGGATGCGTTTTACTAGCGGATATGCGGCGAATCCGGTTTGTAGCCCGACCCGATATAGCATTATGGCGGGTAAGTACCCCACGCGTGTACGCGCCACCAATTTCTTTTCAGGTGCTCGCCAAGGTCGTTTCAAGCCAGCGGTGTTGCGTGGCAACATGCCGACGACAGAAGTAACGCTTGCGGAGGCCTTTAAAGAGGCTGGCTACAAAACCGCTTTTTTGGGCAAGTGGCATCTGGGGCCGACGAAAGAGTTTTGGCCAGAAGCGCAGGGATTTGACGTGAACGTGGGGGGGCATTCAGGCGGTATGCCCAAGAGTTATTTTTCTCCTTATTCCAATCCTCGGCTATCGGATGGGCCTAAGGGTGAGCATCTCCCCAAACGGCTCGGCGATGAAGCCGTGTCCTTGCTGGAGGGGTTTAAGTCGGAACCATTTTTTCTCTACTTTTCTTTCTATTCTGTCCACACGCCGTTGCAAGCGCGAGCGGACCTGACAGAGAAGTATCGAGTCAAGGCTCAGGCCATGAGTGGCAATGAGTTTGGTGAAGAAGAGATGGTGTCCGGCGGGGGCAAGGGCAAGACTCGCGCCGTCCGTCAGGTGCAGAAACATGCAACATATGCCGCGATGATGGAGAGTATGGATCATCAGGTCGGTCGCGTTTTGACCAAATTGAAGGACTTGGGTTTGGATAAAAATACGATTGTGTGCTTTATGTCTGACAACGGCGGCTTGTCGACTTCCGAGGGGTCACCAACATCCAATCTGCCATTGCGGGGCGGGAAAGGCTGGGTTTACGAGGGTGGTATCCGCGAGCCGTTCATGATCCGTTGGCCGGGAGTGACTGCGCCTGGGAGTGTGTGTGATGTGCCGGTGATATCGACGGACTTTTATCCGACCTTGTTGGCCGCCGCGGGTCTGGGCCTAAAGCCTGGACAACATCTGGATGGCGTGAATCTGGTGCCCCTGTTGAAAGGTGGGACGTCCTTGGCGCGCAAGAGCCTGTTTTGGCATTATCCGCATTACAGCAATCAAGGCGGGTTTCCTGGCGGCGCGATCAGAGAGGGAAACTTTAAGTTGGTCGAGCGATATGAGGATGGACGCACGCATCTCTACAACCTGAAGACTGATGTAGGGGAGCGGGTTGATTTAGCGGACCAAAATCCTGACCGTGTCACGGACATGCGTACACGTTTACATGCGTGGTATCAGTCGGTCGACGCCCAGTTCTTGCGGCCACGTGGTGATGAGCAGCCGTGGTGCCCGCCGGCCGGCAAGTAGGTGTTTAGAAAGTCGGCCGCGCTCTTTTCTCAACCGCATTTGCGATGATTTCATCGCCTGAGCTCCGGATCTGTGCGGCAAGTGCAAGGATCATGTCAGGTGTGGGTGTCCCTGTGAAGTCTGGGTGATCGAAAATCGATTTGATCATTGCTGAGAGTCTACCGCACTGTTGGGAGACGGACCCTGAAGCCTCACTGTTTTGTACGCCTGACAGGAACGCGGACTGGGAGTCTTGCAGATGGAGCTGTGCGAGCTCGGCGCGGCCGCGCACGTACCACGCAAGGCCGTTTGCAGGATCGGCTTTGCAGGCGTTCTCCGCAGTTCTTGCCGCGAGGGAATAGTTTTCTGTCTGTATCAGAAGGGTTGCCTTGTCTGTTCCCTCAGTCGATAGTTTGGATCGGAGTGTGCTTGCTTGCGAAAGCGCTGCCTGTAGTTCCGTCGTTTGTTTTCCAGAACCGGCGAGGGCGGTAGTCAGTCGAGAGCGCTCGGACACCAGTAGGAAAATCCCGATGATCAGCATGACAAATGTCGCGATAGCGGAAATAGCGATAGCCTTGTTGCGCGCGAAGAAGAGGCTGGTTTGTTTGAACGCGCTGGCACGTTCGGCAGAGGTCGCGTGGCCCGACTCGTATGAGATGATCTCTCTCGTCAATCGTCGCACCGTCGAGTAGCGGCCGACCCGTTCGTAGGACATGGCCTTCATTGCGACCGCGCCGAGCGCTTCTGGCGCATGCCCGTTTGGGCAGTGTAGAAGTGGCGCAAGTGTAATCCCGTATTGACTCTCCAGCTTTTTACGCTTGGAGGGCGAATGTTCGGAGTTAAAAATATCGAAAGGGATGATGAACCCGTCGGTCACCTTTTCGAGAACGGCCGTGGCGTCACCGCCGCCGACAGGCGGATTTAATGTGAGGATTTCGTAGAGCATGGCGCCGAGTGAAAAAATATCGCTGTAGGTGTCTACTTCGTCGATGCGCCCGTCTGCTTGTTCAGGGGACATGTAGCGAGGGGTGCCGACGACTTCACCATCGATGGTTTGCATGCCGTCGACCGCAGCGCCGAGATCGTTGCGAGCCGAGCCGATGGCTTCCGACGTGCTTTGTTGCCGCAATCGTTGTGCGGCGGGCCCCATTTGGCTGAGAATTTTTGCGAGACCCCAATCAAGGATGAGAACTTCACCGAAATCTCCAACGAGGATGTTTTCGGGTTTGATGTCGCGATGAACGATGTGTTTGGAATGCGCAAACATCACGCCTTCACAGACGCGCTGAAAGATGGCGAGTAAACGACTGAGAGGGTACTCTTTGATGCGTGTCCTATTGCCGATGCGGATGTCGGCCAAAATGTCTTTGAGCGTGGTGTCGGAAAGATACTTCATCGTGTAGTAGACTTGTCCGTGAGTGTCGACACCCAGTTCATAGACGGGCACGATCGACGGATGGTCAAGCTGCCCTGTAATTTGGGCCTCTTCGACGAAACGAGCAATGTCTTCGTTTGAAGATTCTTCTGGGTCGTGAAGAATCTTCATCGCCACTCTTCGGCGGACATTGTTATCCCTGACCTCGAGTATTTTCCCCATGCCCCCTTCGCCGACGACGCCGCCGAGCGTGTAGCGACTGAATGTCGTGCCGGTGGAATCGTCGCCTTCGTCGACCTCCACGCCCCCGGTAATATTCCGTTCGCGAAGGAACGCTCGAATTGTCCGACCTTCGGGCGAAACGGCATTGGTTACAGCTCGACCCGAGGAGCTCAATTCCTGCCAGCTCGAGGCAATCTCGGTGGTGATGCTCAGTCGGCCCGATTCTTCTTGAGATTCGAGCTTCAGGTGTTGCTCACAGCTCGGGCAATGAATCACCTCGTTGAGATAGGAATCATCGGCTTCGATGAGCGTGTGACAATGTGGGCAGTTGAATTTCATCGTTTGAGTAGAGGGAGTATAGGAGATTAATGGAGGGCTGGCGAGACTTCAAAAGGCCTGTAGGCGGCGTATTCGAAGCGTTCTATCACGCTTGTTTTTCACTGAAAATCTGGTTAGAGTGCTGGCACTGAAACAGGAAACATTGACGGGGTACCTATGTTTAAAAAACTACTTATTGCCAATCGGGGCGAGATCGCCATGCGGATTTTGCGCGCATGTAAAGATCTCGAAATTGAAACTGTAGCTATTTATACCAATGCGGATGAGCGGTCCATGCATGTGATGTTTGCTGATGAGGCGCATCGTCTAGGCGACGGGACGGTCACTACGGCCTATTTGGACATCGATGAAATCGTTCGTATCTGTAAAGAGACAGGGGCGGAAGCGTTGCACCCCGGCTACGGGTTTCTTGCGGAGAACGAAGATTTCGCAAGGCGCTGTGAGGCCGAAGGTATTGAGTTTGTCGGCCCGTCCGCGGATTTGATTTTAAAGATGGGTCACAAGACGGAAGCGCGCGATGCGATGATTGACGCAGGAGTGCCGATCATTCCGGGGAGCACAAAGGGGATTGAGACTGACGAAGAAGCCATCTCCATGGCTAGTGAGATTGGCTTCCCCATCATCTTGAAAGCGGCAGCGGGTGGTGGCGGGAAGGGTATGAGGGTGTGTCACTCCGAGTCAGAAATGATCGAGTACTTGCCATTGACGCGTCAGCAGGCAAAAAACTTTTTCGGTAACGACCTGGTCTACATGGAAAAGTATATTGAGCGCGGTCGACATATCGAAGTTCAGATTCTCGGAGATAAGCATGGGAATGTGATTCACGCCGGGGAGCGAGATTGTTCCATCCAGCGTAAGCACCAGAAACTCATCGAGGAAACACCATCGCCAGGATTGAGCGAAGAGCAACGTGTCGCGATAGGTGCGGCAGCGGTGAAGGCGGCAGAGTTTGTGGGCTACTACTCGGCGGGCACGGTAGAGTTCTTGCTCGATGAGAAATCTGATTTTTATTTCATGGAAATGAATACGCGGATTCAAGTTGAGCACACCGTGAGCGAGCTGCTTAGCGGAATCGACTTGATCAAAGCGCAGATCTTAATAGCGGCCGGGGCTCGTCTGAGTTATGGCCAATCCGACATCCAATTCCGGGGTCACGCGATCGAGTGTCGCGTAAATGCTGAGGATGCGTCCCAGGGATTCATGCCTTCACCCGGAGTGATAGACCATTTGCACTTGCCCGCAGGGCCGGGGGTTCGCGTTGACACGCATATATACCCAGGTTACGAAGTGTCGCCGTATTATGACTCAATGATTGCGAAAGTGATTACGTGGGGGGAGGATCGGCCGGCGGCTTTGTCCAAGATGAAGCGGGCCTTACGAGAGTTCCGGATTTCCGGGATTGAGACAAATATTCCGTTCCATCTCACCGTATTAGAGCACGGTGTCTTTCTTGACGGGACCTATTCAACACGTTATTTACCTGAGTTTTTTCCTGCTCTTGACGGCTGATTTGGCCAACGCTGAGCGGTAATTGAACGGAGAGCGCTTATGAAAAAATTATTGATGAGTCTAGTGTGTGTGAGTCTTGGCGCATTTTCGTTGGCGGCGAATGCGGCGGATCCTATCAAAGCGCTTTTGATTACAGGAGGCTGTTGTCACGACTATACGGCTCAGGCGGCACTGTTGCAGAAAGGGATCGCGGCCTATGCAAACATTACCTTTGATGTCGTTAACGAGGGAAAAGGCACTGAGCATGTCCATGCGCCTTTTAAAAAGAAGAACTGGAGCAAGGGGTATGACATTATTATTCATAACCAATGTTCGGCAAAACTTGGCGATGTTGTTGGCAATGCAGTGGCGAAAGAGCATTTCGATACGGGTGTCGCCGGGGTGGCGATTCACTGCGCGTTTCATACCTTCCGAAACATGGAGAGTAATGAGTGGCGCAAATGTTTAGGTGCGACATCCAAGAGGCATGGGGCGAAGGTGCCCGTTACCGTGAGTTACGACCTCCCCGATCATCCCATCGTCAAGGGCGTGCCTGAGTTTACGACTGAAAACGAAGAGCTGTATGTGATAGAGAAGGTCTGGGATACCGCGACAATTCTTGCGACCGGTGCTCAAGGAGAAACCCGATTCCCCCTCATGTTTGCGGTGGAGTATGGTAAGGCGAAACTTTTCACAGTAACCCTCGGGCACATGACGCACACCTTTACCATCAAGGAGTGGATGGAAATTGTCGCGCGAGGTGTCCTCTGGTCGACCGATCATATTGAGGCCGACGGCTCGGCGTCTAAGGGCTACGGTCCGGGCGGGAAGTAGTCGATCTTAGCCATCGTCTGGGTCGTAACCCAGGTTGGGTGAAAGCCACCGTTCGGTTTCGGCGATCGTGAGTGATTTTCGTTCTGCGTAGTCCGCGACCTGATCCCGATTGATTTTCCCAAGACCGAAATAATGAGCGTCGGCGTGAGCAAAATAAAGGCCTGACACTGCCGCCGTCGGGACCATCGCGTGGTGTTCAGTGAGCGTAATGCCTGTTTGGTTTTCTACGTCGAGTAGGTCCCATATCGTTGTTTTTTCTGTATGGTCGGGGCAAGCGGGGTAGCCGGGTGCAGGCCGAATTCCTTGATATCGATTCTTGATGAGCTCTTGATTGCTCAGGGATTCTTCAGTGGCATAGCCCCAGAACTCTTTTCGGACCCGTTCGTGCATGCGTTCGGCAAAGGCTTCAGCCAGACGGTCGGCTAAGGCTTTGAGCATGATAGCGCTGTAATCATCATGGTTCGCTTCAAACGCGGCGATGCGTTCTTCCATGCCGAAACCTGTTGCGACCGCAAAAGCGCCGATGTAGTCGGGCGTGTTCGCCGATTTGGGGGCGATGTAATCTGCGAGAGCCATATTGGCCTGACCGGGGGGTTTCTCCGTCTGTTGCCGCAGGCTATGTAGCGTATGGAGGACCGTGGATCTTGAGTCGTCCGCATAGAGTTCAATGTCATCTGTTCCGATAGTGTTTGCGGGAAAGAGCCCGATGACACCGTTAGCGCTGAACCATTTTTCCTCGATGAGGGTGGTCAACATTGTCTGCGCATCCTCAAAGAGCTCGGAGGCCTGCGTGCCGACGACTTTATCGGTCAAGATTTTGGGGTAAGCCCCAGCGAGTTCCCAGGCGATAAAGAAGGGGGTCCAGTCGATGTAGTCCACGAGTTCTGAGAGTGGGTAGTCGGTGAACGTTTGAGTTCCTAGTGTTTTTGGAACAGGAGACTGGGTCTTGGTCCAGTCCGTAGAGAATGTGTTTTGACGTGCAGCTTCGTATGTGAGCCATTTGATGCGACTCTGTCGTCCTTTATGGCTTTCGCGGACTTGGTCGTATTCTATTTTCAGTTCCGTAAGCATCACAGCCTTCATGTCAGCATTGAGGAGGCGAGTCGCAACGCCTACCGCGCGTGATGCATCAATGACGTGCACGACTGCGTTGTTGTATCCGTCGTCGATCTTGACGGCTGTGTGCGCGCGAGACGTGGTGGCTCCCCCGATCATCAGCGGGATATCAAACCCTTGTCGTTCCATCTCCTTGGCTACGTGGACCATTTCGTCAAGGGAAGGAGTGATGAGGCCGCTGAGCCCGATGATGTCCGCCTTGTGTTCGCGAGCTGCGTCGAGAATTTTTTGGGTGGGGACCATGACCCCGAGGTCGATAATTTCGTAGTTGTTGCATTGGAGCACGACTCCGACGATGTTCTTTCCGATGTCATGGACGTCACCTTTAACGGTGGCCATGATGATCTTGCCGTTGCTGTGAGATTCTCCGTCTTCCTTTGATGCTTCGATGAAAGGGAGCAGGTAGGCGACAGCTTTTTTCATGACGCGTGCGCTCTTGACGACCTGGGGTAGAAACATTTTTCCGGCGCCGAATAGGTCGCCCACAACATTCATGCCGTTCATGAGGGGGCCCTCGATGACTTCGATGGGCCTATCGACCATCAATCTGGCTTCTTCGGCATCCTCTTCAATGTAGTCAGCGATTCCCTTGACCAAGCCGTGCGTGAGTCGACTTTGTACGTCACCCTCTCTCCAGCGAAGATCGATTTCTCTCTTTTTTCTTCCTCCATCTTTGACCGTGTCGGCGAATTCGACAAGGCGATCAGTGGCGTCTGGGCGACGGTTGAGGAGCACGTCCTCGACGTGGGTGAGAAGGTCCGGCGGAATATCATCGTAGATGCCGAGTTGTCCCGCATTCACAATGGCCATATCGAGACCTGCCTGTATGCCGTGGTATAGGAAAGCGGCATGCATCGCTTCGCGAACGGCGTTGTTGCCGCGGAAAGAGAACGACACATTGCTGAGCCCGCCACTGACGAGTGCGTGTGGAAGTTTTTCTTTGATGAGTCGGGTGGCTTCGAAGAAGGATACGGCGTAGTTGTCGTGCTCCTCCATGCCTGTGGCGACGGTTAGGATGTTGGGGTCGAAGATAATGTCTTGGGGAGGAAACCCGATCTCGTCCACGAGAATGTCGTATGAGGCCTTGCAGATTTCGAAGCGACGTTCCGTGGTGTCGGCTTGGCCTGCTTCGTCGAACGCCATGATGACGACGGCCGCGCCGTAGCGACGGACTATGCGTGCGCGCTCCACGAAAAGGTCTTTGCCTTCCTTGAGGCTGAGAGAGTTGACGACGCATTTGCCCTGAACGCAGCGAAGGCCGGCTTCAATGACTGACCATTTGGAGGAATCGATCATGACCGGCACCCGACTGATATCGGGCTCAGAGGCGATGAGCTTTAGGAAATCTTCCATCAGTTGTTCGGAGTCGAGCATGCCTTCATCCATGCAGACGTCGATGATTTGTGCGCCGTTTTCCACCTGTTGCCGAGCAACCTCTAAGGCCGCATCTAGGTTTTGTTCCTCCTTGACGAGCTTGAGGAATCGCGGTGAACCCGCGACGTTGGTGCGTTCACCAATATTTACGAAGTTGAGCTCGGGCGTGATGTTGAATGGTTCGAGCCCGCTTAAGCGCTGGATAGGTACCAGCGTGGGAGGGGTTCGAGGAGGGATGTCTTCCACGGCTTCTGCGATTGCTTGGATGTGAGCGGGAGAGGTTCCGCAGCAGCCACCGACAATGTTGAGGAGGCCGGACTGCGCCCATTCGAGGATGTGGTCGGCCATCGGGCCGGGATCCAGGTCGTACTCGCCGAACTCGTTGGGGAGACCTGCGTTGGGGTGTGCGCTCACGAGTGTGTCGGAGCACTGCGAGAGCTGTTCAACGTATTGGCGGAGGTCCGCGGGGCCCAGTGCGCAGTTCAGGCCGATCGAAAGGGGGTTCGCGTGTTGTAGCGAGTTCCAGAACGCTTCCGCGGTTTGTCCGGTCAGTGTTCGGCCGGACGCGTCGGTGATCGTGCCGGAAATCATGATAGGTAGGTGTTGGCCGATCTCTTCGAAGACCTGGTCGACTGCGAAGAGTGCGGCTTTGGCGTTCAGGGTATCGAAAACTGTTTCGACGAGAATGATATCGGAGCCACCATCGATCAGTCCTCGAGTGGCTTCTATATAAGCGTCCACTAGCTCGAGGTAGGTAACATTGCGAAAGCCGGGATTGTTAACATCGGGCGAAATAGAGCAGGTCCGATTTGTTGGGCCGAGCACGCCGGCGACGAATCGGGGCTTCTCTGGCGTTTCGGCGGTGACAGCGTCTGCCACCTCGCGAGCCAGTGCAGCGCCTTGTTTGTTGAGTTCGTAGACGAAGGCTTCCTGTTGGTAGTCCGCCATTGCGATTGAGGTTGAGTTGAAGGTGTTCGTTTCAACGATATCTGCCCCGGCATTGAAATAGGCCGCGTGGATGGCCTTGATGATGTCTGGGCGTGTGAGGGAGAGTAGGTCGTTGTTCCCCTTAAGGTCGCAAGGGTGGTCGGCGAAGCGTTCTCCGCGATAGTCGCTCTCTTCCAGCTTATAGGACTGGATCATCGTGCCCATCGCGCCGTCTAGGACGAGAATTCGCTTGGAGAGGGCCTCTTGGAGTTTGGCTGTTTGTGTGGGTTTAGTGGGCATGGTGCCGCTCATTACATATTTAATGAGCGTCGTTTATCTGCTAGTCGCTGGTCTGAGCCTGGCGGATAAACCGTCGCAACGCCCCTCGAACCATTAAGATTGGCCCAGTATAGAGATCGACTTCGCAAGATCCAGTCTTAATCACAGGAAAAGCGGGTGAAAGAGTCGGCCCTATTTTCTGGTCAAGGTACTGGGACTTCGTTAGAAAGAGTCGTTTTGTGAGTGGGACAGGAAAGGGTGAAAAATGTCGAAAGTTGTTGTATGTGCCATATATAAGTTCGTGACGCTCGAGGACTATGTCGCCTTGCAGGAACCCCTGCGTGAGCGGATGGAGCAGCACGAGGTTCACGGAACCCTACTCTTGGCGAGTGAAGGGATTAATGGGACGATCGCAGGTTCCCGGGTTGGGATTGATTCCGTCATCACGTGGTTGAATGAGGATGAGCGTTTATCGCCGATTGTCTGCAAGGAGTCGTTTGCGGAGGAACAGCCGTTTAGTCGCACCAAGGTTCGGCTAAAAACCGAGATTGTGACGATGGGCGTTGAGGGCATCGATCCGTGTCGGGTCGTCGGGACCTATGTTAAACCGTGCGACTGGAATGCGCTGATCTCCGACCCAGAGGTCTTGCTCATCGACACACGAAACGACTACGAGGTTGAGATCGGAACGTTCAAGGGGGCGATTGATCCGAAGACCGAGACCTTCCGTGAATTCCCCGATTACGTCCGAGCGAATCTGGACCCCGCCGTTCACAAAAAAGTGGCGATGTTTTGTACGGGCGGTATTCGCTGTGAAAAATCGACTGCATTTTTGAAAGAAGAAGGCTTCGGCGATGTTTATCATCTTGAAGGCGGCATCTTGAAGTATCTCGAGGAGGTTCCAGAGGAAGAGAGTCTTTGGGAGGGAGAATGTTTCGTTTTTGATGCGCGGGTTTCGGTGGGTCATGACTTGAAAGAGGGGACCTATGACCAGTGTTATGCCTGTCGCCATCCAATTACCGAAGAGGACAAAACGCATTCGGACTACGTACAGGGCGTAAGCTGTCCCAAATGCATCGACGCGTACAGTGATGAGGATCGTGAGCGTTTTGCGCAGAGGGAGAAGCAAGTGCGACTTGCCGAGATGCGAGGGGAGCCCCACATGGGGGGTGACGTTGCCAAGCGCTTAAAAGAAGGTGCTTAGGCCCAGAGGGCGTTACCGAAGGCGTTCAGCAGCCGCGCGAATGAGTGCGTCGGTGGTATCCCAGCTGATACAGCTGTCGGTGATGGACTTGCCATAAACCAGAGGCTTTGCATCCGTGCTCTGGTTGCCTTCTTCGATATTGCTTTCAACCATCAAGCCGTTGATCGCGGTTTCGCCGTTGACTACCTGGTTGATGACGTCATTGAACACGAGCGGCTGACGCGTGAAATCTTTGCTACTATTGCCGTGACTGCAGTCGACCATGATGGGGCGGTTGAGTGCGTCGGGTGAGGCGAGTGCTTCTTTTGCCGCGGCGACATGTTTGGACTCGTAGTTGGTGTGTCCGCCACCCCCGCGCAAAATAACGTGGACGAACTCATTGCCTGTAGTGTTTACGACGCAGGTGCGACCCTCAGCATCGATACCCAGAAAACTGTGTGGTGCGCGCGAAGAAATGGATGCGTTCGCGGCGGCTCCGATGGTGCCGTCGGTCGCGTTTTTGAATCCGACCGGCATTGAGAGTCCGCTGGCCATTTCGCGGTGGGTTTGACTTTCTGTCGTCCGGGCACCGATGGCGGCCCAGCCGACAAGGTCGCCAATATATTGAGGGACGACGGGGTCGAGAAATTCAGTGGCAGTGGGAATGCCTATTCCCGCGACGGACAGAAGAAACTGCCGAGCGCGCTTCAACCCTTCTGCAATGTCGTTCGACCCATCGATGTGAGGATCATTGATCAAGCCTTTCCAGCCGACCGTTGTCCGAGGTTTTTCGAAGTAGACTCGCATAGCGAGGAGGAATTTATCGCTGACGGCATCGGAAAGTATTTTTAATCGGCGCGCGTAGTCGAGGCCAGCGTCCGTGTCATGAATCGAGCAGGGGCCGATGACGATTAGAAGGCGATCGTCTGTGCCATTGAGGATGTTTTCGATGGCTTTACGATGGGAGACGATCTGGTCGTTGAGCGCTTCGGTTGCCGGAATATCCCTGCGAATAGCCTGCGGCGGCATCAGCGGCTGAAAGCCTTGAATGCGTAGGTTTATAGGTATGTTTTTTGGTTCTGACATAGTCGTCGTTCCTTATAAGGAAGCGTAAATGTCTGGTAAATCGGGGCCAAAGTCAACGAGATAGGGTTTCGGGAGGTCGTTTTGATTTCCATCGAGGGCTTGACCCCGCCGGGAGTATTATGAAAATCGTGGTTGCACGTAACGCTGCCCAACTTATAGTGTGTCTACCCTATGAAAAAGATCCCCATATTCATCGGCTTAGCGGGAGTTCTTAGCTGTTCAGCGATCGAGGCTGAGGTGAACTTCAATCGCGATATCCGACCGATTCTGTCTGAGAGTTGTTTCCATTGTCATGGCCCTGCGGAGAAGGGGCGTAAAGCCAAGCTTCGCCTAGATATAGCGGAGAGTGCTTATCGGGACCGCGATGGCGCCAGAGCCATCGTGCCGAGTCGGCCTGAGGAGAGTGATGTATTGAGTCGTGTGGTCTCGACGGACCCGGACGAGTTGATGCCTCCTCCTGATGCACAAGAACACGCGCTTACCGAGCAGCAGGTCGCTTTGTTGCGTCAGTGGATTAAGGAAGGGGCTGAGTATCAAGGCCATTGGGCCTTCGTCGTTCCGACCTCGACGGGGCGCGGTACACTCTCTAGCTTGATTGATAAACGTGTTCGTTCGCGTCTGAAGAAGGACCGCCTGAGAGGATCCCGACGGGCTGACCGCGAGACCTTGATTCGTCGTTTATCGTTGGACCTCCGAGGAGTTCCTCCGACGATTGATGAAGTTGAGGCCTTTCTTTCCGATCGCTCCAAGACCGCTTGGGAGTCTCTCGTGGACCGATTTTTGTCTTCACCCGCCTGCGCCGAACGCTTGGCCCTAGACTGGTTGGATGTCGCACGGTATTCGGATACCAATGGGTACTCCATCGATGATCATCGCGAAATGTGGGGATGGCGCGACTGGGTCATCCAAGCATTTCTGGAGAATAAAGCGTACGATGAGTTTATTGTTGAGCAGCTAGCGGGCGACTTATTGCCGGACGCAACGCTGCAGCAAAAAATGGCAACAGGCTTTTTGCGTAATGGCATGAACACGCACGAGGGCGGAACGATCGCGGCGGAATACCGTGTGGCCTACATTGCGGACAAAATTGATACCGTCGCTTCCACCTTCATGGGGTTAACCATGAAGTGTGCGCAGTGCCACGACCATAAATATGACCCCATTTCGCAGAAAGATTATTACCGGTTTTTTGCTTTCTTCAACTCTGCTAGGGAAAGCGGCAAGGGCGCTAAGAACGGAAATACGGCACCGGTCGTTTCGGTGAATTCTCCGCTGGGCGAGCGCTCGAAAATGCTGGCCGTGCTGTCGAATAGAATAGAGCGGATCACCTACCTTCAAAGTAATTTGGGGGAATTGGGTCCCGATGCGGGAGAGGTGTTGAAGGATCGTCCTGGTTTGGATAAGCGTTTCGCGAAGGCGCTCAGTCTTGAGCTGGGAGCGTTGAAGAAGCAGCTCAAGACCGTGGGACAGACGAGTGTGATGGTGATGGACGACCCAGGGAAGCACAGTACGCCGATGCTGATGCGTGGACAGTATGATCAGTTAGGCGAAGTGGTGAACGCGGGTGTCCCAGAGATATTCCCGCAGCTCCCCGACGGGGTGACTCCGAATCGTTTGGCCTTGGCAAATTGGTTGGTGGACGATGCGCATCCCTTAACGGCGCGTGTAGCGGTGAACCGTTTCTGGCAGATGATTTTTGGAAACGGCTTGGTGCGGACTGCGGAGGACTTTGGGTCGCAAGGCGAGTGGCCGTCTCACCCAGACTTGTTGGATGACTTGGCCGTTGCGTTTAAAAAGGGCGGTTGGGATGTTCGTGAGCTTTTGAGGGAGGTTGTGTTGTCGGAAACGTATCAGCAGAAATCTGATGTGAGCGACCGAGTGTTGGAGGCGGATCCATCAAACAGACTGTTAGCGCGCGCGCCAAGAGTGAGGCTACAAGCGGAGTTGGTTCGAGATAATGCGTTTGCAATTAGCGGGCTATTGAATCCAGTCGTGGGTGGACCGAGTGTTTATCCAGAGCAACCAGATGGTTTGTGGCGGCAGGTGAGTCACTTTGGTCACGGGTCCTTTACTGCGCAGGCCTATTTTCCTGATGCGGGAAAACCCACGATGCGCCGCAGTATGTATACGTTCTGGAAGCGTACCGCGTCACCACCCGCGATGGCCATTTTTGATGCACCGACACGCGAGACGTGTACCGTTCGACGACTCAATAC
>CAXMRT010000167.1:0-6624 GCA_964196025.1 uncultured Gemmatimonadales bacterium | reverse complement strand
CCGTCACGTGTGCCAAAGAAGGCCCCTCCTTGCACCACGCGATCAATTGGCTAATCGACGCATCGTTTCCCTCAGCCCAAATCTCAACATCCGTATTCGGCAAGTTCCGAACCCAGCCAACTAAGCCACACCTCACCGCTTTCTCCAACGCGCTAGCGCGGTAATAGACGCCTTGCACGCGACCACTAGCGATCATGGAAACCGCCTTCACAATCGACGCGCTCCAGGTGTCAGTACCCCGACATAATCGAGATCACGGTACACCCCATCAAAATCCAAGCCAAAGCCGACCACAAATTCGTCAGGTATATCAAAGCCTACATAATCGATAGCTAGGGGGTGTTCATGCTCACGCGTCTTCCGAAGCAGGACACAATACTCAACCGCTCCCGCACCAGCGGTCAACAACTCGCCTGAAAGCATCGACAGCGTGTTCCCTGTATCAAAGATATCATCGATGACCATCACCGTGCGTCCGTTTAGGTTGGTCGGCAGAGGCGAGGTCAACACCGGATGAGTTAAGGGCTGGGTGGAGCCCCCATATGAAGAGACGCCAACCTCGGCCTGCGACACCGTGCCAAAGCAACCATGTAACGCGCGCGCAAACGGCGCCCCGCCTTCAAGAACCGTCAAAAACACCAAGTCATCGGACGCGTGACGCGTCGCGATTTCCGCAGCGACCTCTTCCGTTCGTGCCCGAATGGATTCCGCAGAAAGTAGAGGCTTTATAGAGTCGGCGTCATTCATAAGCGTCGAATGATGTCGGAAGCCGCTTGAATAATCCAGATCGAACTCGTAGTATTCGTGTCATGTCAAATGACGGGACATACATACTGATCACCACGACGGTTGAAGACGATCTGGATGCCAAGAAGATGGCGGACAGCCTCGTACGGGCCCATCTCGCTGCCTGCGTCCACATCACCAAAGTCAAAAGCATCTATCGTTGGAAAGACAACATCGAAGAAGCCGCTGAATACCAACTTCGCGCGAAAACGACCAAACGACTCGAGCAGAAGGTCATTGAACACATTCGCGAACAACACACCTATGAGGTCCCACAAATCACGGTGATCCCCATTATCGGTGGCCACCAGCCGTATCTAGACTGGATCGAGACAGAAACCTCCGACGGCTAATCAGCCGAACAACAACTCTTGGTAGCGGGTTCTTTTTTCGCGGGCCAGAGCGCTCGAACAAATAGCACCGCTAGAATCCACACGCTCAAAACCTGTACCCATCCCGGCACCATTCCAGCCATACCCAGTTGGGCGTCCATGTCGGCATTTGGCAACAAACCCATCATTAGCCAACCAAAAAGGAGTGAGGATCCGGCCACCACCAAGAGATAAACCGCCGTCACCTTGCGCCCCAACATCGCGAGGATCGTCGTGACTGTCGCGGTATTCGTCGCCGGACCTGAGATCAGAAATGTCAGAGCGGCTCCTGGACTGACTCCTTTCGCAATCAATGAGACGGCAACAGGAATCGAGCCCGTGGCGCACACGTAAATCGGGATACCGCACACCATCATCACCAACATTCCCCAGATCCCATCCATGAAAGAGCCTTCAAAATAGCCCTCCGGCAGTACCGCTGAGACCACCGCTGATACACCGATTCCGAGCAGAAGCGGTTTGGCGATATCTTTAGGAAGGGTCCGGAACCCATAAACCAACGCAGTTCTTATCCCCTGTCTCGCCTCCGGCTTTTCATCCAGAACAGCTTCATCCGGCTCAATAATCCCCTCTTTTTGCCCATCCGCATCGATTGCAGAAACAATGGCACCGCCCACAATACCCGTCAAAAAGGCGGCAATCGGTCGAAAAATCGTAAATATCGTCGCAAAACGTACGCCAAAAACCGGAGCGAGCAGGCCATAAGTCACCAAAAGACTGTCCACACCCGTCTGCGGAGTCGACAAAAGGAACGAAATAACCGCTCCGGAACCAGCGCCCTGCCTACGGATTGAGGCCGCGACTGGAATCACTCCACACGAGCAGAGCGGGAGAGGAACACCCAGCAAAGAGGCCTTAATCACCGGCCAAAGGCCCTTTCCGCCCAAATGACGCACTACCATACCGCGCGTCAGAAAAATTGACATAACCCCCGCAACACCAAATCCTAACAACAGAAATGGAGCCATTTCCTTCAAAAGCAACCAGCACTCCCGCCCAAACTCAAGAATCCACGTCATTTTCACCCTTTTATGCCGGAAGGCCGCGAAAAACGGCCTATCCCCTAGAAAATCCCATCATCGGGCTATAGAGTCAATCCGAGACTCCGATTTTCGGATCTCAGGACCCAAAATCGACTTTCCGGCGACTTTATCCGTATATTCGGCCTCTCTTAAGACGCACACCTGCTAGACGCCAAAAACAACACAAACTGCTGATCCACAGATATTTACGATAGTTCTACCCTGACAGGCAGGCCCACGTCCCGCACCCTTGAATCGACTCATTTAAGTGTCTAAAAACCCTTGATTCTGGGCCCAAATCGGACACTAAATCGGGTCGAAAACCCGCCCTCAGGCGCCCTGATTGAGGGGCACTCTCGCCTCAGGTTAGAGCCATTTCAAACCACCGGAAACAGCGATTGTCATGACTTTGTAAAGTTTGCATAAAAAGCCCCAGCCACCTTGCGTTTTTGCTTGAACATCCTATACTCATTTGAAGGTGGGTTATGGGACAAGTTAAGACATTTTGGGTGCTTCCTCTGTTGGGTCTGTTGACGATGGTCAGCCTGCCGCAGGAGACCTATGCACAGGGCCAAGTTGATATCTCGCAAAATTTCGACTCTTACACGGCCGGACCTCCATTTGTAAATCACAGCACCAATGATTGGGTCCTCTCAAACGGTATTATTTTCGACTCCCTCGGGGGCTACAGCCTGCCGAATGCCTGCTGGTTTAGCAACGTCGCCGACCCGAGCTATCGAACGCCTCTTCTATCGAACGGAATCGGCACAATCTCTTTCTTTCATCGAAACAACCAGCCGTCATCTCTCAACGAAATCTACCTAGAGACATCGCCTGATCTCACGAATTGGACGGGGATCGGGATCGCGGGCGTAACCAACAATGTTGGCTACATGCAATACACCAACCAAGTCAACTCCCACACACCGGTCTACCTCCGCTGGCGAAAAGCAACAGCTGCACCTGGCGGTAACCTCGCAGGAATCGACAGCATTTCAATCACGCTCCCACCCGCCTATCTCCACTTTACCAACGAGGTCGCGCTGCCCAGTCCTGTCCTGAGCGGCGGCCCCCTCTCTCTACAACTGAGCATCATACCCATGGCCTTCGCGTCGAACATATCCGCAACCGCCCACTACAGCATCGATGGAGGAGCCTATGCCCAAATACCTCTCGTGACGACTGGCGGGTTTGTCTATACCACCGCAAGCAACCTCCCGACCATCTCGGAACCCGTTCACTTTGAGTGGTACGTCTCCACCACATTCGACGGCCCCCCCACAATCAATCCAACAAACTTCCCGGGACCGGGCATCGCCGCACCCATTCGCTATCTCGTTCAACCAACCCCACCCTCGAGCGTACAAGGCACCGTAGATGTAACGGGCACGTTCGCAACAAATCTCCTTCTCGTGAGTGATAATCAATGGCGCGGGGTGGCCAACATTTCCGCACCCTCAGTAAACCCAAGTTTTTCGTTTCAAGCCGGTACAACAAACTTTGGCGACACAACACCTGGATCCACCATCCTTCCCGTCGCCTCTAGCGCGACCCAAGGGCAGGCTGCCATCGACCTGACGGGGACCTACACAAACCATGTGTCCTTTCAATTCAACGACCTCACACTGGAGTATAGCGCAGAACAAGCCGCCTACCTGAATCTCGACGAGTTCGGCGCAGCCACGACTAACATCTCCACCTTTACTAGCGCAGACGGCTGGGACATCACGGACGGACGGACGACGGACAGCGGCGATCCGGCAGATACCGTTCGCGAGTTCTATGGACGATCGCTCTTGTTGGATTCCAATGGCACAGCCTCGGTAACCTCAGCAGAAGTCGGAGAAGGGCTGGGCTCCTATAGCTTCTGGTACCGTGCCGAATCCACCAACGGTAGCGCTCCTGGGTCTTTCATCGTTCAGAAGTCAGCCGACGGGATCTCCAACTGGATCGACATCAATTCTGCCTCCAATATTCAACACGATATCTATGTTAACTTTTCGGGCAGTCTGGCTGATCGCTATTCACACTACCTGCGCGTCGTAAATGACAGTACCGTCAGCCAGTTGCTTCTCGATGAGCTCATTGTCACCGAGCCATCCTCTAGCATTGAGTTCAGTGGTTATGCCTACTCGCCCGGCTCTCCAACTATCTTTGATTCGGTAACCATACAGGTTGACCTCACCACCTACCGGCTTGCCTCAAACCTCACCGCGACTCTGTACTATCGATTTAGCACCAACGGCACTTTCGACACCACGCTCATGACCAACTCCGGCACCACGTACTACGGCCTCATTCCCCCTTCGCAAGCCGGCACCATGCAATATTATGTTCTGGCGCAGTACGAGGGTTTCGGAAATGCAGCGACTCCTCTCCCAGCGGCAGGGGCTGCAGGACCCAATACCTATTCCATCTCCGATGCCGCGCTCGACACCGAGGGCTTCGAGACATGGTTAAGCGGGCCGACCTACAACGGCTGGTCAATTTTTCAAGGCGGCAGCAGCTATCAACCGGCCCTCGCCCAAACTGGCGACAGGATTGGCATCTTGGCACCTCTGACGGACTCTTCCATCACAACACCTCAACTCATCAATGGCATCGGGACAATTTCCTTCGGCTACAGAGTGATTAACTCAACCGATCCCAGCCAAATCGGCATCGACTACTCAACCGACGGAACCAATTGGATTACCCAAAACACGTTCGAGGCAAACAACGACACCTATCTCACCCACACAGAAGTTATCAATGTATACTCACCCGGCTGGATCAGAGTCCGAATGCTCAGCCCTTCGGCCGCAAGTGCTGGCCTGCTCTTGGATGATTTTTCGATTTACCAACCTTCTGCAAAAGTAGAATTCCAGATCGTCCAAACGCATCCCGGCTATCCATCGATCTACTCCGGCACAGATGTTTCCTGCGTCATCACCTCTCTCTCTGCGGACGTCCCTGCCATCAACATCGACGCCTTGCTTCACTATCGGCTCGCAGGTGCCGCAGGCTTTAGCGGGCCCATCCCTTTCGCGCGCGCAGGAAACAACGAATTTGCAACCTCGATACCCATCCCTCAGTACGGCACCTACGACCGCATCGAATACTATATCGAAGCCTCGTTCAACGGCTACTTCCCGCTCCCTGTCGCCAATCAAAGCCCCATGTTCTATCCCGCAGGCGGCTCCAACTCACCCGCGCATTACGACGTCCGGCCGTTTAACTCGGTTTACGACGCTGTCACAGTCGACGACCAAACAGAAAATCAGAACCTCAGCCTTATCGGTGACAACCTCTGGCAACAGGTGCTCAACGTCACCTCTTCAACCAACCCGATCTCACTCGATCTTTCGGCTGGCTCGTTTTACAACGGCACGAATGTCGCATCAACACCGCAAACCTGGGGCGACTTGAGCCAATGGAAATTCGATCTGCCATCCCAGGGGCTCGCGGTCCCCGGGGATACAACGGTCGAAGCCGTGGCTGACTACACTGGCCAAATGGTTCTCAGGCTTAACACCCTGACAGGAGAGTATCGACTGCAACGTGCTCACGCTCAAAACTTCGACGACTGGCTGATGTCATCCTTCTTCTTCGTATTCGGCGCAACCAGTGGCAATAGCACAAACTGGTTTAATAGCTTCGACGACATCTCTCTCAGTATCACAAACCTCAGCTCCGCGGTCACGTTTGACGAAGGCGGGTGGGACAATCCTCACGGCTACTCCAACGACTATGTCGCAGCCAACTGGACCGTCGACTTTTGCAAGCGCGTTGGCATCACAGACTACCGTCAGGAAATGGCACCCGTTATTAATAACGGCCTAATACGACCTCTTCAGCCAGCCTTACTCAGCGGCGTCGGCAGACTTCAATTCGACTATCGCGTCGTTGGAGATATCGTCCCCGTCACCGTCTACAAAAATCGGAGCTGGACCAACACCGATTTCAAAATCGAAACCGATTCGGATGATATCGGGGGCGACGACTTGAACGGGCTTGACGCATGGAAGTCTATTTATGTTCGCTACTCTCCATCCAATCACTATCAGTATCGACTCAGCAATGTCGACGAAACCTCCGTGCGGATAACCCTTTTTCGCACGAAAGACTTTGTCGAAACTGAGCTCACAAACTTCACCATTGCAGGACAACTTTTCAGCATAGACGCCGACATCCCCATCCAACTCATCGTCACCAACATGCCAACCCTTAACTCAACATCTGTGGTCCTTACAGCCTTTTACCAAAACACCCCACTGGGCGTTTTTCACGATTCGATTGCCGACGCCGTCACCAATCCGGGGAGCGTTGCCTGCGGAATCTTCGAATTGAGCGGCATCTTCAACGATGCGGTCGTCAAGGCGGGTGATGGCACCCAGATGATGACAGACAACATGAACAACGCTCATAATACATGGACCCGGGGC
>CAXMRT010000166.1:0-4968 GCA_964196025.1 uncultured Gemmatimonadales bacterium | reverse complement strand
CCCGTCACGCAGTGGCAACGACTCACCGACGCAACGCCTCCGTCAGAAGTGAATCAGATGCTTGACCCGAACATGTTGATCAACTAAGGAGCCTGTTATGCCCAACGCAGAAGTCGAACGCTACAACGAAGAGACCCGCCTTGAAGCTGGCCTCTAACTACTCACTTGTCAATTTTGTCGGCGAGCGAATCATCGAGCACAAGCGAGCGGCCACCAGAAGACACACAAAGTAAGGCTCCCTATGTGCGGGGATTCTATTTCAAATACAAGTTGCGAGCGCTAATGCGAGATCGCCTGTATCGGGCACACCCTCAACAAACTCCGCCGATTGATGAAATCCATGCCTTCGACGCCCTCAACGGGACTTGCAGGCGTGTTTTTGGAGGTAAGAGGCGCCCTGTCGTGCGCCAGGACGTTCTACCCATTTATTCTGGCGCCCTCCCCTGCCACGGGCTATGATCTCGCTTTATGACGAAACAGACGGCCATGAAAATACTGATTCTCGAAAACAACCCAGAACGTATCGAGCTTTTCACCTCCGCCCTCAAGGAACTCCAGCCCGAGTGCGAGGTTATCGTGTGGAAAAGCGCGCACCGCATGATCGATGAACTTGACCGCTACTTAGGGGACGCGACCGCCATTTCACTCGCACACGATCTTGACCCTGCACTCAGTCATAGCGCGGCACCAGGAACAGGAATGGATGTGATCGATTTTCTGACCGAAGAAAAACCGAGCTGCCCGATCATCCTCCACACGGCAAACATGAACGCACGGTGGAACATGGTATACACGTTAACTGACGCAAACTGGGCCGTTCACCTCACACCCCCTTTCGGAGACAATCACGACTGGATCCAAAAGTCGTGGCTCACGAAAATAAAGGATGTGCTCCAACTAGAGTCCGTCGAGGCCAAGAGCCAAGCAGACCTTACGTCTCGTTAAGCGACTCCAGTCGCAACCCATCGTCGCCCCAACTGAACCGCGACACGCTTCCGTACTCAATCGACAATTGAAACGACTCCGAAGCCGACACATGTCCCGCCAAGTCAGTTGCTTTCTCACGTGTCGTCCAACGATCGTCCCGTCGGGCTTGATGCCGTGCCACCCGTTTCTGAAAATCGAAATCATCGGACACTGATGTGGCGAGGTACACCGGAGCGTCTACCATCTCCAACACACGCTCCTCCGCATACAGACTTTTCCCTGACCGAGATCCGCCAGTGATCAAAAGGCGCATCTTGAAAGGATCAACTCCCGCCACGACTCACCTCTGTGTCCCACAAATATTCCGGAGCGCCCGTCTTGACTGCGACCCAGCGGGAGTAGACAAACAGGTGGTCTGACAAGCGATTGATATATTGCAAGATAAGCTCCGCCACCGGCTCATCTTCATGCAGTCGCCACAACACGCGCTCCGCACGGCGACAGACGGTGCGACATACATGCGCATGTGCATTCGCCATCCCTCCACCCGGCAGCGTAAACGAGGGAAGCGGCTCGAGAATCGTCTGATACCCATCCATACTCTCCTCCAGGGCGCTCACCTGCCCTGGCTTCAACTCTCGCATCCCCTCCCACTTAGACCCCGGTGCGGTGGCCAGAAGGCTCCCAATATCAAACAAGTCATTCTGGATGACGTGCAGGACGGTGGCGGCCTGCACCTCGAGTTCCTTGATACCGGATTCGGCACAACAGGTCCGCAAGACACCGATAACACTATTGAGCTCGTCAATCGTCCCATACGCTTCCAATCGGAACGATGACTTTGCAACCCGTTCGCCACCAACTAGCGACGTAGTCCCCTTGTCACCACCCTTCGTGTAAATTTTATCCAAATGCACCATCGTCATCACCTCGCCTAGTTGTTTTAGCCACGACCTGTGTTCGCACATAGTTAACCAAGTCCGCCAGTGTGGACACAGCCTGTACCGTCGCACCATGCGTCACTGTCCACCGAGCAGTCCCACTCTCACCTTCCGCCAGAACCGTCGCCACCGGCTGCTCGCTCGTCACACAAACCCCAATGCGACTCAGCGCCCGCCCCGCCCAAACCGCTGCGAGCCCGTCTCCCACCACCTGCATAGGGAGCCCCCTTGGAGCTGCCAATTGAAACGATCCGGACGTAACATCGAACGTGACTCCACCGGCTGACGGAAATAGATTCTGCAAGCGTCCATTCATCACCAAATCTTCTGGCGAACCCACGACTAATTGGCCATCCGGCTGGAGCAGCCACAAACGATCCGCCATCCGCATCGCGAGATCCAAATCATGAGTGGTCAGTAGCACGGCGCGATTCTCGTTCCACGCGAGGTCACGAAGAAGCCGCATGATTTCGAGACGGTGCGGATAATCCAAAAACGCGGTCGGTTCATCCAGGGCCATGAACGTCGGGTCTTGCGCCAAGGCCCGAGCAATCAAAACTTTCTGGCGCTCTCCGTCACTCAACTCATTCACAAATCGATCCTGCAAATCGGCAGCGCCCACCGCACGGATCGCCCAGGCGACACGCTCGGTATCGGTCTGCCGTAGCCGCCCAGCCCAATCGGTATAGGGATAGCGCCCAAGAGACACGAGATTCCGGACCCGCAACTGGCCGATGTCGATGGAGTCCGTTAGGACCACCGCCACCTTCTGCGCTCGCTCCCGTGCGGAAATCTCCTCCAATGGATGTCCGTCGAGTCGTACCACACCCGACAGAGACGCCTGCATTCCCGTCACTGTACGCAGCAAGGTCGACTTCCCAACACCATTCGCGCCCAACAAACACACCAGCTCGCCTCGAGACAGTGATAGGTCCAAGCCCTCTGCCACCACGGAACTCGCACCCTGAGTCCGATAACCAATACTCAGCTGAGCCGTTTCGAGCACGACACTCATGTCATACCCTTCATTTTTCGTCGCTGCAAAATAACCCACACCACCACCGGCGCACCAATCAAGGCGGTCACTGAGTTTAGCGGTAAGGTCTCATCCGCTCCTGGAACGCGTGCGACGATGTCCGAAAAAAGGGCGAGTATCCCACCCATCAAAATAACGGCTGGCAATAATACCCGCTGATCCGCGGTCACCAAAAGTCCCCGGCAAAGATGCGGAACCGCCAACCCCAGAAACGCGACAGGTCCACAAAACGCCGTCACGCCACCCGCAAGAAGAGCCGTGCTCACAATAATACAAAAGCGTGAGCGCCCGATCGACACGCCCAAAGACTGGGCGTAATCCTCTCCCAAGAGCAATGCATTCATCGACTTAATACATCCCACGGCGAGAGCCAACCCGAGTCCGACAACACCTGCGAGAACGGGCAATTGCCCGGGCGCCACAGCCGTAAAACTCCCCATGCTCCATAACATATAGGACTGGATATTTTCAGCGGTCGAAAAATACACAAGAAAACTCACCAAGGCGCTCGCGCCATATCCGAACATAAGCCCAAGGATGAGAAGCGACACGTTGTCGCGAATGCGCTGAGACACCAACAACACCAGGCCCATGATGCTCCCGGCACCCACAATGGCTGCACCTACAGTCCCGAGCCCCTGGCTATTCGCCCCGGTTCCGAACACCCCCTCGAACAAAGCAAACCCGCTCGCGGCTCCGAGTACAACGACGGCAACACCCAAACTCGCCCCCGCATTAATCCCTAGCACAAATGGGCCGGCAAGAGGATTGCGAAACAAGGCCTGCATTTGAAGTCCGCTAACGGCCAGCGCGGATCCCGCAAGCACAGCGGTCACGCTTTCCGGCAAGCGAAGCTGTAAAATGATCGTTCTCGATACCTGACTCTCAACATCGAACCCTAACACTATTCGAATCACGTCCGCTGGGGCAATAGCGACCGAGCCCATAAGCAAGCTAACCAGAAATAAAGCGAGCAGAATGAGAATCAGACCCGGGTACACAACGACAGCGATACGAGCATTCATAACATGAATCGTTCTATTTTAATTTTTGATACCAATATAGATCGTGACCAGGAACAAGGCCCGGGTGCAGGATCCCAATCAAATCTTTTAACACGAGATGTGGGTTCACGACACCTGCTTCCCAAAACTCATTGCCACCCTGCACGTTCACCCGCGCATTATTGTTGTAAACCCGCCCGTTTTGAAAGGGTTTAAACAGAGAAACCCGCTCGTCTTCCGCCGCGCCTGCCGCCAATGTTCGCCATTGCGAATGACACAACCACACGTCCACCCTGCTAGCACGTGAATAAACAGACTCAAACGCAACAGGCACTCCGCCGGTATGCGCGTCGTTCGCCCACAGATAGTCACCGCCCGCATCCTTAATGAGTGCTGCACTAAAACTCCGTCCACCGGGAACATGCCACGTCCCCCCAAACGGAACACCCGCCAACACCGTCGGTCGCATCTGCACTTTCGCCGCAATCTTCTGCAAGGCCTCATACTCCCGGACCATGTCAGCAAACCACGCTTCGGCCTTTTTTTCTTCGTTATAAAACAACGCGGTGAATTTCAGCCACTCCGCCCGACCCAAGGGACGAGACTCGAGGTAGCTGCTAGAAAGGACAAGCGTCACCCCTGCCCGCTCCAATCGTTGTCGCTGAGCCTCTTCGGTGTTATCGAGCGTGTACGAAAACACCACATCCGTCTCCAAGGCAACCATGCGTTCGATATTCATATTGACGGTGGGACCCACTTCGCGAACGACACCCGCCGCAATCAAGGTCACAGCCGACGGCGTGTTCACATAACGATGCTGGTCGACTGCCACCAAGGTCGACATTTTGTCGAATCGATCCAGATGCGGTAGATAAGAAGTCGCCAAAACGGCAACCTTCCGAACCGGCACATCAATGACCTGAACGCCCTTAATAAAAGGTGCCTTTTGCCCTCGCTGATTCAAGAGGTATCTGTGGGCATGGTCAGCCCCGCGCCAGGCCTTCTTGATCGTTACAAGCTTGTACGTCCCATGGTAACTAACATCAAATTCACGCGCGTG
>CAXMRT010000165.1:0-23493 GCA_964196025.1 uncultured Gemmatimonadales bacterium | reverse complement strand
ACCGATTTCTTTTGTAACCTGAACCTGCGTCCCAGGGAAACCAGCCTCGGTGTACGCCGCAACCACCTTCTCAGACTCGGGCACTGTGTCCGACGCATACGCATGCGTGACCGCGATACCACCTGTAAAATCGACACCTAGGAAGTCCTTTTGGAACATCAAGAACCAAGAGCCACCGATCAAGACGACAGATAAGACGGCTGCAATCCCACGTTTCCCGACGAAATCAATACTAACGCTGTCCTTAACAACGGTCAGCATCCTGATCGTGCCAGGCTTTGCGTTCTGAGCGAACAGTTGAAAGATCATCCGAGTCACAAACAGCGCGGTGTACATGGAGACCAAAATACCGCCGCAAAGCGTAATAGCGAAACCGCGAATGGGTCCCGACCCGAAGGCATACAGGATAATACCCGTGATAAAGGTGGTTAAGTTAGCATCCAGAATGGTTACGAAGGCACGGTCATAGCCGCCCATGATCGCAGGCCACACCTTCTTGCCCATCTTGAACTCTTCGCGCATACGTTCAAAAATCAGAACGTTTGCATCCACAGCCATACCGATCGTAAGCAAGATCCCCGCAATACCCGGCAGCGTCAACACCGGCAACAACATAGCTGATGTCGCACTGTGACTCTGATCCGCCCCCATGCCCATGAATCCAGCAACAAGGAACAGTCCGACCGGTAACAAGATCATATTCAGGATCAGCGCAATATTCGCAACAAGCCCGCATGTCATGTAATAAATAAGCATGAACCCCAAGACCGCGATGCCAGAGTACATAATCGCTCGTGTAGCCTTATGAATAGAGTCGGCGCCCAGCGTTGCACTAATCTGACTACGCTGAATGGGAATAATTCGAGCAGGAAGCGAACCGGAACGAAGAACCGATGCGAGGTCGCGCGCTTCTTCTGGAGTAAAGGTACCCGTAATCCGAGCTTCCCCACCCGTGATGGCTTCTTGTAGTTCGGGTGCCGAAAATAAACGCCCATCCATGATCACTGCTAGCAAACGACCATTGGCATTACCCTCATTCATCGGTCCATTCGGTGCATAGTTCCGGGTTACCTTGGCGAATTTTTTCGCGCCCTCACCATTGAATCCCATCAATACAACGTTGCCCTGCATTTCATCAAAGCTCATGCTCGCGCTCTTAACCAAGTCACCACGAAGCTGGATACGCGATTCAACGAAATACGGAACATAAATGGATTTGCTGATTCCATAATTTTCACGCTGTAGATAAAGCTCAGCTCCAGAAGGAGCGTTTCCCCAGCGGCGTACGGCGGCCTGCCACTTACTCATCTGGTCAGGCGTCCATTCAGCACGACCCAACTCGTTGGTCTCGACATACCCGCGATACACGCGTTCGCCAAGCTTCTCTTCTTTATAGGCGTACCCAGGAGGAGCCTCTTGCGTCACAAAAATCTTCGAAACAGCCTCGTTCGACTCTTTATGCACCAACTGGAACGTCAGTTGCGCAACCCGGTCGATGATGGTGATGATTCGCTCGCGCTGCTCGTCAGTCACTGCCGCGAGTTCGACCACGATTCGATCTTTGCCCTGGGCATAGACGCGCGCATTGGCAATACCGGTCGCATCAATACGATTGAGGACGATCTCCATGATCGTATCACGATCACTCGCCAAGCGCTTCTCTACGCCGTCTTGAACCGCATCATCAGAAGGCTCTACATAGACCTTCCCCGTACGCAGTGAGTCTGCCTTGCTTTCCTCTTCGAGCTGCTGCCTGACGATCTTTCCGATGTCAGAGTGCACTAACTCATATAAAAACTCGGTACCGCCAATGATATCGGTTCCCAGAGGAATTTTTCCGGGAACGAGTTCACCTTTGTCGTTTTGAGTATCTGTCGGCGGCCACGCGAGCTGCCAGGCAAACATCACAAAGAACACTAGTAGTAGCCATTTCCAAGGATCAAAATTCTTTTTCATAATTGAGGGTAACTCCTGAACGATTCAGTCTAGAGACGACTGTCGGTCTTTATTTTTTCGTAGGTTCTTCGTCTACAGCCTGATCACCCTTTTCAAGAACTTGAGTGACCGCACTTTTCAAAATATCGATTTTTACGTTATCGGCGATTTTTACAGTAAACTTGTTGTCTTTAACATTTGTGATGACGCCAAAAATGCCGCCACCAAAGATCACGCGATTGCCCTTCTTGGCCTCGCCAATCATAGCCAGACGTTCTTTCTCTTTGCGCTGCTGTGGACGGATCACCATCATATAGAAGATACCGAACAAGAGGACCATCGGGATCAGCATCAAATTGCCACCACCACCACCTGTTGGTGCCTGAGCGAGTAGGTTCATCATCTGTGTCATTCTAAAATCTCCGTGTATTCAGACTCAAAGGTCTGTCTAAATTCAGCAAACGCGTCGTTTCGAATCGCGTCGCGCATATCCTGCATAAACGTCATATAGGTGTGAATGTTGTGCACGGTCACCAACCTGGCGCCGAGCATCTCGTTCACATTCAACAGGTGTCGAATATAGGCTCTCGAAAAATTGCTGCATGTGTAACACACGCACGCCTCATCGATCGGCCTCGTATCCGCTTTCCACTGGCCCGCCTTGATACTGAATCGCCCTTTTCGGGTGAACGCGGCACCGTTTCGGGCAAATCGCGTCGGCATCACACAGTCAAACATGTCGACCCCGCGCGATACCGCCTCAAGCATCTGATGCATCTTCCCCACACCCATGAGATACCGTGGCTTCTCTAAAGGAAGCTCATCGATACAGTCGTCAATCGCCTGCATCATGAACTCCTCAGGTTCGCCAACACTCACACCACCGATCGCATAGCCGTCAAACGACATATCAACCAGCTCTCGAGCACACTGGGCGCGAAGCTCCGCAAACGAACTTCCCTGTACAATTCCAAAGACCAATTGCCCCTCAGCACGCGGCTGTTTGGCACATAAAGCGGCCCATCGTAGGGTAAGCTCCATAGATTGGCAAGCGTAATGTCGGTCGCAGGGATAGGGCGGACATTCGTCAAAAACCATCGCAATATCGGACCCTAAACGACGCTGAATATCCATCGCTTCGACCGGTCCCAAGAAGATCTTGGAGCCGTCAATATGCGACCGAAATTCAACGCCTGAATCGGTGATTTTACGGGAGTCCGCGAGGCTAAAAACCTGATAACCCCCGCTATCGGTCAGAATCGGCTTATCCCAGCCCATAAAGGTATGCAAACCACCACAGGTATCAATAATGTCCATGCCCGGCCGAATGTTCAAATGATAGGTATTTCCCAGCAAAACGTTCACCTGCATCTCATGCAGTTCGGCCGGCGAGATCCCTTTTACGGTCCCCTGAGTCCCCACAGGCATGAAAACCGGGGTTTCGATGGGTCCGTGGGCAGTCTCCAATACAGCCAAACGAGCGTTGGAGCCCGAATCCGTCGCTAAAACGGTGAAATCACCTGGGGCCGTCATTGCTGGACTTGAGAAAGCCGCGCACGCAAAGCCAAATCAGCTAATACCAAGGCTGCCATCGACTCTACTATAGGAATAGCACGCGGCAAGACACAGGGGTCATGTCGGCCAGCGCCTTTGACGGTGACAGGCTTGCCCTCGAAATCGACCGACTCTTGAGCGCTCGCAATCGTGGCGGTGGGTTTAAAGGCCACTCGAAAGTAAATGGACTCACCCGTGGTGATTCCACCCTGCACACCCCCACTGCGATTGGTCACGGTTCCAAGCTGGCCTCCGTCCCGCGCTTCATACATGTCGTTATGGGCAGATCCACGCATGGTGACCCCGCTGAACCCACTTCCAATTTCAAATCCTTTGGTGGCGGGAATCGACAACATGGCATGCGCCAAAAGCGCCTCCGCCTTGTCAAACACAGGTTCTCCCAACCCCACCGGAACATTGCGTATCTCACAGGTAACGACTCCACCACAGGAATCACCGGCTGAACGAGCCGCCTTGACTTCATCGGTCATGATCGCAGCAGTCTCGGCGTCCGGACACCGAATGTCCGAGCCATCGACCGCCGAGCGAGTAAGCCCACTCCCCACAAGATCGGGTGCGTTTATCGCGCCTACAGAACTCACCCACGCTACAATTTCCGTGCCATACCACTGCCCTAGCAGCTTTTCAGCGATTCCCGCTGCTGCCACACGCGCCAAGGTTTCCCGCGCACTAGCCCGGCCGCCACCACTACTGGCGGAATGCCCATACTTCGCACGATATGTGTAATCTGCGTGAGAGGGGCGCGGAGCGTCTGCCATCCCGGCATAGTCTCCAGGACGTTGATCCGAATTGAGGACGGCCAACGCAATCGGCGTCCCTAAGGTCAGCCCTTGGTCGACTCCAGAAAGAATCTGTATCGCATCCGCTTCATCGCGCGGCGTCCCCAGCGGATTCGAGCCCGGACGTCGCCGATCCAACTGCGACTGCAAATCTGCCGCACTCAACTCCAAGCCAGCGGGACAGCCATCGACCACGGCACCAAGGCCCACACCATGGGATTCCCCAAACGTGCTGATCCGAAAAGTTGTTCCAAACGTACTCGACATCATTTTTCCTCAGTAAACAAAGTGAATTCAGAGACTATCAGTAGTCCCGATCGCTGTAAAGCACCTGTGCAGGCGCCCTCTTGCCACTAGACGCCCCCCGTGTTCTTTGCTAGTATCTAGCCACAACGTTATGAGAAATCGAATCGGTATAATCTTTCTGGGACTCGTCATCGCCTTCATGGCCATCCTTGTAGGCGTCCTCGCCAAACAAATGATGTCGGCCTCGGAAAGGAATTACGCTCCCTACAACACTCCAAACGAGTTGGGCGAACGTGCTCCCGTCGGCTCAGTCGTCTCACTCGAAGGCATCGCAACCGCTCGCGACATCAAGGGCGTGCTGCGAAGCTTAACGCTCGACGCTCCTATCTTCCTTCACGACACACTCCTTACCGGCAAGGGCTCAGCCATGAAGGCCATGCTAATCGACGATTCGACCCTCGCTCAAGGCGAGAACAGCGAAATTATGATCGAAGAATACCTCTTCGACCCCGAATCCACGGCAAACAACAACTGCACGCTACGAGTGGTCACAGGCGTGTTCCGGGTCTTCACCGCGAAAATTACGGATCAAAACCCAGAGAAGTTTCACGTAAAGACGCGTATGGCCACTATCGGCATCCGTGGATGTGAGCTGGGATTCCGGGTGACCGATACCGATGAAGACGTCTATATCTTCGAAATTGGAGATAAGGATAAAATCGTGATCGATGCTGACAGTAAAAAAAAAGTCAGATTTCCATCAGTGGTACCACCGAACGCCATCTCGTCATAGAGACCCCTGGCGTTGTTGTTCGTATCACCGCAGTCAACGACTTGGTTGCGATTCCGATCCCCGAGAACGAACACAAAAAGTTTAATACGCTCACCGACGTCGTCGCACCCCAACAGGCCAAAACCGGCACACCCAAACTAGTGGTTCTCTCCTTTGTCGATGCGCCCGAAGGGGATGCCGGAGACATCATCACCACCCGCTTTCGCATCCGGCACACACCGGAGTCCGGCCAGCCCGCCACAAACATCATCCTGCGCGCAGACTTCACGTCCGGCCTCACCTACACCGGCCAACTCACATCCATTACTGGCCCCCTGCCCACGGTCCGTACCTCCGACCAGTCATTCGTCGAATTCGTTCTCGCTGACATGGCCTCGTTTGTCGAAGTCGTTCAATTCGAGTATGATGTTTATGTTCAACCAAGCGTGGCTCCCGAAACCATCCACACCAACAGCTCAACCCTGAATTGGGAACCCACCACGCACAGCTCTGACGTTCTCAGCCGATACACCAACACACTCGACCACGCCTTCACGGTGACCCCACCGACCCATCTATTAGAGCTCGTGAACCTGACCTCAAAACCTGAAACTATGCAGACAGAGTTTGATCCAAACCTAGAAGACGTGGCGATCGACGAAGAAATCCATTTTTATATTTCCGCGCGCCTCAGTGAAGGCACGATGCCCGTGATCATCACGGACTTCTTCCCTGCGATCCCAAAAACAGACCCCTTCATCATCCAGTCCGCTCAAGTGACAAGCATGGGCGCCAATCTGAGTGCCACCCAAAAACCTACGATCACGATTGTCGACACCGACGAAGACGGAATCAAGGACAAGGTCACGTTCGACTTTGGCATTATACGTAACGCCCCCGACAACTCTTCCGATGCCGGCGATCAGCTTGTACTGGAAGTCATCGCACGCGTCGTCAATATCCCCGCAAACCGCAGCGGCATGGAGTGGTCAAACTCCGTCGAGCTCGACTACGGCGGCGCCAGTCCCCTCCGCGATCGAATTGGCGTAGAAATCGTGACGCCGGGTCGACCCGCCGAGTATCCAGAAGACGAGCCCTACACCGTCATCCCCATGAAACTAAAACTGTACGACATAGAAGGTGATATTCCCGAAGAAATTTCAGAACCCGCGCCGGACATCACTCCCGAAGAATGGCGCCAATGGCTGCAAACGACCTCGAAGCTCGACCCCACATTCGATATCACGATCCGTGACAGAACTCGCAACGGCATCACCTACAAGATCCGCCCCACAACGGACCCTGTCGGTTCACCTGATGGCGATACCGACCCGCCCAACAGAGGCGGTTCTAGCCCCCCCCCCATCGGTGACACCCCCATCGATGATAATAACGGCACCTCTCCACCAGTGGTAGGTCCGCCCGGTCCTACCACAACCACCACAACCACGACAACAACGACGACGACAACCACAACCACTATCTATGTCCCCCCTACTCTCCCCGATCCACCCGTGAGCCCCGGAGGCGTGTAGAGATGCTCCACCCATCACAAGCGTCCCCAGCAGTCTAAGCAATGGCTGCGACTCTTGCCCTCAGTCTGGCAACGGCTATCCTCATCGTACTTGGTGGCGGTATCTTTCCAGGTGCACTCACTGTCTGCGGCCTCGGCTTAGGCTGCGTACTCTTGGTCCAACAAGTCCTGCGCCCGACACCCACTCTCGCAGCTCGACGCTGGCTCCCGCGCTTGACACTACTTGCCGTCCTCATTCTCGGCGTCGTCTACATACTCCCCTTACACTCCACTGGCACCTCCATTCGTGCCACACACGATCAAGCGGTCACGGACACACTCGACGAGCTGCACGGACAAGCCGCGACCCCACCCAACCGCTTCTCGCTGAGTCGCAATCGGGCCGGATCGATGCGACAAGTGATGCTGGGCATTACGCTTCTCTTCGCCACTGTTCTGAGCGGAACCTGTTCGCTGGCCAACCGACGAAGACTGCTCATCATCCTTCTCGTTGCAGCCACGCTAACAGCCGCCGCAGGCTACCTGAGTCAACACATCTACCCACAAGGAAAAACGCTTTGGTGGACGACACCGGTCCTGCACGGACAGCCCGTCGGGTGTTTCATCAATCGAAATCACTTCGGTGGCTTTATTGCACTCTTCGCACCCATCGTCCTCTTGATAGGGATCGATACCCTATCAAAAAAACAAGTCTTTAGAGCCGCACTCTGCGTCCTCGCCGTCTGTGTGATGACATGGGCCATCATCTTTTCACAATCACGCGGCGCATGGGTCGCCTTTGCAAGCGGCCTACTGCTGGTCGTGGCCTACGAGTTTCGACGGTCACATATCGCCATCCCACTTAGCGTACTCGGCATCGTCACCTGTGTGGTCGCCGGCATCATGATCACCCAACTGGATCCCGACCTGCTCGAGGAAACCCGCGAACGAGCCGGTACCATGCAGGCCATCGGCACAAGCGCCAGCGCACAATCACGACTCACAACCTGGCAAGACGCCCTCACCCTTACCCGCGACTACCCACTGCTTGGTGCAGGGCCCGATGCTTTTCGAATGGTCTTCCCGCAAAATCGGTCGAACACGTTTCGAAAATCCTTCAAACACGCCGAAAACGAATACGTACAAGGACTCACGGAATACGGCCTCGTCGGCCTCGTCCTAGTCATCCTACTCGTGATCATTCTCATCAGGCACGCACAAGACAAGGCACACCTCGAGACCCCATTAGCCGAGCTCCTGCGATACTGTGCGCTCGCCGGCATCGGCGTTGCCGGCACACACGCCATGCTGGACTTCACACTTCACATCCCTGTCTATGCACTTGTCGTCGCCATTCTTGCGGGCTTCCTGATCCCAGCCCCCCCTCCGGAATCGACCGTCACCAGCGACCCGAGCATCAAACGGTTCGATCTCGTCTTCATCATGTGCGGCCTGCTCGTCATCGCACATATCTCCCTTCAGGGAACCAAGGTCTACCGGTATGACAACGCCGAGGCCATTACACAGCTTAGCCTCCCTGAACTAGAAGAAGCGTTGATATGGGCCCCAACGAGCTGGCAAATTTGGCATCACCTGGGAAAACGCGCGATGGAGGACACCCACCAGGATATCCGATTTGCAAACCGCTGCACAACTCAGGCCCTCGTCTACAACCCCAATCACTATCGTCTGTGGAGTCTAGCCCTCACGATGCGCGACAACCAAGGCGACTACGCTGGCGCTGTCGAGGCACGCGGTCAAGCCGTACGCCTACGACCTTGGCTCAACAGTAGCCTGCCAGTCCCTCAGAGGAGAACGGATCGATGAACCATATCATGATCGGCGCGAGCATCCCGTTTATCCTCGGCACACTCTGGTACCTTGCACACGGCTGTCGCATGCCAGTCAGAGGCCTCATCGTGGTTCCGGTGCTAATGACGGTCTGTGGCTTATGGGCCATCGTCCCAGACATCCCGCGCATGCTGGGCTTCCAGGATCTCTACCACACTCTCGCAGCGACCCCGAAAATTGATCTCTTTTTCTGGCACTACCAGATCGATCAAACCGAATCCGATTCGCCTCTCTACGTCCTTGGCTATATCGTGATGGCGGCGCTCGTGCTCTTCACGATCTGGCGAGAGATCCAAAAAGAGGAAACCACATGAGCGCGCACCTCGTTATTCATCTCGCGGCCGGCATGATCCTCGGGGCGCTGATCAGCTCCCGCGCCCTGTTTCGCGCATGGAAACAACGCGGGCCATACGCCGCGGCCGTTCGACGGTGGATGTTTATGACCTACGCAGGGGGCCTCTTCGCAGCCATCCCCTCCCTACTGCGACGCCTCGGAACACCCGATATGATATGCGATGGTTGGTGGATGAATATCTTCGTCGCCTATCCGGCCATCAACACAGTTGTGCACGGAGGACTCTTGATCGGAGAAGGCTTACTCTCGATGCTCCTGATGGCGCAGTATCTCGTCATGATGACGATCCTGTGGCAACTCAAGCAGAGGCCGACAGTTCCGTCGCAATCTCTTTAACCGTAAGCTGTATCGCGCCGCGCTTCTCCACGACCAACGCCCGCGCCCGCGCCCCATAGCCATGGCGAAGCTCCGGATCTCGAATCAAGTTTCCAAGCACCTCTTCCAGCTCGACAATTGACTTCACACACATCACCGCGTTTGCGCGCAGCAGATCCGTCATCACCGCTCTAAAGTTATCCATGTTCGGCCCCACCACCACCGCGCGCCCCAATGCTGCAGGCTCGATAGGGTTCTGCCCGCCTGACTCCGTCAAACTCTTGCCGACAAACACAACGTCGCCGGCGCCATAAAACGACATCAACTCTCCCGTCGTATCAACAACCAACACGTCCGCCTCTGACATGACCCCAGATTCCGTGAGGCTCGTCCGCCGCACAATAGTCAACTGAAACGGTGCGAGATCCTGCATGACCGCATCGGCTTTCTCCATATGCCGTGGCACAAGAATGAGCTTCACTTCTGGAAACTCTTTCCTCAGTCCCACAAAGGCCTCCACAAGCGCCCGCTCCTCACCCGGCCAGGTAGAGCCACCGACGATCACCTGACTCGGATCCCCCATGCCTAAAGCATTCAAGCAGGACTGGATTTCCTGCGGCATACTCACCTCGGTAGACGCGTTGTCGTACTTCACAGACCCCACCTCTCGCAATGACTCCGCGGGCGCACCCAACAAAGCCAAACGCTGCGAATCATCCGCACTCTGAACATACAAGGTCTTCACTAGCGGCAACATCCGACTGACAAACCATCGCGCTTTCATATAGCCGCGAAAAGATCGATCTGAAATCCGCCCGTTGATTAAATACACGGGTATCTTCCGGCGGTGAGAGGTTCGCACCATATTCGGCCACATCTCATTCTCAACCAGAATCAACGCGCGTGGCTGAATGAGTGTCAGCGCGCGCCTCACATACAGAGGAAAGTCCACGGGATAGTAAATCAGGACATCTCGGGAATCCTTTCGCTCCTGCGCCAAGGCATGCCCAGTCGACGTATTGGTCGACAACACAAACCGTGCATCCGCTTCGTTAACCCGCCACTCCTCCACAAACCGCAATGCGACCAGCATCTCCCCCACACTGACCGCATGAACCCAAATCTGTTCACCCGGCGCAAAAGCATCCATTTGTTCCGGGGCATAGCGACCGAAGCGATTGCAGAAATGGGCTTTGTATCCGCCACGTCGACGCATGCGCATCAAAAAATGCGGCACCATCAAAAGGTAGCCAATTGAAAAGAGAATGTTATAGAGCGCCCACATAGCGACTAAAACCTACCGGCCGAATCGAGGTCCGTCCATCAAAATACTATTACGCGCGCGGATGGGCAGACTCATATACTTTCTTTAAGCGCTCCACCGTCACATGGGTGTATATCTGAGTCGTCGACAGGCTGACGTGTCCCAAGAGCTCCTGCACGCTTCGCAGATCGGCTCCCGCGTCTAGCATATGCGTCGCAAAGGAGTGTCGCAGTGTATGCGGCGAGAGATTCGGATTCAGGTTTGCGGTCAACAGATGCTTTTTCATCATCCGCTCAATCGAGCGAGTCGTCAATCGGCCTCCGTTAACATTCACGAACAGAGCCCGTGTTGCCGGTCGATCATCGCTAGGCAGTACGCGATCACGTTTTTCGAGCGCAAGGCTCAGCGCACGTGACGCGGGTCCACCGAGCGGACACATCCGCTCTTTTTTCCCTTTGCCGCGAACGGTGATGACGCCTGCCAAGACATCGAGGTCTGCACCACTCAAGCCCGCTACCTCGCTCACGCGTGCACCCGTGCTATACAACACCTCGAGCAACGCCAGGTCTCGGTAGGCACAATAATCCACCATGTCTGGATTGCGCACTCGCTTGGGGCCCGCCCCCTCGTCAGGCACGCTCAAGGGTGCGGCGAGTAAGCGTTCGACATCCTCTACACTTAAAATATCCGGGAGTTTCTTAGCGGCTTTAAGGGTCGGCAAATCCGAGAACGGATTATGTTTGATCAGTTCTTCCCGTTCCATAAAACGAAAAAACGAGCGACACGCCGATAGCTTGCGACTGATAGATCGACTTTCCAGACCCGCCTTCTGCAGCTCCACAATAAATTTGCGCGCCGCATAACGATCCACCTTGGCCCACTTCAAGGTCTTCGGAGAAGAGTCCCCCCAGTGGAACCGGATGAATTGCCGGATATCCCGAACGTAATTCGAGATCGTATGCTCTGACGCATCGCGTTCGGCGACCAAATACTGAATGAATTGCTCGAGGGCCGGATCAAGATCCGCAGTCGGAAGTCTGCCTTCAGAGTCGTCCGACACACCTACCCTCGCTCATTCATGTTTACAGCGTGACGCGTCAGTCCTCGTCGCCAGCGTCTGCCCCAGCCTTCTTTTTCTTGGCCGGTTCTTTGATTTCGAACTCTTCTGCAAGAGCCTCATAGCCGGGAATCTGCTCACGATAACGACGCACCAGTCGCTTCAAGGCACTCCGTTGACGCTCAGATAAAGCCGCCTTCTGCTCCAACTGCTCGGATAGAGACTGGAAGAAGCTCTCATCATTAAACTCGCGCTTGCCGCGTTTAACCGGAGCATTCCATTCTGCTACATTTTTCAGTGCAGCAAGCAATGGACCACTCTCCTTGTCCTCACTGTTCGCAGGATCAGGCAACTCCAACTCTGCCCGCAAGGCCTCGAAGCCCTCGATTTGAGAGCCGTACTTCATAACCAAGCGGTCAAGAGCTTTGCGCTGATTTTCGGTCAGACTGCGTCCACCTTCAACGCGCCCACGAAGGGAGCCGACGAAAGCCTCGTCATCATACTTTCGCCCGTTGCGTTCCACAGGTTCAGCAAATTTCAAGCCCTCCATGACCTCGAGCTTCTTGGTTGTCGAGTCCAACGGTTTGTCCGACTCCACTTCTATCAGTAGATCCGCGAGTCCGACACCCGCCATTGCCGACTTCAAGTCTGTCAACTGAGTGCGGTACTGACACGCAACCCGCGCGAGGGCAAGCAGCTGTCGGTCGGTAAAGGGCTTTTTGCCTTCGGTCAACTGCTCTTGAATCGAGTCCACAAACTTGTGGTCGTCGTAGGTACGGCGCCCTTGTTTTTGTGGTGGTTTCCATTCGGTCACAGGCTCTAACACAGTCAGCAAGGCCTGTATTTTTTCGATATCAACCGGCGGACCCTTGGCCTTCTCAAGCCATCCTGCGAACTGCTCATAAAACTCTGCGAGCATGGTCGTCCACTCTAGTTCACCGCTTTCGATTTTGTCGAGGGCTTCTTCCATCGATGCCGTAAAGGTCACATTAAACAAGCCTTCAAGCTCGCTCGACAGAAAACCGTTCACACTCATACCCAACTCGGTAGGCGTCAACGTGCGTTTCTCTTTCGTCACGTATTTGCGCGTATTCAGTGTCGATAAGATCTGGGCGTACGTGGACGGTCGGCCGACACCGTTTTCTTCAAGCGCACGAACCAAAGAGGCTTCACTGAACCGTGAAGGCGGTTGCGTTTGCTTGGCCTCAGACAACCACTCCAAGCATTCGAGAGGTTCGCCTTCTGTTAAAGGAGGCAGCGAATCAATATCGTCCGTTTCAGCCGGAGCCGCACCCGCCTTATCAGGAGTTGGTTTCTCAACCGCCTTAGGCGCTTCCACACCCGAGGCCTTCATATACCCAGGGAATATAACTTCCGATGCTGTCGCACGAAAGAGGTAGGTGTGCTTGGGTGACGCGCCGTCACCCGCAACAGCATCCACCTCAGCTGTGCGCTGCTCGATCTTCGCCGGTGTCATTTGGCAGGCCACAAAGCGCTGCCAAATTAGGGTATAGAGCTTAAGATCATCCTTTTCCAGAATGCCTTTCATGGCATCCGGTGTACGAGAGACATCCGTTGGGCGAACCGCTTCATGGGCCGCTTGTGCGCCACTGCGACTCTTGTACGCATTCGGTTTTCCTGGAATGTACTCCCCGCCAAACGTTTTATCAATATAGGCGCGACACTCATCGACCGCGTCCTTAGAAAGGCTGACGGAATCGGTACGCATATAGGTGATTAGACCCGTCGGACCTTCACCCAGATTCACACCTTCGTACAAACTCTGCGCGATCCGCATCGTGCGCGCCGGAGAAAACCCGTAGAAGCTTGATCCCGCCTGCTGAAGCGTACTCGTAATATACGGTGGCTTTGAGCGACGGGTGACCGTTCGCGTGTTGACCTGCTTCACTTTCAACGTGCTTTCGCTAAGCTCGGACGAAATCTCCGCAGCGAGCTCGGCACTCTTGATATCAGCCTTTTGGTCATCGATTCGAGCCAGCTTCAGGTCGAATGGATCCATGGGGACAATAACCTTGCGCGCTCGAGCGCCCATAATCCAATAGTCTTCCGGTACAAAGTCTAGGATCAGCTTTTCTCGCTCACAAATTAACCGTAAGGCCACCGACTGCACACGGCCAGCACTCAGGCCGCGCTGCAAACGACTCCACAACAGGGGGCTCACCTTATATCCAACGATACGATCGAGGATTCGGCGAGCTTGCTGTGCGTCAACGCGGTGATGATCAATTTCTGTTGGATTGTCAAATGCTTCCTTCACGGCGCGCGGCGTAATCTCATTGTAGGTCACGCGATAACACGGAAGCTCTCTCTTTTTCGTCTTCAACAGCTCCTGAAGGTGCCACGCAATAGCCTCCCCTTCACGGTCGGGGTCGGGTGCGAGATAGACTGAATCACATTCTTTCGCCGCCTTTTTAAGTTCTGTAATGATCGCCTTCCGGCCTGTTACCATCACATACTTTGGCTCGAAATTCTTCTCGATGTCTACGCCAAGGTTCCGAACCGGCAAGTCACGTACGTGACCCATTGATGCCTTCACAATATAATCTTTTCCCAAGATCTTATTGATGGTCTTCGCCTTGGCCGGTGATTCCACAATTACCAGCTTCTTACCCATGGGACCTATTCCTTTATAGAGAGACTAAGAACAGCTGCACCGCAGCCTTCTAACCCTCAACCTTTTCAACAATGCGTCCTGGCAACATTCGAATGAGACGTTTCATCTCAAGTCGAATGAGAGTTGCGCCAACTTGCGAAACGGATAATCCCGTCTCACGCGCTACCTCATCCACGCTCTGCTCACCGAGCGCCAGGCTGCTAATTACACGATCCTCATCCTCAGTCAAACATGGGGTCGGCAGAGAAACCATCTCTCCACGCGGCCGATCTGGGATTAATGAATCGAACTCCGAAAAAATATCATCCACGTCATCAACTAGTTGAGCGCCATTCTTAATAAGGTAATGCGTGCCCCGTGTCGAGGGCTGATCGATCCGCCCTGGCACCGCAAAAACCGCTTTTCCCTGATCCAGCGCCTGATTCACCGTAATCATGGCACCGCTTTTAATACCTGCCTCCACGACCAAAACCCCTCTCGAAAGCCCGGCAACAATGCGATTTCTCATAGGAAACGTCGTTTTATCGGGTGATCTGCCAAACGGAAATTCGCTGATCACACAGCCTCGCTCACACATTTCTGCCGCAAGTTCGATATTTTCGGCGGGATAAAATTGATCCAAGGCACTTCCCAGCACACCGACGGTCACGCCCTGAGCCTTCAATGCCCCTCTGTGTGCCGCCGTATCGATGCCCCTCGCCAAACCACTTATAATGGAATAACGCGCACTCGCCAGCTGGCGGGATAGTTGTTCCGAACAGTCACGACCATAGTGAGTGGGGCGCCGTGTGCCCACAACCGCAAGGCCTTGCGCACTCAGAGAATCGACGTTTCCGCGGACATAAAGCGCAAGAGGTGGATCATGAATCTCGCGCAGCAGGTCTGGATATTGATCATCCACCGGCGTCAAAATCCGCACACCCATGCGCTCCGCTTTGGCAGCTTCAGCCGCTCCGTCCACCCGTTCTCGTTCAGATAGTATGCGTTCCGCGCTACGTGCGCCGACGCCATCCACCGTCATAAGGTCGGACTTGGAAGCTGTGAAAACCGCTTCCATAGAACCCAATGATGCTTCCAACGAAGCCGCAGTCACCGGTCCCATCCCCTCCATCATATTCAGGGATATATATGCTTCATGTGTATTCATAGATGTCGTAAACATGACCCGCAAAGGCCTATAACCAAGGAAAACGGCGGTATTTATAGCACACAGAGATCAACAACACAAGAACCTAGAAATGCGGAAAGACGCCAACAAAACCCACTATAAGTCAGAAAAACGGGCGAAAACGTCCACTTACGAGCATCAGATGCGCAGTGACTAGCTCAGATCAAGAAGGAGATGGCGACTGGGTCTTACGTCAACACACGAGAGGATCAAGGTGCTAGACTTTCGCCCGCGCCGTGAACAACTTAAGCACCAATACCTCCAAAATCAACTCCTTGGGCAGGCTACTAGAGACAAGTTCCTGATGCGCCTGGAACGCTAAGGCTTGAGCCATCTGCAACTCCCGCCGAGTATATTTCTTGGCCTCAGTAGCAAGCATGCCCACACGGAACGGATTCATATTGCGAGGATCCCCCTCACAGGCAGCCAAGGCGTCTTCCGCATCGGGCGGCACGTTCCAACTCGCCTTCTGCCACTTGCCCGCTCCCGTAAATCCCAACCAACGCTGGTGAATAGCATGCCGGATAATCAACAAATCGCGAAACCGGTTTTCAAGTCCCATAATTAATCCCACCGCGGACTCTCCCTGAAACATCAACTGACGCAGCACGCCTAACGCCTTTTCAAGGTTACGACTCGCCACTGCTTCGGCAAAATCCCAGGACAGCACATCGCGAGAGGCAGAGGAAATAGTCGTCACATCCGCAGCACTCACCTCGCCCTTGCGATTCATATAGACCGCAAGCTTCTCGACTTCGTTAGCAATCTGGCGCGTCTCAGTCCCCACTTTCTCAACAAATAAATCGCGGGTGCTAGGACTCATCTTCAGCCCTGCTTGCTGCAACATCTCAGTCAGAAACTGACCGGCATGCTCATCCGCCTTGTACGATTTCTCGGGCACCGAAAATTCTTGAAGCTCCCCCGCTGCCTTACATGCCTTATAAAAGGCATAGCGCTTATCGATTTTGGGAGAGGTCACCACCAAGCGCACATCGTCCGGCAGGCCCGCCTTGATCAAGGCTCCCAGCTCATTCACCAGCGTTTTCACCACCGCTGAACGCCCCACCACAGAATCGTTCAACATATTGGCATCTTTCATCCAAACCACACGATCCCCCCCAAACATGGTCATCGTCTGCAGGGATTCAAGGACGCGAGAGATGATTTGGCGAGCGCCATCGACGTTATCTGCTTGCGCCTCAATAACTTCGAGACCAAAGGCTTGGTTTTCTAGCGGCACCAGTTCGTCGATTTTCTCGCGAATAGCGGCAGAAACGCGGTACTCGTCGTTCCCAAAAACACAGTAAATTGAGGCATTCTTCATAGCTTGATCCCGAATATAGGCTCGTGGTACAGTAGGCGAATAAGTGACATATTGCATCTAAAAAAGCAAATGGAGAGTGGTTCTCCCTGTCCCTAAGACATGACAAACACGTCATGTCGGACAAGCCAGAACCCAACACCCCAACAATGGATCAACCCGTATCCAAACTACGTACTAAAAAAGCCAAGTCGCGACTGAAGAAGTCGGACAAGGGCGTGCAGGGCAAGACGCAGGTTCCGATCGGTCGGAAAGTCTCCGTCGGTACCCTTCTAGCCGCTTGCGCCTGGTTGATCGCACTCGCACTGCTGGATCTGAATCAAAACCTCGGCGAACTCTCGATCGGTGCACGGCTGAGCGGGAACCTTCCGGAAGCCGTCATGCTCTTGATTGGACTAGCGGTCACCGCACTCTTTCTCCACATTACCCAGCCTAAGATTCTACGAAACAACGCTCACCTCCTCCTCCTGGTTACGCTCAGCCTCTTCACACTCCTGCCAGCCCGAGGCATCCTCCACCTCATGCAGGACACCATGTTCAAAATGGGCCCCGACGCACTCGTCGACCCAACTATTCTGTTCTTCCTCATTCCCTTCTCACTCGGCCCGCTGCTCGCGACTATCCTGATTAATCCGCGCGTAGGCGTCACGCTCGGGATCTGGACGACCTACGTATGCGCCATACTCGCCGCTCACAGCGACACGCCGCTTTTCGCACCCCATGACGCGAACCCCGTCTATCAGGTAGTCATCCTCTTGATTTGTGGGCTCTTAAGCACAATGGTGACCGTGCTCATCGGCCGCAAGGTCCGCACACGCTCGCGACTGTTTCGAATCGGCATGTATATCGGCCTCTGCAAAATCGCCGGCGTCTTGGCTCTGAGCGTTTTACTCGCCTCGACGACCAGCCCGAAGCTCGTCACCCAGCAGACCGTGGCCTGCCTGATGAGTGGCGTCTTTACGGCAGTGGTGGCCATGTTAGTCGTCCCGCTCTTCGAAGCACTGTTCAAAATCACGACTGACATCACGCTGCTCGAACTCTCCGATCTCGGCCATCCCATCCTCCAACGCATGGCAATCGAGGCTCCCGGCACCTATCACCACAGCCTCGTAATCGCAAACCTAGCAGCGGCAGCCGCTGATGAGATCGGCGCAAATTCCTTGGAGGCTCGCGTATGTTCCTATTTTCACGACATCGGCAAGCTGACCAAGCCAGAGTTTTTCGCTGAAAACATTCAACATGGACAAAACCCACACGATGAGTTGACCCCCAGCATGAGCACGCTGATCATTATGGCACATGTGAAAGAAGGCATCAGCATGGGTCGCAGTCACAAACTGCCGAAACCGCTCTTGGATGTCATTCAGGAACACCACGGCACAAGCGTCGTTCAGTTCTTCCTCTATAAAGCCGTGCAGGCAGAGAAAAAATCCGCGGAAGACGATTCTAGCCCGAAGCGTCTCGCTGCCACCATCCAAGAAAAAGACTTCCGCTATCCAGGTCCACGCCCTCAATCACGCGTCTCAGCGATCATCTCACTTGCTGACTCCATCGAAGCCGCCTCTCGCTCAATGGAACGCCCCTCGCCAGGCCATATCGAAAACCTCATCAACGACATCATCTACGCCAAACTCGAGGACAACCAACTCGACCTGTGCGACCTGACCTTCTCAGACCTCACCAAGGTCAAACGCTCATTCATCTTTACCCTAACGAATATGCTCCACGGGAGGATCGCCTATCCAAAAGCCAACGATAACGATCAACAACCAGCAAGCGACAGTAGTCAGCGAAGCGAAAATCGAAACACTGATGATGTTCCTGCTGACGCGAATGAAGCTGCTGGATCAGCAAACCCAGTGGTCTGAGATATCGCTTCTCCTCACGAACGACACAGGCATCCGCCCTCTCAAAAAAGCGTATTTTGACTTGGATGAAGCAACGGATGTGCTTAGTGTTCGGTACGACCTTCTACCGGGCGAAACGGAATGCACCGGTGAGATTATCGTGAACGTACAACGTGCGGTGGATCTAGGCCCCACTCATGGCGGATCCAGTCACGAACTGGCCCTCTATCTAGCGCACGGCTGCGACCACCTCTGCGGCGAGGATGATGCCACTGAAGACGGTCATAAACAGATGAGGCAGAGAGAGTTACAGTGGTTAAAGACCGCTGGTGACGACGGTCTTATCGACGGCTTAATTGAATAGATGGGAGTTCTGGATTATGTTTCCAAAACTATGGCGCGCGTTTCGACGCAATACAATGATTGGCCTGTTCTTGATCGCGCCAGTCGGCGGCACCTATCTGATTCTCCGCTTTCTCCTCAACCTCGCTACCGGGTGGGTTCCGCAAGCCGTTCGAGACCACTACCTTCCAGAATGGCTGGCCAAAAACGAGCTGGCCATGCAACTCATGATTCTCTTTGTGGTCATGCTTCTGCTCTGCCTATTCGGGTTTTTTGTTCGCAATATCATCGGACGAAAACTCTACCGCGTTTCGGATAGAATTCTCACCCATATTCCGCTCGTCCGCAGCGTCTATGTGACCGTCCGGCAACTCTCGACCTCCCTTTTTTCACAACGGCAATCGATGTTCAAAGAGGTGGTCATCGTCCAGTACCCACGCAAAGGTCTCTACTCAATTGCCTTTGTCACCTCTGTCGTTCCACCGACCCTCTCAATACATGTCACGTCCCATCCAAAGGAAGAGTGCGTCACCCTCTTTGTGCCAACCACCCCGAACCCGACGTCCGGCATACTCATCCTCGTGCCACGTTCCGAGGTCAACACCGTGGAGATGGACGTGGCCGATGCGCTGACATACGTCATGTCGGGCGGTGCGGTATCGCCTGAAACCACTCCGTCCGAGGCCCCCACATTGCTAGATAAACTTGAACATTGGATCTCAAAAGACGACACTATTTTGGAGCCGCCCGATGCCAAAACCAACACCGAATAAAGAGCAGGTCTCTCTTCATATCCGTAATAAGGATTGGGAAGAGCTGCGTGGCATCCTGTCCGGCTGCCATCCCGCCGACATCGCGGACGTGATTGAGCGCTCCCCTGCATCCGCACACGAAAAACTATTCGCTCTACTCGAGGATGACCTCAAACCCGATGTGCTAGCCGAGCTCGAGGGCGATGCCGCCGAAGATGTGATCGAAGGTCTTACCAGCAGCGAACTGGCAGAAGTCGTCGAAGACATGTCTCCCGACGATGCGGCCGATGTGCTAGCGGATATGACCGAAAAGCAGTCACAAGAAGTTCTCGGTCTGATGGACGACGAAGACTCCGACGATGTGCGCGAGCTGCTCAAGCACGATCCCGAAACCGCTGGTGGTATCATGACCACCGATGTCATTAGCATGCGCGAAGATCAATCGGTCCACGAAGCCCTCCAAGCCATCGCCTTCGAAGAGCACGATGAAAACGTCTTTAATGCCTATGTCGTCGACGAAGATCAGCTTCTAATCGGATATATCGACATCTGGGAATTGCTACGCTCCCCCGATAAAAAACAGATTCTCGTCACCATCGTTCAACGCGATTTCGTCTCCGTCACCACCGACACCGACCAAGAAGAGGTCGCCCATTTAATCCGACGCTATGACCTCAGCGCACTGCCTGTGGTGGACTTCGACGGGCGCCTCGTCGGACGAATCACTGCTGACGACGTCATCGATGTCATTGCAGACGAAGCGTCTGAGGACATCATGAAGATGGCGGGTAGTGCGGCCGACGAACTAGAGCATACGTCGCCGCTACGATCCAGCCTCTCACGCCTTCCCTGGTTGCTTGTCACGATGATCGGCGGTTTCGTGACCAGCATCATTCTTCGCGAGTTTCAGTATTATCTGGCCGAGAGAGCGGGCACCGAACCCTCGATCGACATGGACCTGATTGCGCTAATCCCCATCGTGCTCGCCATGGCAGGCAACGCAGGCATTCAGTCCTCAACCCTACTCGTACGTAGCATCGCTCTGGGAAGTATTCATACACGAAACGTTCGCGACCTGTTCACTCGCGAGATCCTCACCGGCTCAATCATGGGTCTCGTATGCGGTGCCATTCTCAGCGGATGGTCGCTACTGACCTCTACCAATGAACTCCTAACAGGTGGTATCAGCGGCCTAGAATTGGCGGGCGCGACCGGCTTCTCACTCTTCTGCGCCATGACATTCGCCACCGCCTTCGGAGCCATCGTCCCCCTAGCCCTCAATCGGGCTCGGATCGATCCCGCACTCGCCTCCGGGCCATTCGTCATCATCGCCAACGATGTGGCGGCCCTTCTGATCTACTTCGGCATCCTCGCAGCTCTACTCGCCTCCACTGGAACGTAGCGAGCATGATTCTTAAGACAGAGGCTATCGTCCTGCGCATTGCCCCTTTCTCACGAACCTCACATGTTGTCACGTGGATGACGCAAGACTACGGCAAGATTGCCACGGTCGTTAAAGGCGCGGTACGGCCCAAAAGCATGTTCTTGGGTCAATACGATCAATTCTATTCCTGCGAACTACTGTTCTATAAACGCGCACGGAACAACCTACACATCATCAAAGAGAGCACTCCCCTCAAGACCCGTCCCTCCTTCCGTCAGGACTGGCGGGCAATGGGCGTGGCCTCCTATCTCTGCGATCTCGTCAATCGCGTCAGTCCAGACAATGACCCCTACGACTCTCTCTACCCTGTATTAGATGAGTCACTCGACATGCTAGCCCGACACAGCGCCGAGCCAGACCTCGTGTTCTGGACCGAAATTCGCATCATGAACCAACTCGGTATTACGCCCCAATTCGCCTCCTGCCCGGCATGCCGCAAACCGATCACCGAAACATCCTCCCGAATCGGCTTCTCCTCGTCGCGAGGCGGCATCCTCTGTCCCTCCTGTGCCGACGACTCCCGCCAGCCCACATCAACCGCGCGCTATGAAGCATTAAAAGCTCTGCGCTACTGGCAGACCTGCTCAGAGCTGCCAGCACCCACAGCCCTCATCCTTCGCGCCAGCGACTATGTCGACATTCAGGCTATGCTCGGCTCCTTTATGCGATACCACCTGGATATGCCGCTTTACAGCCGACAAATTGCCATTAAACTACTGCTATCAAGTCTACAAAACGAAACGGTTAACTAGGTAGAGACCCAATTATGAGAGCAACCACGAGCGAGTTTAATTTAACCCGATGCATCACCCTCTTTGCCGCGGGATCCATGCTTTGCATGCTCACCGGCTGCGGAAACAAGGAGAGTGAGACCAAAAGTGCGCGCACCGATTGGACCCCCCCTTCTTTGACCCCAACCGTGACCCCAGACCGACCTGACCTAGGTCCAATGCCCGTCGCACCTCCAACAGTCGGCCTGCCAGCCACCACCATCGTGATATCTGTCAACGGGTCCATTCTCAATGGCGAGGCCCTTCGCATCGGCGTCGCCCGTCAACTGGCTCCTTTCAAGGACAAGATTCCTCAGGAACGAATAGGCGAATACATTGCTAAGGCACGCAACCGAGTCGTCACCGAGTTTGTCACTCGCAACCTCATCATGTCTGAGCTCACCAACAAAAATATCACCATCACGCGTGATGAACTCCAAGCAGGCCTAAGCCGTGCCCTTCCACCCGGCATGCGGCCAGAAGAGGCTGCAGCCAAAATTGGCATTACGCCTGATCAGTTCATGAAAAACATGGAAGTCCGAATCAAGTCTCATCGCCTCTTCGAGCAAGCACTAGGCATCAAGCTTGTCCCTTCAGCAGAAGAAATCGCAGCCGAATTCGATAAGCAAAAAGACAACCTAAAGCTTCCGGAACGCGTTCATGCACGTCATATCCTGATCAGCACCCATGCTGACCCGCTAGATATAAATTCGCCGCTTCTTGAGAAGGACGTCATTGCAGACAAAAAGAAGCGCTTAACAGAACTGCGTGAGGAACTCGTCACCGCACCTGAAAAATTCACCGACTACGCCAAGAAGCATTCCAATGGCCGCAGCGCAACTGCAGGTGGCGACATTGGTGTCTTCCCACGCGGCAAGATGGATAAAGTGTTCGAGGACGCCGCCTTCTCCCAGGCCACCAACGTGATTGGTGAAGTGATCGAAACCAAATTTGGCTTCCACCTCATTCAAGTCCTGCATCATCATCCGGAGAAACAAGCCGACTTCAATCTCGTACGCGGCCAGATCGGCGCAAAGCTCGCCGCCGATCTCAAAAAGAAACACGCCCCCGCCTTACAAGCCTACTTCGCTAAACTAGAAGCTAACGCCGACGTCACCTACGGCCCCATGATCCAACGAAGACCGCCAACCACAGTCAACGCCCCGGTGAAACTACCCTTGAGTCCGGCCCCACCAAAGGCAAAGCCCCGCCCCACCAGACCCATCGCCCCCGCAATCAATCCCGACGATCAGTAAGCGAGGGGATGCTTGTGTAGAGCGTCCGCCCTGTCGGATGTCCGGGGGTGTGACCCAGTCTATCCGCCGGAGTCTTGACGAAGGAGGACAGGGCACGCGCCCCCGCTACCCAATCACGCATGCAGAGTGGGCGGCTTCCCGTTGGGTAAGCCGCAGCTACACAGGAGCTACCACCACGGGAATATCCGTCTAGCAGCGAATGGGGCGAATCTTATCAGGGGTGGACGCCGGGAGCGACGTCTTAGGCCGCTAGGCCAATGGGGCCGGCGTTATCTTTCTGGCGCAGAGAGCCACGC
>CAXMRT010000164.1:0-16276 GCA_964196025.1 uncultured Gemmatimonadales bacterium | reverse complement strand
ACCGACTGGCATATCCACGCTGGCCATATCAACAGTGAGGCCGATCCGAAGGCGAGCTTCTGGAAAGATGGTGTTCTATTGACGTCAACGGATACGGGTTCGGACAACACCAATTATAAACCCGGCCAGCTTGGCTTGGGCGGGTACAGGACTAATAACGACGAGTCCAATTGTGAAATCGCTGAGGTATTGATCTTTGGTCGAGTACTGAGCAGTGATGAGCTCGACGAGGTGGGCGCCTACCTTGAAGGGAAGTATAACTTGAGTACGGCCTATGATGGAGCGACGGACCTAACTAGTCTCGCTATTGATAATCAAGCCGCGTCTGACGTCCAGGAAACCACCGCTGTTATTAATGCCGATCTCACGGCTACCGGAGCTGTTCTTGATGTGTGGGCTTACTGGGGGCCGGTAAATGGAGGAGAGGTTCCGGGAGCATGGGAGTCCTCTACATTTGTTGGCAGCTACAGCAATATTGATGGGTCCATCTCTTATATGGTGAGCGACCTGCTTGCCTCGTCTTCCTACTACTTCAATTTCCGTGCAACAAACCAGTTTGAGGACCTCTGGGGCTCGCTGCCAGTCTATGGGTTTACGTCGCTTGCCGTGGGTTCGCAGGTCATTGCTAACGGGGCCGCCCAGGCGGTTACGAACCACTCGGCAATAGCCAGTGCGGCTCTCCAGATCCCGTTTGCGACTTACGCGGTTTACCTGCATTGGGGGACGGCGGATGGCTCCAACAGTGTTGGCTCGTGGGCGAACAGTTATGACATGGGCGTCTATACGAATGTCGTCTATACGAATCTGACCTATCTGCTGACTGGATTATCGGATAACGTGACCAACTGGTACACGTTCCGCGTCAGTAACGCGGTCAGCACGATCTGGGCAGCGCCGAGTTCTGAGTTTGTGACCCCCAAGGATGAAACCGCCAAAGGCACGATCTTCAACTTCCGCTAAGTTCATACACCTCGCCGGCTGACACACACCCTAATAGCTCGACCGTTGATCTGCGTTCCGGCAAGGTCTTGTCTCGACCAAATCTCTAGATCAATTGGGAGCAGGGAAGAATGAACATCTCCATGAAAGAAAATCGGTTATCGACTCGGGAGTCGGATTGTTTACGGCGACCCGCAATGGCTGTGGGGTTCTGTGTCGTTTTGGCGATGACCTGCTTTGGTTGTGCTACCGGTGTTGCGTCGAAGAAGTGGGGTTCTGGGTCCTTGCCGACATATCCAAGCAAGTCGGTATCTGACTTGCAGGCAGAGGCTCTGATCCAGCTGGAGGCAGGCCGCGACTTTGATGCGAGTGGGTTTGTTGTCGTCGGTCGACTCATGAAAGCGACTGACGGAGGCTTTGACGGGCGATGGTTGCTGGTCAACCAGGAGGTTGCCTGTTGCGTTGCGTATGAAGTGGCCTTGCCGCTCACCGGAAAGAGCGAGGGCTTGACGGCCAACGCTTGGGTGGCTGTTTACGGGCGCCTACAGGGTGCAGGTGAGTCTTTGTTACCCTCTAACAGGATAATAGGCGGTCGCAACATTGCTCTGGGCAAGGCCAATGCGACGATTACGGTGGAGCAAATTGTTCCGGCAGAGAGGGTGCTGTATGGCGACCAGTTGCTGGAGCTGTTGAAGAGCGACACTCTCAGCGAATTCCGTGAACTGCTGCAGGACTCGGGTCTTGAGGCAACCCTAAGGGCGGCTGAAGAATTGACCCTGTTCGTGCCGCACAACCGTGCACTTGCTGGCGGAGACACGCCCAAGCATGATCCGGAGTCTTCGACCTTGCGGCATTTCGTTTTGGGGCATTTTGCCGAAGGTCGCTTCGGGAAAAAAGATCTGTTGGATCGGGATGAGCTCGTTATGTTGAATGGGGATAGGCATGACATAGAATGGGTCAACGGTAAGCTCCACATCGGCGGTGCGCGGGTGATTATGCCCAACCTTTCAGGGAATAATGGTATTGCGCATATCATTCTCCCTGCGCTTCCTGTGAGCGATGCGTCTTTCCGGGTAGGGTCCCCTGTGCCGGGTGGACATAGCACGACACATAGCCACGGTCATCACGAGTCAGAATTACACTGAGTGGGTCGGGTGCCTGATGTGAAGGCAGTCAGGGTTGGCTTTGTTCATCTGCGGTGATCACCAGTCGCTTCGCTCCTTGTTGTTGTCTTCAGTCTAGCTACACTAACACTGTTCTGTCATTCAGATGGACATGGATAAGCGAAAAACACAACAAGGATCTGTCATGACCAAACTGGCCACTCTATTGGTTTTAAATGCTCTGGCGCTGGTCGCGTCGGCTGTGAATGCTGGCGTTACGGTTAACGCAATGTTTACCGACAACATGGTGCTTCAGCGCGACATGGAGGTTCCGATATGGGGAACGGCTGCTCCAGGCGAAACCGTGGTTGTTGAATACGTGTCGAAAGAGGGTGCTGAGGGTGCTTCTCAGAAAGTTCCGACTCAGGCGGGTGAAGACGGACGGTGGATGCTTACTCTTAAGCCATTGAGTGCTAGCAGTAAAGGGGGGAGTCTGATCATTGTTGGCAATAGAACAGATGGAGCGCCCACCGAATTAAAGAATGTTTTGATTGGCGACGTCTGGCTGGGTTCTGGACAATCAAACATGGCCTATGGGACTCGTCACTATACGAAGGTCGATCCCGATTTGAAAAGCGCATGTGAAGGCGGACCCTACCCAGAGCTGAGAGTTTACGTCAAAGGTGCTTGGCGATTTGCGGACACCAATAGCATCAGCGATTTCTCTGCCTTGCTATTTTCTTTTGGACATGCGTTGCAGAAGGAGTTGAATATCCCGATCGGACTGATGAGTGGTGCGCGCAACGGCTCACCCTCTGGAAGTTGGTTGACGGAGGAGATGGCTAGTGCCAGCTCGGAGCTCGTCAAAATGTTCAAAGAACAGAGCGGCTTCAACAGTTTTGAAGAAATGAACGCGGACCGGATGAAGAAGAAGTCGGAGTTTTTAACCGGAAAGAAAAAGGCTGAAGCGGCGGGAGAGAGTACGCGGCGCTTTAGATTTTCCCACCCATCGACGGACATGGGTCAGCTCTACCGGCGGGATATCCAGCGCTTGGTGCCCTACGCACTAAAAGGCGTTCTCTGGGACCAAGGAGAGTCCCGAACTCGTGTTCCGGGTGTCGACCAGTACACAACGATGACCGCGCTTATTGAAGGATGGCGTAAGGCGTGGGGCCAGGGCGACTTCCCGTTCCTCCATATCCAGAAACGCAGCGGCGGAGGGTGCGCATGGGCTGCTGAACAACCCGTCGACCGCAAGCCCCCACTTGAGTGGGTTCCTTTGCCAGAAGACGCACTTCCTGAGGACAGAGCCTGCGCGCATAATTTGAACCACATAAAAATGGGCACCATCAAAAACGCCCCGCTCGTGACAACGTCCGACCTGACTCCTGGAACTCATCCTCCGACTAAGTACTCATATGGGATGCGCGCATGTCGTGTAGCGCTCGGAACCGTTTACGGAAGGGATATTGTTACCTGTGGTCCAGTCTACACCTCTCACACTGTTCGAGGTGATGAGATAGAGGTCAGCTTCGACAACGTGGGCAAGGGGCTTGCGTTTAGGCACGGTGATAAGCTGCAAGGCTTTGAGATAGCGGGTAAAGACCTGACATGGGAATGGGCGGACGCGACTATTGACGGATCCAAGGTACTCGTAAAGAGCGGGAAGATCAAAGACCCGCGCCATGTCCGATACGCGTTTTACAGCACCTTCAACTGGGCAAATCTCTTCAATAAAGACGAGCTGCCGGCATTGATGTTCACGACCGCCGCAAGGTGACATAACCAGCCACGTGGGTAATAGGTATCAACTTATGCTACCGAACTGATCCTTCACAAGTATCTGATCTCTCTGATAGGGCACCTAGGTTGTCGATTATCACCCGTTCGGAGTCGTGGGGCTCGAGGAGCTTACATCTGCACGTGATTTACCTGCTTATGGAACTGAAACCCTCTCCCTGAGCAATATGTCGCAATATTGCGTATAATGGCGCATATATGCATGCATAATGCGTAACTATTAACAGGTAGAAGGTGCTATCTTAACCTATGTTTCCGACGGCCGAATCAACTTGGAGTCAATGCGTATGAATACCCGACTGATTGTTTACGCGTTGTTTCTGTTTCTTTTTTGCAGTCCCTTTTCTGTGGATGCCCAAAAACCTGGCCGCTCGGAAAAAGGGTTACTAGGGCACGGACGTGCTGTCCGTGTTGCGGATCTTCCCAAGGGAAAGTTCCGGACTCAACTTGAGAAGCTTCCCGCGAAAGCTCTGGAAAAAGCCTTGTCCAAGATGGAGACGATGAGTTTCCATTTCAGCGATGCCGAGATGATGCGGGTCGACCCTAAAGGCGGCATTTATTATGAATGCGTTTTTCAACCGGCACCCGAAGCTGCGCAGGCCGAAGAGGCCCCCTTGCAAAAAGAGCCCCGCGAGGCCCGGGCATCCGTACCTATATCCAGCCCACCTGTTTTTCACAGCAAACCGGGATCAACCAAAAAAATCTACCTCGATTTTAATGGACATGTCATTACAGGGACCCGATGGAACAGTAGTCGGGGTGTCGCAAGCTGGGACTGCCGTCCGTTCGATACAGATAGCGACCCGACAACCTTTAGTGATACGGAACAATACATCATTGAGGATGTCTGGGCGCGTGTAGCGGAAGATTACGCCAACTTCGATATAGATGTAACAACCGAAGAACCTACTGTGTGGAATCGCTACGTCGCGCATACATTGATCACGCCTACCACGGATGCAGGTGGGCAGCCCTGTCCGCACAATGGTTCCGGAGGCATTGCCTACGTCGGAGTATTTGGAGGAGCTAGTTTCGGCTACGATTATTCGGGTGAAGCCTATAACCCTTCGTGGGTAACACCGCAGGGTGGCGGGAGCGACTACGACAATACGGCCGACGCGGCGTCGCACGAAGTCGGGCACAATATGGGATTGAATCATGATGGTCATTCGGGTGGTGCATATTATGGCGGGCATGGCGGTACGGCGTCAGCTCCATCTTGGGGACCGATCATGGGCACCGGTTATGGACGGAATGTGAGCCAATGGTCGAAAGGTGAGTATTACACCGCCAATAACACCGCTCAGGATGACCTCGCTATTATTGCAGGGCGGGTCAGTTTTGAGCCTGACGATTACGGTGATACCAATGCCACGGCGACGACTCTGCCGCAGGTCGGTGTCGACGTGCTGGCCGATGGGCTAATTGAAACAACCGGAGACGTGGATGTCTTTTCTATGCTTGTGGGAGACGGGATCATTGAGCTGGCATTGCAGACTCCGCGTCGACCAACGGGTACTTGGGGCGGTAACCTAGATGCATCGCTTCTATTGTATGACGGCAGCGGGACACTGTTGGCCTCGAACAACCCTCTGGCAGCGGTTACGGCAGGCGTATCGGTTGCTGTTTCGGCAGGCACGTATTATGCGCATGTGGTTCCGGTCGGGTGCGGGACCCCTTTGGTGAGTGGTCCCAGCGGATACACCGTGTACGGATCTGTGGGAACCTATAGTCTTAGCGGAACGGTCCCTATTCTGGCAGGTGCGATCGTGTTACTGGCTCCGAACGGTGGGTCGACACTGTTTCAGGGTGCAACCAACTCAATCACTTGGACGGCAGGTTTTAGTGGAGGTGTGGATATTGCGCTATATAAGGGTGGCGTTCTGGATACGGTCATTGCGACCGGAGTGACGGGCTCGAGTTATCCGTGGGTGGTCTCTGAGAGTCAAGCGCTTGGTACGGATTATAGAATCCGGGTCTCGGAAAATGCCGATGCTGGGAATTTTGACGAGAGCGACGGTGAGTTTGCTATTCTGGCGGTGGATCTTGATGCCCCGGATGGAGGTGAAACGTTCTTTCAGAACGGGTCCACCCCGATCACCTGGGTGTCGAGTTTTACAAATACGGTCGACATCTCGCTCTATAAAGGGGGCGTGCTTGATTCCGTCATTGTGGCGGGTGCCGACAGCAGTAGCGGCTCTTACGCGTGGACGATCCCCAATGCTCAGAGCGAGGGGACGGATTACAGAATACACATAAGCAAAACAGGGAGTCCTTTGCTTTTCGACGAGAGCATTGCCGACTTCTCCGTTATCACGGCTGAGGTTCTCGATCCAAACGGTGGTGAATCTATGTATCAAGGCGATAGCAAAACCATTACCTGGAGCGCTCAGTTCTCGGACAACGTGGATATCCACTTGTATCGAGGCGGTGCGCAAGTCGACACGATCGCTTCTGGTATCGCTAACACGGGGTCTTATGTATGGAGCATTCCTGTCGGTCAGACGGCGGCATTAACCTATCAGGTACGGATTTCCAAGTCCGGTACCCCTTCGGATTATGATGAGAGTGATGCGTATTTTTCGATCAAAGAACCTGCGGTCGTACTCTGGAGTGAGAATTTCGATGGATCCGGCAACCTTCCGACAGGATGGTCGGAGCTACAGGTTTCCGGCACCGCAACGTGGACTGTTCAGAGTGGTGGGCAGTTAGGTGGTTCGAATCCGACCGCGGCGAATAGCGCACCGAATAACATTACGCTTTATGATGAAACGACGGCGGATGACAAAAATAAACTGATTACGCCTTCTTTCGACTGTTCCGCGTATGGAGGCATTGTCCTGACGTTCGAACATCACATGCGGATCTGGAGTCCCGACCAGGACTTCCTGACAGTCTTCTATCGTACCAATTCAGCGGCCGCTTGGGTTCAAGCTGGAGAGTATCTCAGTAGTGTAAGCCCGTGGACGCAGCAAACTGTTGTGATACCTGCATCCGGGAATGATTTCGCCATCGCCTTTGAAGGGAACGCCAAGTGGGGTTACGGTGTGTGCCTTGATGATATCTCCGTGAGCGGAGAGCCGATTATTGATCCTCAACCACCCATGATGGCCTCGTCCAGTTTCGTTAATGTCCCTGAAGGCGGATCCGCCGGCTTCACGCTGTCTCTTTCCGAGGTGCCAGTCGGTTCAGTGACGGTCACTGTTGCCCGAGTCTCCGGAGACACAGACCTGACCGTTTCAGGAGGTAGTACTCTCGTCTTTAACTCTGGGAACTGGTCAACTGGACTTCCCGTCTCTCTTGCCGCAGCCCAAGACCTTGACTGGACCGCCGACTCTGCCAGTATTGTTTGCATCGATGCGGGTGGCGGCTATTCGCTAACCACTGTGATGGCCACTGAAATTGAAGATGATACCGACCCGGCCCTGCTTCTGCCCTTTACTGAAACATTTGATGGCGGGGGGATGGCGTCAACACCGGGCCCTGTGAATGGACAACATGCGTGGACCGGCGGCGCAAATGCTCTCGTGCAGACTGGGGTGGGGCGTAGTGGAAGCAGTGCTCTTGCTGTTCAAAATGATTCCGCCTCGCACACCTTTGAAAATGGCAGCAACCGGGTCTTGGTGGCGCTCTGGCAAAAGCCCGTCTTCGGCGATGACCCCGAGTCCGTCAGTGTCGACGCATCCGCCGTTTTTTGGGTGGGGACGAACGGATATGTTAGGGCCTATAGCAACACAACGATTGTTACTCTCCCGATTCAGTTGACGGCGGGCACCTGGTCGAGTTTCGAAGCTGACGTTGATTACTCGGGCGGCACCTGGTCGCTTTATGTGGATGGGGCAGCAGCGGGGTTGAGTCTTGGACTCTACTCTGCAAAGACGAATTTTACAGAAGTCGCGCTAGTGAATGCTGGAAGCGATCCGGCCTATTACGATGATATTGGTGTCACCAACACTACCATCACCGGACCTGGATCTTTTCGTTTCGAGTCTGCCACTTATGCGGTGAGTGAGCGCGGAACAAATGTCCTGTTGTCAGTGAGGCGATTTAATGGATCCGATGGTGCGGTGTCCGTTTCTTTCTCTGCATTGGACGGTAGCGCTGACGGTGCGGACTACAGTGTGTCTTCGGGTAGCTTGAACTGGGCAGACCGCGAGACTGGTGTGAAAACGATTTTGGCTACTATCATCGATGACCTGAGCAACGAAGGCGATGAGGACTTTTCCGTATCCCTGAGCAGCCCGACAGGCGGGGCCAGTCTCGGAACCCCTTTATCGACCACCGTTACGATTATTGAGGATGATATTCCGCCGGTAGCGCCGAGTGGCCTCATTGCTACAGCGACCGACCGTTTTCAAATAGACCTCACGTGGAGTGACAACAGTGATAACGAAGATGGCTTTGTCATACAACGCAGCTTAACCGGTGGCAGTGGGTTCGGCACCATCGGGGCCTTGGGGCCTAATGTCACCACGTATAACGACACTACAGTAAGCGAAAACACAACCTACTATTACCGTGTAGCCGCAACGAACACCATTGGCTCCAGTGCGTACTCGTCGGAGGCGAATGATACGACACCCGCCACCCAAAAAGGAACATTGGAGTTATCGTCGGCGACGTATAACGTCGGCGAAAACGTCGGATCTTACGCCATCATAGTTAAGCGAACTGGCGGCTCCGATGATGTCGTTAGTGTGGACATCGGAACCAGTGATGGCACGGCTACGGCAGGGAGCCAATATGAAAGTGCCTCTACGACCTTAACGTGGACGGACGGTGATAGTTCGACGAAGTCATTGCCTGTGACGATTAACGACAATGGCATCTACGAAGGAAATTTCACGTTCTTGGTAGGGTTGAGCAATGCTGGTGGCGGGGCCTCCGTGGGAACGTCGAGCGCTACAGTCACAATTAACGAAGACGATCCCGTTCCAGCGGGTGCCCGAGTGATCGATCAGTCGCCCTTGGCCAACTCCGCCCAGTTGCCTGGTGTGACTCAGGTCACAATGACGTTTAGTGAGCCGATCGAGACAAACTCTTTTAGTCTCGTGGATGACGTGGTTTCGTTTACCGGCGCGCAGGGCGTGGATGTGTCTAGTCAGATCTCCGGCCATAGTTGGGCTAGTGGGGATACCGAGCTAACCGTTACATTCAGTGCATTGACTGTTAGCGCCTCTTATCGACTGGTGATCGGTCCCCATATTTTGAATATGGCCGGGTGGCCAATGGATCAGGATTTGGATGGGGGTCTGGGTGAACTCGAAGAGGATGGTTATGCCGCCAATATATGGGTGAGTAGTGGCGGAACCGATGTGACGGTCTGGAGTGATCTGCTAGGCGCTGACGATACGCCGGATGCATGGACGCTTGGGGGGGGATGGCAAATCGGCACACCGAGCGAAAACGGTACGACAGGGCCTTCCGCGGGGGCGGATGCGGGGACCAATATTATTGCCCAGAACTTGGGCGGGAACTACACCGCAAACTCCAAAAGCTATACGGAGACACCGGATATTGATGCGACAGGTTTTACGACTGTTCAGTTGGATTTTCAGGAATGGAAAGGCCTCGGAAAAAATGATGTCGCCTATGTTGATGTTGGATACGGTGCGGCATGGACGCGTGTTTTTACGCTGACAGGGGTGGCTCCTAGTGGGGTGAATGATGGCGGGTGGGGTGCTCGTAACGTCGACATCACGGCAAACGCCACAAATCAAGTGTTTCGGATTCGCTGGGGGCTGGACGATACATCGCAAGGAAACAGCGGCGTGGATACAGGCTGGCAGTTGGATGCGATCCGTGTCAGCGGTAACGCCTCACAGGGTCCGCCACCCCTACCGGTTGTCACTACTCACAGCCCGCTAGGAACCGTGTTGGAGTCGGTCTCCTCGCTTCATGTGGAGTTTTCACAGCCCATGGATACGTCGAGCTTCACGATTGGCGATGATATTGCCAGCTTCACCGGACCCTCTGGGTCAATTACACCTTCGGCTTACGGGTGGATTTCGACAACCCTGCTTAGGATTGACTTTGCGGCCCAGACGCAATCCGGAGCCTATACACTGGTGTTTGGTCCAGGCCTGCTGGATGATTGGGGTCAAGAGTTGGATCAGGACAAAGACGGGACCGGAAACGAGTTAACGCAAGATCGCTATACCGCTGTATTTACGATCGATACCTCCGGCGCGGTGCAGGCTCCTAGCGGACTGAATGCCGCAGCCGTTTCCAGTTCGCAGGTCGACTTAACTTGGGTCGATAACGCAAGCAACGAAACGGGTCATGCGTTGCAGCGCTCCTTGACTAGTGGCTCAGGGTTCGTCACGGTCGGGATGGAGGCCGGAAATGCTACCAACTATTCAGATTCCACGGTCTCGGCCGGAGTCACCTATTATTATCAAGTCGTAGCAACCAATGCTTCTGCCAGCAGTGTGCCCTCGGCGGAGGCGTCTGTGACGACACCGAAGTTGGCGGCGACGGTTATCCTTAGCAATCTCACGCAAGGGTATAATAACACCCCGCGCTCCGTTGGCGTATCACCGACACCGGGTGGTTTGATTACGATTGTTACTTATGAGGGTTCGTCTTCAGCACCAACAAATGCAGGATCCTATACGGTAATTGCCACGGTGAGTGACGTCGCATATGAGGGGGGCGTTACCGGAATCCTTACTATCGCTACTGCTGCCATTGGGGTCACGGCTGACTCCGTAAATAAAACGGTGGGGGCAGGAGATCCCTCGTTGACCTACTCCATCAGTTCGGGGCAACTATTCGGTTCAGATAGCTTTGTTGGAACTCTTTCACGAGCGGCGGGAGAGTCATCTGGTTACTACGCCATTAATCAAGGAACGCTAAGCGTCAACAGCAATTACGCACTCAGCTTCGTGAGCGGCACATTGACCATTTTCACCTCCGGCGGGTTTGTTGATGCGGATGGAGATGACATGGATGATGACTGGGAGACTACGCACTTGTTGAGCGACCCTAACGCGGACGAGGACGCCGACGGTGTTTCGAATCATGATGAGTTCTATGGCGGAACCGACCCGAACGACGGCACTAAATTTCTGCGCATTCTCTCACTCACAATCGATGGCTCGGGGCGACCCATTATTACCTGGAATTCCGATCAGGATGGCTCCACGCCTCAGCGCCAGTACAAGGTGCGACGCAGCGAGGACTTGATGTCGGGCCCTTGGCCAGAGATAGCTAACGGCATACCCCCGAACGGATCGGGCAGTGAGACTGGCTATACCGACACGAATGCCCCGGCTGTGAAGGGCTTATATCGGATTCAACCTTACTGATGCGAAGATTCTTGCCGCTAGGTGACTGCTAGCGGGTCCTCTGGACAAGCCTGCGTTATCTGTTTCGCTTTCGGTACTCGAGTGGGGGCATGCCGTATTGCTTCTTGAAGCTGCGGCTGAAGTGGTCCGAACTTTTGAATCCAACCGTGACGGCGACGCCCTTCACCGCCTCATCCGACTCAATCAGCATACGTGCCGCGAGTCGTAAGCGAGTATTGATGATCTCTTCATGAATCGCGTGATTCATGGCTTGGCGAAAACGTCTTTCGAGCGAGCGTCGCGAAATGCCAACCGAGGCGGCAACATCACTGACTGAGGGCGCGGTATGCGCGTTATCCCATATGTACCGTAAGGCTCTCGCCACAACGCGGTCTTCGGTGGCTATCGTATCGGACGACTGACGAGCGACGACTCCTTTTGGCCGTATGTGTGTCACGCTGGGTACCTGTTCGTTATGCAGGAGCTTGTCGAGTGTGCTCGCCGCCTGATAACCGACCTGGTGATAATTACTATCTAAGGAGGTCAATGTGGGATCGATCTTTGCCCAATGTAGCATTGGGCTCGCCTGCGAGACAATCGCGACATCTTCTGGAATAGTGAGTCCGAGTTCGTGGCACGCGTCAATCAATATACGTCCTAGAAAGTCGCTCATAACGATGATGCCTATTGGTTGAGGGAGAGTTTGTATCCATTCCTGCACGTCTAAGATCATATGGATCCATTCGGAACATTCGTAAACAGTGTCACTCTTGGTCAGAAAATGTTTCACCGGCGCGTTCTGAACCTGTTCAATCCCAGCGATTGAGTGCTGACTTCCAGCCTCATTCTTGAGTCCCAGAAAAGCAATGTCTTTGAACCCTCGACCTATCAGGTGTTCGGCTGAAAGTTGGGTTGACGCGGCAATGTCCGGGATAACCCTAGGAAAGGCTAAGACGGGCGAGTTTAGCCAGATATTTACCGTAGGGATCTTTCGTTCCGTGCAGTAGGCTGCAAGCGCGTCGGTGACGCGTGCAACAATGCCGTCAACACGGCCAAGCACTTCTATATCTCGTGACGTTTCGAGAGAAGGTATCAATCGGCAGTTCCATCCGACTTCTCGACCGTATGTGAGAATCCCTTCGATAGAGCTATAATGCACGTCTGTTGCCCAGTCTGTATCGATCCCAATGGCAATACGGGGTCGTTCGTCCGAGAAAGAATCAGATGCAGTCATGTTTAAGCGGCCCTAGTCGACGAGTTCATCGAATAATGGCGCATATTATCATTGATTGGCGCGATTGTATATGCAGAATGCGTAACATTCTCCAAAGGGATAGACTATACTGGCGGAGCTCGGAGAGGGTGTGATCTAGAATTTTGATCACTCTGGTTGACGGTAACGTGAGGACGACTATATGAAACGCTATATCATGCTTTGTGCCTCAGCCGGACTCCTTCATTTATTTACGTGTGCAGCCCCGGCAGAACCGGTTGTCACCGAGTCGTTTGATTACCCGACAGGCCTTCTGACTAACAACGCTGGGACTGGCTGGAGTGGGCCATGGAATATTGATGATGACGGTGGCTCCGCTGGCGTGAACGATAATGCCTTTGAAGTTCAATCTCCCGGACTGTCTTTCGCAACACTTCCGGTCGCTGGGAATAAAATTGGTCGAATCAACACAGCCAACCGTGCGGTTGCGTGGAGGGTGCCTTCGGCACCTTCATTATCGCTTCTCACAGGAGACAACACGACCATTTGGTTTAGCGTTTTATATCAGGATTCCGGAACGGGAGATGATTTCGCCTTTCTTTTCAGTACAGAGAAGCACGTTCCGCCGGGTCAGGACCCCGGTCTGGCTGCTGCAGGGAACGCTTTTGGTTTTGCTTCGATCGGGAGCTCTATTTACGCGGTTAAGTGTGTAAGCAGCACTGTTCAGACGACTTCTACGGGAACTCTCGCTGCGAACACAGGCACCTATCTTCTAGTTGGAAAGATCAACTGGAAACCCAATGGAACCGTTGATGAATGTTTTATCTTTAACGTAACAGATAACGAAAGCGTAGAACCGGCGGAAGGCACTGCATTTGCCTCGCATACTGCGGACTTCAATCAATCTGCATTCGACATCATCACCCTATGGGATCGGCCGGGTACACAAGGGTTGCTTGATGAGATTCGATTCGGCAGAACCTATGAGGAAGTCATGGGTCGCGGAAGCCTCAAAGCCTCTGTTGTCGAAGTTAAGTAAGCACTGGCTGCTCCCTCACCCCGCGCGACAATAGTCAGACATCACCTTGCTTGACCGCTTTTTACGGGCTAGGTTTGACAGAAAGTCACGTTTGCTCCCTCTTGTTCTTCGATAGCAGACAGTGCTCTGTTGATGACCAGATGTTCGGTCCCTTAGGGTTCACCGATTCCTTCCAGTTCTGCTGCCGTAGCTCCGAGTGTTGCATCTGGAGTCTGCTACCTTTGACCGTTAAAGGATAGACCCCGTTCGCTAGCGGAGGGATGAGGGAGCGAACGCTGAACATCGAACTTTGAACCGATTCGACTCGTGCCTCGCTTCCTCCTTCGGCGGACGGGCTACAGCAGGCATCGAACATCTGAGGTGTTTTTTTGGAGAGGGGGGTTAAGGGCGGGAACCACCCGCCGTCGCCAGAGGCTATGGCGGACTTTGCGAATGGACACTAATGGGCGGTGATTTTGCTTGGGTGGCGGAAAATTGTTCTGTTAGAGCGGATCTCTTTTCAGTAGGTTTAGTGTTCGGTAACGATAAATGTATAAAACCTCATCCATCTTGTTCCTAATAATTTGCGCCTTGTCCTCTCTGGACGCGCAGCCCATCGAGACGCTAAAAGCCATACACCGCGTTAGCGAACTCAACTGTGCTGCTTGCCATCAAGGCTCTGAGTCGCACACGCTGCTCACGGGCATGCAGGCTCCTGCTCTTCTCAACGTCGGCGAACGCATTAGCCCGACATACCTCGAGCGCTTTTTGAACGACCCAGCGGGAACAAAACCTGGCACCACGATGCCCGACGCTCTCGCCGCTCTTCCTGAGTCTGAGCGGAAAAGCGCCGCGACCTCTCTGGCCCACTACCTGATTAGCGAATCTAAAAACGCTCACAAACGTGCACCCATCGACAAAACTCTTGTTAAGAAGGGGGATGCGCTGTTCCATAGCGTCGGTTGTGTGGCCTGCCACAATCCGCGCGACCGAGAGGGGACCGAAACGGCTCTCCCCGATTCAAAGCCGCTGGGCGATCTAAAAGGGAAGTATTCGGTCGATTCACTGGCGGAGTTTTTGAAAGACCCGTTGGCCGTCCGACCAGCCGGCTTGATGCCGGACATGAATCTGTTGCCTCCCGAATCGCGGGCCATTGCTCACTACTTGCTTCAGGGACAGTCTGACGTTCCGCCGTTCAAACCCTCCAGGTCGCTCGCTAAAAAAGGCCGGCAACTTTACGAGTCACTTAATTGCGCTCAATGTCATGATCCTTCAAACGCAGAAGCCACGTTCACTTCAGTGGATAAACTCGACTCTTCGAAGGGCTGCCTGTCCAGCAAAAGCGGAAACTGGCCACGTTACTCTTTGACCTCTGACGATCGGAAGGCTGTCAATCTGGCGCTCCGCACCAAACCGTCGGCCCTCACAAACGAGCAAAGCATACAGATGGCGATGATTCGGCACAACTGCACGGCCTGCCATGAGCGTGGGGGACTCGGGGGGGTATCAGAAGCGCGTCAGGGCTTCTTCAAAACCACGCAACCGAATCTCGGGGTTCATGGACAAATCCCACCTGACTTGAATCAGGTAGGCGCTCGCCTGAACGACACATGGTTAAGAAGCGTACTACTGGGCGGGAAGAAGGCGCGCCCTTATATGAATACCCGGATGCCCCGCTTCGGTGAAAAGAGTATGGGGCAGCTTGCGGATCTGTTTGAAAAAACCGATACGCTCCCGCCGATCCCAGAACTTCCGGAACTCGACAAAAAGATTAGAAGGGAGTACCGCAAACAGGGCGAACAATTAGTGGGCATCAATTTCGCCTGCTACACCTGCCATACCTTCAAGGGTAAGGCTGGGGGAGATATCAAGGGGCTCGACCTCTACACAACGGTCAACCGTCTCGAAAAAGATTACTTCTATCATTTCATGATGAACCCACAGACATTCAAAAGCGGAATTATTATGCCGTCCTTCTTTCCTGGCGGGCGCTCCCCTTACCATGACATTTTTGAGGGAGATGGGCGTAAACAAATTGAAGCGATGTGGGAGTTCCTTAGCGGAGATTTCTATTACTCCCCTAAAGGCCTGGTCGCCGAAAAAGCACTGGTCGACGGACGTGACAAAGAGGCTGTCATTCTACGCCGTAAGTTTAGTGGTCTGGGCACACATCGGAGGGGGATCTCTGTGGCATACCCACATGGAATCAACCTGGCATTCAATGCGCAGGAAGCGGATCTGTTCGCGATCTGGAAAGGTGAATTTTTGGATGCGACAGCCGCTTTCACTCGCCAGGGCGAAGGAGCTGTAGCCCCCCGAGGAGAACACAAACTCAACTTCCCCAGCGGCCCCTCAGTCTGGTCACTAAAAAAAGGGGAGCACTGGCCGCAGGATAACGTTCAGGAACTGGGCTATCGCTTTCGTGGTTATCAACTCGATAAACAGAAGCGGCCGACTTTCCGCTACGACTATAACGATATTCGGATTGAGGACTTCTTTTTGGATGTGGACACGGGTAGCGGTCCCTATTTCGTTCGGACATTGACTCTTTTCAGTAAAGTCGCCACCGAAGGGTTGTATCTGCGCGTCGCCCGTGGCAAAGCCCCCGAAAAACAAACCGACTCGCATTACCGGATCGACGACAAGCTGGACATCCGCACCGATGGTGTCGGCCCGGGCGAGTTAATTGATGCTGATGAAAAGATGCAGGATCTCATCTTTCCTGTTGGCGCGTTCAAGGGCGAAAAAGTCATCCACATCGAATACCGCTGGGGGGAATTGAAATGATGCGTATTCTCTGCTCACTGATCATCATGGGACTGGCCAGTTCCGTTTTCGCGGACAGTCTTGGTGGGAACTGGGAAACCGGTTCGAAAGAGAAGCATTATTACACCATCACCGAGATTCCCATTCC
>CAXMRT010000163.1:0-18833 GCA_964196025.1 uncultured Gemmatimonadales bacterium | reverse complement strand
AGCTGAGCCCCATGCCCAGAACCGGAGGAGCGCCTCTATTCAAGCTCGACCCGACTCCCCCACCTCACTAGGGCAAAAAAAGGACGGCATGGTTTCCCATGCCGTCGTTTTCAGCGTACTGACGGAAACCGCCGTACCTGAGCTTGCCTTATTAGCGGCGAGCTTTCTTCTTGGCCTTTTTCTTGGCTTTTTTCTTAGCAGGCTTCTTTTTGACAGCCTTCTTTTTAGCCTTTTTCTTAGTGGCCTTCTTCTTAGCAGGCTTCTTTTTGACAGCCTTCTTTTTAGCCTTTTTCTTTGTGGCTTTCTTCTTAGCAGGCTTTTTCTTTACTGCCTTCTTTTTGGCCTTTTTCTTTGTGGCCTTCTTCTTGGCCTTTTTCTTAGTGGCCTTTTTCTTGGCTTTTTTCTTAGCAGGCTTTTTCTTTACTGCCTTCTTTTTAGCCTTTTTCTTAGTAGCCTTTTTCTTGGCTTTCTTCTTAGTAGCCTTCTTCTTAGCAGGCTTCTTCTTAGCGGCCTTCTTCTTGGCTTTCTTCTTAGTAGCTTTCTTCTTAGTAGCCTTCTTCTTCGCAGGCTTCCTCTTTACTGCCTTCTTCTTGGCCTTTTTCTTTGTGGCCTTCTTCTTGGCTTTTTTCTTAGCCATGGTCAGTACACCTCCATTTATCCCAGAAGATCATCCTCCGGGATCGTCCTACTCCAACACTCCCAAAAACGGGAATCACAAAAAGCCGTCACACAATAAATCTTTGCACAACGCCCTACGAGTTCTCTAAAGATTAGAGTTTAAACACCTTAGGGTCAAACAATACAAAATTATTACACTTTTTTTAACTAACTGCCTACTTTTTGAGGCAAACAGGGTTTCGAGGCCAATTTTGCGTCCCGCGAACGTTTCATCATGCGTTCGCGCGTGCATGACGTTTAGGGTGTTTAAACTTTTACGCTGTAAGTACTGCACGGGTAAAACATCGCTAATTGCTAGCTATACTTACCTATTGTGGCAATGCAACCACTTGACACTCACCGCGCGAAGACGATACTCTTTGAGCTATGAAAGAAACCAACCCGCCGTTTAAGCGCTATGTACTTTTCTGCACACACTGTCGAGATGAAGACGATTGTTGTGGTGATTCTGGGAATGCTCTTCGCGATTCTTTAAAAAAGACGATAAAAGAACGCGGGCTCGCTCGATTCATCCGAGTGAGCAAAACAGGCTGTCTCGGCATCTGCGCCGAGGGTCCACACGCACTCTTGATGCCCGATAATGTGTTATACAAAGACGTCCAACCCAAGGATCTCGATACGATCCTTAATAGGGCAATCGAGGGACTATCTGTCTAACCCAAATCAAGGGAACGTTCTCACTATGCAACGTTTGTTTCTAATTGTCGCCAGCGCCAGTGGCGCACTCGCCGTCTGTTTAGGCGCCTTTGGCGCTCATGCCCTAAAAGAGTCCCTAGATCCGCACTTTCTGGCCATATTCGATACAGCGGTTCGCTACCACTTCACCCATACACTGGCACTCGCCCTCTTGGGACTTCTGATGGACCGGCGCAAACACCGAACATTGACCCTCGCTGGGGCCTGCTTCATCGCAGGCATCCTGATCTTCTCAGGCTCCCTCTATGCCCTCGCACTGAGCGGCGTCACCTGGCTGGGCGCCATCACCCCCATCGGGGGTCTCGCACTTATCGCCGGATGGGGACTGATGATGGTGGGCTGCGCCAAATCAACGAGCACCTAGTTCCACCGGCCTCACGGCCTGTATAGGTCTACGACCCCGAAGCCGCTTTGCGCGCACGCTCTTTGAGTGTCATGCATCGTGAGACGATGAAGACGAAGGCGAACTGGAAGAGGATAAACGCCAATAACCCAGTCGCGACTCCTGAGATGAACCCATAATTATGTAGACCGGTGTTCAAGAGATTGACACCGAACCACGCCAGCATCACAACGGAGATGCCGAACCACGCGCCAATCGCCATACCACGCTGGCGGATGAATCCCCCTATTCGCAGGTGGAACATGAGCGCACACCACAACACAATCAATAGCGCACCATTCTCTTTCGGGTCCCAGCCCCAAAAACGCCCCCACGATTCATCGGCCCATACTCCACCCAGAATGGTTCCCAGTGCAGAGAAGATCAATCCGAACCCCAAGACACCCACGATGGAGCCGTAACGCATCCGGGCTCCCGCTTTATCCGCTGCGGTATCTCCGCGTAAACACTCGTTAATCATATAAATTCCGCCCAAGACTCCGGATGCACAGCAGCCCGCATACCCAATATTGATCGCTACGACATGCGTCGCTAACCAGAAATTGGAATTCAAAACCGCGACCATCACACCCATCGTATCGCCATCGCTGCCAAACTTGGAAGATAAGAACAGCAACGCTGCGCCACTCAGGGAGGCCAACACACGCCCATCCTCAGACTGGCCGATACGAACCATTAGAAGGCCTACTAAGACACAGATCCACGCCACAAACACAAACGTGGTGTACAAGTTCGTGATCGGCGGCCGCCCCATCACCAACATACGGGAGAGAATCCCCAATGTGTGCAGACCGAATCCAACAAACAACAAACCGAGTGTACCGACCTCAAGAATCGACCGGTACGTCGTCCGACGACGCCGGATCACCAGCATCAGCATCGTGACAATAAAGGCCGCTGTATAAAGAATCTTACACCATAGGAACGGGTTCACTCCGTTCAGCATCAGCTCCAAACCCGCATAACGGGTCTCCGCAACCGGCCCAACCGCATCGCTACGGGAGCTAACAAACTGACCCAGTTGCTCGTTAAAGGCGGTCGAATCCGCCTCGCGATACGCGGTGCGCATCAATGCCAAGGCCTCTAACTGGCGATGAGTGGACGGCGGGACGCGAAGCTCCACAGTCGCTTCCCAGGGCGACATCCACTGCGATTCAGCTTCCTTTGCCCTTGGATCCGGGTCGCGAACCAACACCTCAAACGGCATTGCCCAGCCCTGAATCCGCTCATTCAGCTGCTGGAGTACCTGAATGAGTCCAAATATCTCGCGCTCAAATGGAGTCGGATCCGCACCCGTCGCATGGCTTTTCAAGAAAACGTCCCGCAGCGTCTCCATCCGGGTCGCCACATCGAGCGGACTCAAAATCTGCGAGTCGACACCCAGACTTTTAGCCGTTTCCGGCGTGACCACCATGTCTCGATGAGGATCTGCATATGAAAACACACCCGTTAACTGCAGGTAGGTCATCGCGTTGTTATAAAGAACTAAAGACTCTTTTTCGATCACATCCCTGTCGTCGGACTCAACCTCTCTCGCCGCACTTACCAGTTGAATCAGGCGCACCATATTGGTGCCGTCATTCAAGTCGTTAAAGCTGTAGCGACGGTGGCTGTCCGCGGTCATTCCAATCGATTGCGCAAGCTCTGGGTTATTAACAAGAAAGACCTTCTCGTTATGAACCGCTTCGTCTTCAGACCACATGACGCGAGACATCCACTCCAGTGCTGATTTCCTCTCGTACGTCCGTTTCCCCGACAATTGGAGCAAACGGATGCGAGCAAGACTGTCCATCGGCATAACACGACCGCCTGACAATACGCTCAGACGCGCAAACCCCTTCAGATCAACCGGTGCCTCTGGAACCAACGCTGTCACATTGGTCGTTTCGGATCGCACAGTGGATCCCATCAATAATACACTCACAAAAAAGACGAAGACGTTTCTCATAATGCGCCCTCCTTGTGCCGGCGCTTTAAATGCTTAAAGAACGAAAGACTGAAATGAATAAGAAGCCCCATACACGTGACGATACACGCAATCAAGGGTAGTTGCCGCGCCGGATTCCGAACCACCGCAAAGGTCGACAGCTCAAAGCCGTTCTGATCCATCTGATAGCCTTGTTGAAAGACGGTGTACGCATCGTGCCGCAAAGGATGGTTCATCGTAATGTCGATCTCTCGTGTCGACCCGTTCCGGATCACTTCAACCGTGCTCTGATAACTAGAGGCGATCTGGGTGCCCTGATGCAAACCCTGCGACACATCCAAAAGACGAAGTTCAAACGGCAGCTCGAAACGCTTACGCTGCAGAGTCACCACCCAGTCGTCTTTTCCCTCTATAGGCATGGGTTTCATAAGTGGCCCCCAAAGACGCACTAGCTGCGGTTCACCACCATCGACAACGACGGTTAGTTCAACACCAGGCTCGTTCCGTTCATACTGCGATACTGGGGTAAGCGCTTCAAAGGACGTAATCAAGCGCATGGTCCCTTTCGGCTCAGCATGCGGGTAATAGGCCGCAATCTCAACCTGCGCACCCGCTTCCGCAACCACCATCGTATCGCCAGCACTGAGGTTCACCGTGTCCAATGCCCACGTGTCGCGCTTCACTCGCGTGCCATCGTCCTCAACCTTCATCACGGCCAATTCCCATTCGCCCGCATCCCAGCTCACCGTCGAGCTCTCACGCTCATACATGGCGAGGAGAGAATTTTCAGCCAAGTGAAAGGTCAAAAACGCGTTCAGAAAGAAGAGCAACAATCCCGAGTGTAAGGTAGTAATTCCCACCCGCGGCCATGTGTAGCGTAGGCGGAACGACATGGTGGCAACCAAGTTGGCAAAAAATACCCACATGACCAGACGACACCCAGGGAAAACGGGGATCCCGCCAAAGAAAACGAACCACGAGTTAAAAAACTTCTGCTGCGAGGCGTACAGCCCCCACTCACCTGTAAATACCGCATGCCAGATACGCGAGGTTGTAATAAACAAAGGAATCTTCGACTCCGGAGATTCGGACAGCGTGGCGAGATCTCGCCACACCGCCGTTTGGTACAAGGTGCCCACAAGTACGATGATCAACAAGCAGATCAAACAACCAACCGTAATGCGCATGTCGGTCAGAGCTTTGACTAGACGCGTTTTCGCGAGTTCAGCTCTCATTCGCCTTCACCGTGCATCGAGGTGCATAGTTTCAGGAACGCCGCCGCCTGCTCTTTAAGAACCGTTGTGGGACCGCCCATCTTCACGAACAAGGTCTCAGAACCCGCATCAATGATACTCACAAGGAACGATTTCGCACCGTCCTCTACTAACGGACCGAAATCGTAGATAGCACCGGTCCAGCCCGAACCTGCAGTGAACGCCGGGGCCTGTTCGGTTAAGGACTTAAACTGTTCATCATTCAGCTCGACCTGTAACTGACCCGCCCATCGATTAAGATTCAATCGCAAATCCTGGCCGCTCGGCAGTTTCACAATGCTGCACTCTGCTCCCGCCACCGTAAAGGTCGCCAAGCGCATGCCGCTACCCGCTGTCTCGGTCCAACCTTCTGGTGCATGCCAATGCAACCCCCCGGCTCCCGCATGTCCGGCTGGGGCACCCGCTCTCGCTGTGGAACTCGGTGCCACAGGTAGATATTCTCGCGACAAATTTACCGCGTCCGGGGAACGATCATACGTTTCTGCATAGTGCCGCACGCCCACATCATCAGAGCACGAGGAACACAAGCCCAACGCTGCACACCCAAGGGCCTGTAATACCCAAACTTTACACCCATTCGTCATTTGCACATCCACTTGTGATTCGACGCAATCGCGCCTATGTAAAAAGGAGCCCCAGTTTAGGGTTATCCGCATGATATTCCAGCGAAAACACTCAAAAACAGCCTCGCACCCAACCACCTTATGATTGAATTCCCACTAGGCGTACCATATAGTGTGCGGGCTGGCGCTCAAAACAACCACCAATGCCAGGACACCAACCGTCACCTAACAACAATTAAGGGATTTCCGCATGACTAAAGAGGCTAACGCAACGCACTCCAACCCCGAACCCGCTCCGAGCCGCAAACCTAGCCAGCTGAGCATTTCTGAACTAGACCTCAGCTTCAAAAACCTTCCCAATTCATCGAAGGTGTACACCTCCGGTACACTCTACCCCGACATCCAGGTTCCCGCTCGACGAATCACGCTCACTCCGACGGTGACCGACAAGGGTGAAACGCCCAATGCCCCCATCGACGTCTACGATACATCCGGCTTCTACACCGACCCCGAACAAACCATTAACATTAAGGAAGGGCTACATCCCCTGCGAAGCTCGTGGATCAGCCGACGCGAAGATACGGATATTCTCCCCGAGTCCAGCTCCGCCTATCGACGCGAGCGCGAAGAGGATCCCACCCTTCAAGAAATAGCGTTCCCGGGAAGACCCAAAGTGCGCCGCGCGAAACCCGGCCAAAACGTTTCCCAGATGCATTACGCTCGCAAGGGCATCATAACGGAAGAGATGGAATACATCGCGATCCGCGAAGGCATGGAACCCGAATTCGTGCGCGACGAAGTTGCTCGCGGTCGCGCAGTCATCCCATCCAACATCAATCACCCCGAACTCGAACCGATGATTCTCGGCCGAAACTTCCTAGTAAAGATCAATGCGAACATCGGCAACTCCGCCGTGTCATCAAGCATCGCCGAAGAAGTTGAAAAGATGACGTGGTCCGTCCGCTTTGGTGGCGACACGGTGATGGATCTCTCGACAGGAAATAACATCCACGAAACACGCGAATGGATTCTGCGAAACTCTCCCGTCCCCATCGGAACCGTTCCCATTTATCAAGCACTCGAAAAGGTGAACGGCAAAGCGGAAGACCTCACATGGGAGATCTATCGTGACACCCTCATTGAACAAGCCGAACAGGGAGTCGACTACTTCACAATCCACGCTGGCGTGCTTCTTCGCTACGTACCCATGACCGCAAAGCGCGTCACAGGAATCGTGTCCCGCGGCGGATCTATTCTGGCCAAGTGGTGCTTGGCTCATCACCAAGAAAACTTCCTCTATACCCATTTCGAAGACATCTGCGAAATCATGAAAGCCTACGACGTCTCGTTTAGCCTCGGCGACGGCCTTCGTCCAGGCAGTATCGCAGACGCCAACGACGAAGCACAGTTCGCCGAGCTCGAAACCCTTGGCGAGCTCACTAAGATCGCATGGAAACACGACATCCAAGTCATCATCGAAGGTCCCGGTCACGTCCCCATGCATCTGATCAAAGAAAACATGACCAAACAACTCGAGGTCTGCGATGAAGCACCCTTCTATACGCTCGGCCCTCTGACAACCGACATCGCTCCCGGCTACGACCACATCACCTCCGGCATCGGAGCGGCAATGATCGGTTGGTACGGCTGCGCCATGCTCTGCTACGTCACGCCGAAAGAGCATCTCGGACTGCCGAATAAAGACGATGTGCGCGAGGGCATCATCACATACAAGATCGCGGCTCACGCCGCAGACCTAGCAAAAGGGCACCCACACGCACAGGACCGCGACAACGCACTCTCGAAAGCGCGCTTCGAATTCCGCTGGCGTGACCAATTCAATCTATCCCTAGATCCCGAACGCGCAGAAGAATACCATGACGAAACCCTTCCAGCGGAAGGCGCAAAGGTCGCGCACTTCTGCTCCATGTGCGGCCCGCACTTCTGCTCCATGAAGATTTCTCAAGAGGTCCGAGACTACGCAGAAGCCCAAGGGGTCGATGAAAAGGACGCCGTCGAAAAAGGCATGGCTGAAAAATCTCAGGAATTTGTCGACCAAGGCTCGTCCCTCTACCAACCCGCCCCCTAAGACCCGGATTCCCATAATGACACGAGACGAACTCACTCAACTGGCAGAAGACAGCATTGCTGGAGCTCTTCCTTCTCCCGAGCTCTGCGAACGGCTCCTCACCGACCCCAGTATCGAACTACTCCCCCTGCTCGATGCCGCTTTTCGGGTTCGACAGCACTATAAGGGAAGAGAAGTTAGCATTCATATTCTGAGCAACGCGCAAAGCGGACACTGCCCAGAGGACTGCGGCTACTGCTCACAAGCCAATACCTCAGACTCCACTATCAATGAATACCCTCAAAAGAAGGACGAGGAAATACTTGAGGAAGCCCGACTCGCCCACGCCGCCGGTGCCTTCCGATACTGCATGGTCTACGCCGGCACCGGCCCAAGCAAAACACGCACCGAGAAGCTCGCCTCGCTGATACGCGAGATCAAGTCCCGCTACTCTCTAGAGGTTTGCGTCTCTGCCGGACTCCTAAACGACGAACATGCCCGCACACTGAAAGAGGCCGGACTCGATCGCCTCAATCACAACCTCAACACCTCCGAAGCGTTCTATCCGGAAATATGCTCGACCCATACCTACCAAGACCGGGTGGATACACTCACCGCCGCTCGCAACGTCGGACTCGACGTCTGTTCAGGGATGATCGTGGGAATGGGCGAGACCGCCGCCGACGTAGTCGAAACCGCCCACACGCTGCGACGACTTAAGGCCCCCTCTATCCCTATCAATTTCCTAGTCTCCATCCCAGGCAACCGCATTTCCGAGCCAGTCGGCTTATCCCCAGACTACTGCCTGCGCGTCCTATGCATGTTCCGCTTTGTCAATCCGACCGCCGAACTACGCACCGCAGCAGGGCGCGAGGCCCACCTGCGAAGCATGGAAGTCATGGCGCTCTACCCTGCCAACTCCCTTTTTCTGGACGGCTACCTGACCACTCGCGGCAATTCACGCGCCAAAACCTTGAAAATGATCCAAGACGCCGGATTTACCATCCAGTCAGACCAAGATCTCGACGATCTAGTGGAACGCGAATCTAGCATTTCCGATCCAAATGATGCAGATCGAAGCATCATGAAGTCACTCGAAGAAATGCGGCCCGCCGAATCAGCAAAAAATCACTAAGTTTCGATCATTTCCGACATCGATTGCTGTGGGCACGGAATACACAGATATCATGACAGACGAATTTTTAGACGGAATTGAGAAATACAAAGACGAGTTCTACCGGTATATCTACCGGACGGTCTGGGACACAGGCGTGGCGGATGACGTTTTCTCTGAAGCCGTATTAGCCGCATACAAGAGCCGCGAGAGATACACCCCCGGAAGCAATTTTCGAGCGTGGATGTATCGAATCATCACAAATAAGTGCTACGTAGCCAACCGGCACATATCGAGACGGGGCGAAAGCATGGATCAAGATGGCGCACGCGAATTCGTGGCGCTCGACGAACAGCCCGACTACAGCAATGTTTTGGCCGATCCAGAAAAATTTTTGGGCGAAGTCGGAGATGAAATGCAGCGAGCGTTTCAGAAACTTTCCACGTCGGAACGATCGGCGCTTCTCCTCCGCTCTGCCGAAAGACTCACCTATCGAGAAATTGCAGACGCGATGGATATACCGGTCGGTACCGTCATGACCCACCTCTCTCGAGGTCGAGCGAAACTCAGAAACGAATTATTGGAACATGCACGTGAAGAAGGGATCGTTCAACCCGCACTCACGTTATTGAGTGACGAGTCAACGTCCGAAAGAAAGGCAGTATCATGAAAGGTAATATCGATCATCTCTGGCAGGCGTATCTCGACGGCGAAATGTCAGCCTGCGAAGCGAGTGAATTCGAAGCAACGCTTACTCCAGATCAACGCGTACGGATAGCGGATGAGCTCACGTTCGAAACAGCCTGTCAAACCCGTCTCGGCGAACCTATCGCCTGTCCCGATGCACTCTGGACCTCTGTCAAAGCAGACATCCGAGCCGAAGCCGCTCACAACACAACCGTCATCCCTTTCATCAAGCGTCGTTCTGTATGGGCACCCGTAGCAGCAGCGGCGGCCGCAGTGGTAATACTCCTGGCCGTCCAAACCGGCAGCTCCCTCGAACTAATGACACCGCCGGACTCGGTCCCAACAACACTTGCAACAGGGAATACTCTCGCTTCAGTGAATCAGTTCCTCAAGGATTCGGCGATCACCCTATCGGTCTCAGATCCCACAGACAATGGACACCCCATCCAATTCATCGGCGCACGAAACACACTCCTCAGTAATACCCACGTTAAGGAGCTATACTACAACTGCTGCGGGCAGCCAGTTCGAATGGTTGTGGCGAAAAAAGGATCCGCAGCGGCAGAAAATTTCGGACGGATTGAAAATGCGGACAGCGTTCAGGCCACTCGGAATGTCGGAGCATACACCGTCGCGCTGCTCAGCACACACTCAGCGGCCAACCTGCTGAACGTATTCGCAGCCAACTAAGCGCCTGCGGTCAACAACCGAGAGCGGTGCGCCACAGGTCTTCTTTAAATCCGACGAGGGCAACTCCGGGTCCGATCACAAAGGGTCGCTTGACAAGGTTTCCGTTCTTAGCCAATAACGTAACCATTTGCTTTTCAGTCATGGTAGGCAAGCTATCCTTGAGCTTGAGCTCTCGGTAATCTCCACCCGCAACGTTAAACACCTTGCGAGGCGCATCCACCGACTTAAACATGACAGTCAACTCTTTCTGGGTCGGCGGCGTTTCACGGATTGGGATACGCTGGTACTCGATTCCCTCGGACTCCAAGAAAGTGATCGCCTTACGGCAGGTGCTACAGTTCTTATATTCATACACCTTTATCATTCGTCCCCACCTTCACACTCGGAGTCCCCAGCGGGTGGGATTTCGGGCAAATCAAACAGCCGACGTGCAATGTAGGCGACATCTTTGCCACCGCCCTCTTCGCCCAACAATTTCAGCTCCGTCAAGGGGCTGTGCAGAAACCGATTCAACACCACGCGACACACTTCCTCTACCTTCGCATGCGCGTCGTCCGGCAAGCCATTGCGATGATGCGCAAGCGCATCTGTAAGAATATCGTCATAGCGCCCGCGGATCTGACCAATCAAAGGCCGAACTTCCAACCCTCGATACCACGCCTCAACAATGTGCACCTCTTCGTCAATAATCACTTGAGCCTCTTCGGCCGCCGCCTGGCGTCGCGACATGTTCTCATCCATCACATGCGTCAAATCATCGATAGTGAAGAGAAAAACATTGTACACCTCTCCCACATCCGGAGCAAAATCCCGCGGTGCAGCGATGTCAATCAGGAATAAGGATCGGTGCTGGCGCTTCTTCATCGCTAACTCCACATCCTCACGCGTCAAAACGAGACCAGGCGCGCCAGTCGCCCCCACGATCACATCACACTCATGCAGACGTGTCTGAATATCCTCCAGAAGACAAACATCCCCGTCAAAGCGCTCAGCCAAAGCCTTTGCTCGCGTCATCGATCGGTTAAAAAACAGAAATGCTTTGGCGCCCGCCTTGTTTCGCATGTTCTCAGCAGTTAAGGCACCCATCGCCCCAGATCCAACAATGCCAATCGTCCGATCATCCAATTTTCCCAAAACCTTACGCGCCAATTCCATCGCAGCGAAACTAATACTAACCGCGCCCTCATTCACCGCCGTCTCAGAACGCACCCGCTTGCCAGCTCGAATGGCCGACTGAAACAGGTAGTTGAAGTAGAACGACACCGACCCGTTAGTTTGAGCTCTTTGGAACGCGGATTTCAACTGCCCGAATATCTGAGATTCACCAACGACCAAGCTATCGAGACTCGCTGCAACTCGATACAGGTGTCGCACGGCATCCCCGTGAACAAAGCAATACGCGTGTTTGGCGATTTCGTCAGCCGACACGTCCGACACCGACGCCCATGCCGCCTCGATCGCGTCTCGTCCGGCAAGCGGGTCAGACGCAATGACGTAAATTTCAGAACGGTTACAGGTCGACATCACGACCGCTTCAGCTAGAGCATCGTGTTCGAGTAACAAGGTCTCAAAATGACAGGCCTCTTCATCGTCAAACAACAAACGATCCCGAAGGTCTACCGAACTGGTCTCGTGATTAACGCCCACCACCATGGTGTGCAACGTCTCTTGTTTGCTCTCAGTCGTCATTCCATCAACCCGCTGTCGTTCCATGAACCCACATCACACACACAACAAAAACACCAAAGCCAAACAGCACGGTTTTAATATAACGGGGGCCTGTAAACCCGACCAGCTTACGAGCGATCCCCGCAATAATGAAAACGGCAAGGGAGAGATAGACCGCCGCAATCTGTGTGAGACTTAGGCTGCTAACTTCCTGCATGTGATCCCACTTCCACATGGCTGCATATGTTGCGATCATGGCGACGCTTCCCATCACACTCCACGCCGCACACAGACCATCCAGCTTTTCGAGCGAGGGCAGCTTCCTGAATGCGTGATCAAAGGTCTTCTGCTTCAGGCGACGATGTAGGGCCAAATACATACACGCCATCACCATCACAAACCCGAAGCACACATACGCTGCTACCGCACCAATGATATGAAAAATAAAGTAAGAGTTTCGTAAATCTTCACGGATAGGTGAGTCCTCTAGAATGACCGCAGCAATCACGACACCCACGGTAGTCGGAAACAGAGTAAAGACTCCCAGCGAACGAGTCTTTGTGACGCTCTCGGATACCAAGTGAATAACCCCCAAAATCCATGAGCAAAAGAGTATCCCTTCCCCAATTGTCATCACAGGGCAACGATCATACTGACGCGAGATAGCGAACAATAGCGCGGTGTGCGCAGCCAGTGATACAACCAACAACCCCACCGCTAGCCACTGTACACGGGATTCATTTTCCGCAGAAAACACACGCGCATACGCCGCCATCGCGAGTAAGTACAAAACTGGAACCAAAAATTGTAAGGCAACTACCATAACACCGTCCTTTAATTCGAGAACACCTCGTTAGAACCCACGTCCACCAGAAAACGCGAACAGCAACCATAATCGATATTCGGCAGCGTTGACGAGAACTATAAAACGAATTTCAGGACCCCGTCTCTCCAGGCCTCATTCTGCCTTTAGGCCAGCGAGAAAGTCGGCCACACGCGAGTACACCTGCTCATGCCCTTCGCCCGACAGAATGCAGTGACGGTCAAAATCCATCACGTCCAGTTGACAGTCCGTTGACGACACGGCAGCAGCAATCTGACTCGCACTCTCAGGGACTACCGCAGGATCGTCCTTTCCTTGAATGATCAGCAAAGGTATCTCTATCTTCGGCAACACCGCTTCACAGGCGTCCATCATCAAATCCAATTGATATAAACTGCTAACGTAATTCTTCGTGTAATTGGTCGTAGCGTTTTCCGGAACATGCTCCATCTCCTCGTACTGACCCCTGTCCATGCGAAACCGCTCAAGAAGCTCATTCCACTTCGCCACAGCAGGAACAAATCGAGTCTTCAAATTCATTAGACTCAATGGAGCATTGATGGAGAAGGCCCCCGCTACACAGGCCCCAGGATTAGCGGCCTTCAACAGCGCTAAGATGCCGCCTGTTGAAAACCCGCCAAGGACGACTTCATCACAGCTGTGGCGAAGGATCGCATAACCGCGCAGGTACGACGCATACCATTGCTCCCACTCAACCTCTGCTAAATTTCGAGGAGAGGTTCCATGTCCCTGCATGCGTACCATGTAAACCGAATAGCCAATATCGTTCAGATAATGGGCAAGTCCTGAAACCTCCGCGGGCGAGCTCAAGTAGCCGTGCGACAAAACAACTCCGGGGTAACCCGCAGAACCTTTGAGCAGTCGCGGCAGTCCCACGTCTCGGTCCTTGGATAGCTCGGCATCATAGAACGCCTCATACTCAGTTTCGAACAAGTCTAAATCGCGCTCGATTAGGGTTCTGACGACTCGATGGTCAAGCACCTCGGAAGTTTGGTTGACCAAACTCGATATAACACGAGTGGCATCCTGAGCGGGCTCTAACTCGTTTGCCAAAATCCGAACCGTGTTCTTAAGCCGGATCTCGTGGAAGTCATGGGTGTCGATCAGTCGCTCACGATTTATGTGGAGAGTCCCATTTTCCCGACGCAGCACCTGCTCCTCTACCGCGAGCTCAAATAAATCGTCGGCCGCCTCACACGGCTCATCGGCTACCAACCCAATCAACTCCTCAGAAAGCGAGCGATGGACATGGAACGAGCCCGAGTCACCCACATGGCGAGCGGCAAGGTATATCGCTTTACGATAATCTTTCTCACACACAGAATCCGACTCCAAATTCCGGAATCCGCTACAGATGATATGATCAAGGTTGATTCTGACGTTTCGATAAATCTGACGCATAAAGTCGCGAGTCAACCGCCCTTTTCGCATCCAGACCTGCGCGTCCGACATCCGCTTATCGCCCACAATCATCCGCATGATCCGTTTGGAAGTTGGGATGTGGCCCATGTAATCACTCACGTCCAAAGGGTGGCCGATGGTGATAGAGATGTCCGTGTCATTGAGCAGTAAGTTCCCCTCAATCTCCAACTCCTCCTGTGCCCGATCTGACAGCCCGCGAACAAGCCGCATCACAATCCGTTTGATCAGATTTCGCCCCGGCCGGATAGGATAGTACGTAATTGTAACGGGCGAGATAATAACATCTCGGTCGCTAAGGTCACCCAAGCCCGTGATCCCATACCTCTCACCAATGTCTTTGATGCGCTCCGCATTTCCCTGCTCGACAGCCGTCCGATACTCATTGCGCGCGAACTGCGCTTTCAACGCCAACACTGCCGCTCCCGTATGAGGGCTAACCTTCCCAGCGGGTGTTGTCATTTGGTAGCCACGCCCTCGCCGAGTCACCCGCTTGTTCTTCATCATGATACCTTCAGGATAAATCACCCAATCGAAATCACCCCGCATCAGATTTCCGATAATTAAGCGATTGCGCATCGGATGCCCGGTCGAGACCGCACCCAGCTTCCGGAGATAATTTCCCACAGCGCCCTTGAATAAAGAATCATGCGCAAGCGAGTGTATGTGCCGCCCCGTCGTTTTGTTCAACACATAGGGCAGAATAAAGGTCTCGAAGCGCGTGAAATGATTCACCACATACAGGGTCGGCTGATCTCGGAGATGCTCCTCGCCGTATACATTAATGTTGGACTTTAGCAATTTCTCGAGAACATTCATCGAGAGGCGCGTAACGGTTAATGCGGGGTTCCTCACAGAGAGTCACTCTCCGAGCTCTCTACGTAAGCCGCGGCAGTCGGTTCATAAAACCGACGATTCGATTCGGCCATATCCACCAAGATCGCTGCGGGTGTGAATCGCGGACCTAGGTCACGCGCAAATTCCTCCAGCCGCTTAACGACTCGCCCAATGCCTCGCTGATCGGCATAACGCAAGGGCCCTCCATGAAAAGGAGGGAATCCGACACCCATCAACATGGCCATATCCAGATAACCCGGCTCTTCCACCACGCCTTCTTCAATACAGCGCGCCGCTTCATTAACCAGCATCAAGAGCGTCCTGTCCAAAATCTCGTCTTCGGGAGGATGACGTCTCCGCGAACCCACCTTTTTGAGAACCGCTTCCACCCGCTTATCAAGCTGGTCATTCACCACCGGCTTTGTCTTTCCGCTAAGGTAAAGATAAAACCCCTTCCCGCCCTTTTTTCCCAGCAGGTGATCGTCTTCATACATCGCGCTCAAGAGCCCACTAAGCGTCATGCGCTCGCCATACGCCTCCTGCAACGTGGACGCCACCTTGAACGCCACATCAATCCCTACCTCATCTGCCAAGCGAAACGGCCCCATCGGCATCCCGAATCCGACCAAGGCCTCGTCGACCCGCTCAACAAAGGCACCCTCCTCGAACAAACGACACGCCTCATTCATGTACGGCATCAACACACGATTAACCAAGAAGCCCGGTACATCCTTCACGACGATAGGCGTCTTTCTCATTTTTTTTGCGAACGCCACCAGGGACGCTACCGTTCGGGGGGACGTCTTCTCTCCTGGAATGATTTCGACCAACGGCATCCGATTGACGGGATTGAAAAAATGGAGTCCGATAAACCGCTCCGGACGTTTAAGAGCGGACCCCATCTCCGTAACGGATAGAGCCGACGTATTCGTCGCAATCAAGGCCTCCGACCCAATCTCGTTCTCTAGTTCCGCCAAGACAGACTTCTTAACGGACATGTTTTCAACCACGGCCTCGACAACAAGGTCCTGGTCTCCAAACCCGACAAAGCTCACGCCGCTCGAAATCCTCGCCATACACACATCAATCTCTCGGTTATCGATCCGGCGACTCCGCCGTAATTGCCCATAATAGGCCGCTGCCTGCTGATACCCGCTAGCGATCGCAGGCCACGCGATATCCTTCATGCGAACAGAAAGTCCCCTATAACTAAACAGCCAAGCGATACCACCCCCCATCACACCGGCCCCAATCACCGCCGTCTTTGTCACGGGCACAGGGTCTACCGCCACCAGAACTCCGCTATCTTTCTCGATAGCCGTCTTGATGTGATATAACCCGATCAAGGTCTTACACTCTGGCGTAATAGCCAGCTCACCAAGGGCCACAGCTTCCTTGCGTAATCCTACATCAATCGAACACCTGGCTGTTTCGCGCAACACATTGACCGTTGCACTCAAGGCCGGATAGGCCGCTACCTGATTACGTGTTGTCTTTTTAAGGCTGAGATGCGTCTTCCGAAAAATCAATGCGCGGCCCAACCCATTACTCTCTAACAGTAGCGGCTGAATACCCTTTCGACGGCGACGACGAATCACTTTTGTCGCGCCGCCGTCGGCTAAAGTCTCGCGAACAAATCGTTGCGTGTAGTCCTCAAGAAAATCATGGGGGTAACACGCATCAACCAAATGCCGCTTCAAGGATTTTTTTCCGTCCCATTGGCGACCACTCAAGATCATCTCAAGCCCCGCAATCAGGCCTACCAAACGCGGCAAACGCTGCGTGCCACCAAACCCTGGAAGTATCCCGAGCTGAACTTCCGGTAGTGAGAATCGCGTTTTGGCATGATCCGATGCCACCCGGTAGGTACAGGCCAGGGCAAATTCACAGCCACCCCCCATACACGCTCCGTCGATCATCGCAATGGTGGGATACGGCAAGGCCGCCAGTTTTGTAAAAACCGCCTGCCCTTCCGCCGCCATGTCGGCCGCATCTTCCGCATCAACCAATCCTTCGATCTCGGAAATATCTGCGCCCGCAATAAAGATCCCTTTTTTGGCACTACCAATCACCAGTGCACGTATGTCGCTGCGCGCTGCCAACTCCCCCAGCATCTGGTCGAGTTCCTTCATAACGGAACGACTCAATATATTGGCCGAGCTACCCGGCATATCAATCGTTAGTCGACCGACTGATTCACTATCCACAGTCAGAATAAACGTTTTCTCACTCATCACGTTCTCTCCAAGATCAATGCTGCGCCCTGGCCGCCACCAATGCAGAGCGTCGCCAAACCGCGATCAACCCCTCGTCGTTTCATTTCCCGCAAGAGGGTCAGAACGAGACGTGTGCCAGTGGTTCCCACAGGGTGACCCAATGCAATCGCACCTCCATTGACATTTACGCGCTCCAAATCCAGATTACCTATGGCCGTATCGCGCCCTAGGTACGTCTTCGCAAAAGCATCCGATTCAAACGCACGCGCACATGCCAGTACCTGCGCTGCAAACGCCTCGTTCAACTCAATCAAATCCATGTCGCCCAAGGTTAATTCCACCTTCTCAAGGACCTTCGCTGTCGCGAATACCGGTCCGAGACCCATACGCTTAGGGTCTAACCCCGCGTAGGCATAGTCTCTCAGGTAACCCAAGGGCTCAAGACCTCTCGCGCGCGCCGCGGATTCGGACATCATGACCACCGCAGCCGCACCATCTGTCAATGGACACGCATTCCCGACTGTGACGGTCCCGTTGTGACGATCGAAATAGGGCCGCAATTTCTGGAGCGCTTCGATGCTTTGACCTTCGCGCGGTCCACTATCCACCTCGTGCATCGTGTCAAAACGAGGCGGAATCGGGACGGGCTGTATTTCTTCAGCAAGTCGGTCCTCTCGAATCGCAGCCAAGGCACGTTCATGGCTCTGCAAGGCAAAGGCGTCTTGTTCGCTTCGCGTGACATGGAACTCACGCGATAACACTTCCGCGGTCTGCCCCATATTTAGCCCACAAACAGGATCCGTTAATCCCTGCACGACGCCGATGACGGGTTTGAGGTAACGAGGACGAAAGGAACACACGAGACGAATGCGTTCCCGTACAGATCGAGCCCGAAAAAGTTTTGAAAACAATTCCGTCATTTCCTCGCCATACATAAGGGGGATGTTACTCATCGACTCCGTCCCACCGGCCAAAACAACCCGACTATCGCCGACGCGAATCTGAGCCGCTCCGGCAGTGATCGACTGCATACCAGACGCACAATTACGATGCACCGTGTGCGCAATCACCTCAGGACCGAACCCTGCCTTAAGCGCTACCACCCTGGCGATGTTCGCCGCATGGGCCGGTTGGGCCACATTTCCGATGATCACTTCGTCAACCTCGGCATGCGTCACCGGTACACGATCCATCACTTCGCGCACAATACACGCGCCAAGGTCGTCCGCCTGAACCGTCTTTAACTCTTCTCCGGCTTTGGCGAACGGGCTTCGTACCCCGTCCAATATCGCAATGCGTTCCCTCATGTCATCATTCCTCAGTTTCGTCACACAACGCCTTAAGCCCTAAGCCGTCGCCTGCTATAGATTCATACATTCGTTCGATCTGATCCGAAAATTGATCCCGTACAACGTGCCGCCTGATCTTCATCGTTGGCGTTAGACTACCTCCCTCGGCATCCAACGGGGTCAGAATCAACGCGTATTTCCGAACCTGCTCCCATGAATTCAACGTTCCGTTCACAGCCGACACAACTTGGTCCATCCGACTCACCAGCTCTGGGTGCGCGAGACAGTCTTCGTCAGAAAGCCCGGCAAGACCATAAGCTCTCTTGAGTTTATGCAAATTATCGCGATCAGGAAATAACAGACAGGAGACAAATTTCCTATTCTCACCCACAATCATCGCCATATCAATCAACGCGTTACGGCAAAGTCGCTGCTCGATCGCGACCGGCGAAACATATTT
>CAXMRT010000162.1:0-5221 GCA_964196025.1 uncultured Gemmatimonadales bacterium | reverse complement strand
ATCCAAAAACCTGTATTCCCGCAGTTTTCTGCCTGCCATCCGAAAGCCGCAACTCCCTGCCAACGATCCAAGTCTACATAATTTGAGAGACTCTGCATTTTATGCATACCCTACGCCCCCTGAAACCACCCCTGTTTCGTGGTCAAACAGCCGGCCCGACATTGTACCCCCACGCAAGGAAGGCTGCAATCTACCCGATAAAGGGTCTGCGCTACTCCGAGCGCCACTTATCAGCGATCTCTTGATGCGTGGCGTACACAACACCTTTTTGATTCATAAAAAGTGAGTCTTTGGAATTGAGCTCTAAAGGCTGGCCATAGCTATCCGAAGCGATGGCACCGATTTCGTCGTACAAACATGCCGTTGCCGCATAATCCCACAAACAACCGCCGCCCTGCTCTGGCTTCGGACGTTTGGCAAACAAACCTGGTGACTCTTCTAACACCCGACACGCATTCATCACGGCACCGCCAGAGAGTATGGTTTCATAAGAATCACCATAAGCAGCCTTCAACACCCACGCGGTCTCATTGCGGAACGCGCCTGATCCTGATACGGCATGATATAAATTATCAGCCAGTGGATCATAAATCACTCCGATACACGGTTTGCCCTCGCGAGACACCAGTGCAAGTGAAACCGAGTAACCCGGGCGTCGCTGAACGAACGGCAGGGTACCGTCTAGCGGATCAATACACCAAAAGTAGTCTTTTTCGAATCGGCTACAATCGTCGTCACTTTCTTCAATCAAAAGACCCAACTCATAGCGTGCAAGAGTGGGTTGTATGACCGCAAGGATGATTTCTTGGCTCTTAAAGTCGGCCTCTGTCACTATTTGAGAAGCAGGGCTTGAGCCTGACTCTTTGTCTAGAACAGTAATGTCCGTACCCGCACGCTCTTGTATCATCTGACCCGCCTGCTTCGCCGCCTTGATCGCGACTTTACAGATGGCGGCTAAATCATGATTGCTGAGCTTCACAAGGTCTCCATGACTTGTCGTGCTAGTTTTTCGCTGTAGCTGTTGATCTTCCAGTGGCCAGGGCTCCAGCCTTTTATAAAGCGATGGAAGTCTGTCCAGGCGACAGGAAAGAGCGCGCGCCACTCTTTTTCTAACGCCACAAAATCAACAGCGCTGTTTTTTAGTTCTAACGCTTTTTTTAGTTCGGAAAAATAGAAATCCAATAATCCACTTTCTAAACGTTCGCATTCCGCTTCGTCCAAACAGCTCCCCATAAAATAAGCCAAATCCTTCATACCACACCCTTGGCCCACATATTGAAAGTCGACAGCAGCCACCTTTTGCCCATCTCTTGAAAAGCAAAAATTAGCAAGCTTCGCATCACCATGAACGATGCTTTGAAAAGCGGCGCTATTTAATTTGGCATCAATCTTCTTGGCAGCCTTTTTCAAAGGCGTGTCGGTCAAGGCCTCTAACTCGTCGGGGCGCGTGCCTAAATGCCAATAGCAACCCGTCTTCCAAAGACCCTTTGCCTTCTGACCCATATAGGTCGCATGAAAATTGGCCAGCCAACCGACACACACCTTTATTCCACTCAGTGAAAGATGCGTTTTCAAGCCGGGGTAACCCGACGCACAAAGATCTTCCAATACAATCAATGTTTCGCTGCCTCGACTGTCTGAAGCGAAACAACGGGGAACAGCTGAATGTTTGTCACACTGAGAACTAAACTCTTTGTACCAAACGCTTTCAACCTGATACGACCTGATTTTTCGTTGATGTGAAATATCCGTGTTCCACCCACGAGGGTGCTTGTCTTTCTCGGGCAAACAAACATGCTTCACCACAACTGACTTCATCGAAGACCCTTTTAGGCCATACCGAACAATACGTCCGTAGCCACTCCATAGGTCTTGAATCTTTTCAATTTCAAACATCTCTTCTGCACCGGTTGAAGAAAGTATGATGTTTTTAAAATGGTCGTTAATGATGTAACCCCTAATTTCAACTATTATGCAGGTTCACACTCCACGTGCAATACCTCCATCCAAACATCCACAGGGCTATTCGCGCCTCATCAACGTTGAGCCGCGTCCTGAACGGGCCCGCCAAAAAGCGCCTCTGCATTCCCATGAAAGATGTCATGCTTGACCGACTCGGGTAGACTCAGGCTTTCCATCAGGCCAAATTGTGGAGCCGCTCCCTTTTCCTTACCAAAAGTCCACCATCCACAGTCGGTACCAAATAGAATCCTTTTTTTGAAACGGGTCATAAACGCACGCGTCACTTGAAGATCTCTGCCCAAAGCCCTTGCACCACTTCCCGCAGAAATGTCGGCGTATAGATTGGGGTATTTTTCGAGCAATCGCTCACAATCTCCACTGCTAAAGCGCTTCCACCACAAGGGTCCGTGAGCAATGAAAACACAGTTGGGGTAGGCGCTTAATGCTGACTCTAAGTGAGGCAGACCAGCTTCATCCTTATTTCGGCCTCCGTCCATATGAAACATGACAGGCAAGCCTACAAACGCGCAGGCCTCGTACAGTCGCATATTGGCAGGGTCATCAAAAAATAGGCCGGCACCATAGTGTTCTCCGAACCCGATCGCTCCGTCCTTCTTCTCCTTCTTCAAACGGCTCACCGCCTCTTCGACCGTGTGAACCTCTTCGTGGGTGAGTATACAAAAATGCGAGACGCGGCCATTGTGCTTCCTATATCCAGCCACCCTCTGAGTGCGCTCAAGCGCATTGGTGGCTCGCGACGCCTTTAGAGGATGGACAATCCCGTGGGCGACACCATTCTTATCCATCCACTTAACAAGATCATCCAAGCCCTCATCCCGACAGTCGTATGCATGTAGATGCGTATCTATGATCCTGATTTTTTTCGCAGCCGCTTGGGAAGAATCCGCCCGATGATTCTCCTGCGCGACCCGCCCATTTGGGTGGACACATCCAATGAGTATCGCCAACAATCCGCTAAACGCGATGGACCTAATTAGTATCTGCTGCTTCTTCATCCTCGAATAACCCCCCAAAGCATCACCATAACAGCACCCCGTATTCTCACAACAACTCCCCTTCGTAAAGCCGTCCGCGGATAGGACTGTTAGCCTGAAACACACGAGCTAAAACAAGACCTCATCGCTCGACGCAGCTTACTACGTCCCACAGAATGTCTGATGAACGATCTCGCTTGGCTTCGGCGCCTGCTCGTAAGCGGAGAATTCACTCCGATCCTCATAAGGCTTCGCTAGCGCATCCACGAGTTGATTGAAGGGCTCATAGTCATTCTCATATGCGGATTGAATGGCTTGCTCAACACGGTGATTGCGCGGGATGAGAATGGGGTTTGATTTGTGCATCGCCGCGGTGTCCGGCGCGGATTGGGTGGCAGTTTCCCATTCGGCATACCAGGCGTCCAACAGGGCGGGATCTTTGAATAGCGCGCGGAGTTCATCCCGGTTTCCATGGCTTAGATGACGGAAAAACAAGGTGTAATCGACGGTCTGCTCGGAGAGAAGCGTAAGTCCACTCTCGACGATGTCCAAGGAGGCATCATCGGCCAGTCCAAATTTTGCTCGGAACCGTTTGTCATATTCGGCACGAAATAACTCCGGGTAGGTATCGAGTGATTTTTTTGCTCTTTCAACCGCCACATCGCCATCCTCGGAAATCAATGGGAGCACCGTCTCCGCAAATCGGGTTAGGTTCCAATGCGCAATACTTGCTTGGTTCCCCCAAGCATAACGTCCATCGCGATCAATCGAGCTGAATACACAGTCGGGATGAAAGTCGTCCATGAAGGCGCAGGGACCGTAGTCGATAGTTTCACCCGAGATGGCGCTATTGTCTGTGTTCATCACGCCATGAATAAACCCGAGCGACATCCACTGCGGAATGAGTGCTGCCTGTGCGGCGATCACCCGCTCCAAGAAGGTAATAATAGGCTCCTCGGATTCGACCGCATCCGGGTAGTGACGCGCAAGGGTGTAGTCCGCCAACTCGCGCAGCGCATCAATATCGTTACGCGCCGCGAAGTATTGGAACGTGCCTACTCGGATATGGCTGGCTGCCACGCGTGTAAACACGCCACCGGCCATAGACCCCTCCTGCCGCGGCACCTGCTCTCCTGTCGTCACCGCCGCCAGAGCCCGGGTGGTGGGCACGCCGAGCGCATGCATCGCCTCACTAACGATGTATTCACGCAGCACAGGCCCCAAGGCCGACTTCCCATCTCCCCCCCGAGAGAACGGCGTGGGCCCAGAACCTTTAAGTTGAATGTCACGCCTCGTCCCGTGTTGATCAACAACCTCGCCAAGCAAGAGCGCACGACCATCACCCAGCTGCGGGGAAAAACCCCCAAACTGATGCCCTGCATAGGCCTGTGCCAGTGGCTCGGAACCCTGCGCGGTACTGTTTCCAGAAAATACACTGAGCGCCTCTGATCCTTCTAGCCAAGCCGGATCAATTCCGAGCTCCTGCGCCAGCTCCGTATTTGCACGCAGCAGTTTAGGCGCCGGAACGGATGCAGCACCTTGTTTGGAGTAAAACTTGTCAGATAAACGAGCGTAGGTGTTATCGAAAGGGATGGGAGTATTCACCGTGTGTTCCTTGGCAATATTTTTTATAGGAGCTGATTGATAAAGGTCGCGACGTCATCCAGTTCTTCCGGACAAACGGAATGCTCCATTTCATATTTTTTATACGTACAGGAAAAACCCTGTTTCTTGAGATGCTCCGTAGCCTGATCGGCAAGAACGGGCGGCACCACTTGATCGTGTGTGCCATGCCCCACCAGAATGGGCATCGCTTTGTTCGCTTCTGGGTAGTCGCTCCCGTCATCGGAGGGGACGGGGATGTATCCAGAAAGGGCGATGATTCCAGCAAGCGGCGTGGCATGGCGCAGGCCGGTATGATAGGCAACGGCTCCCCCTTGAGAGAATCCCACCAGCAGCACTTGATCCGCCCGCATGCCCGCTTCCCGCTCTGCATCGATAAAGGCTTCGATTTGCTTCCGACTTTCCTCCATATCGTCCATTGAGACATCGCGCGTCGTTCCGATACTCTTGATGTCATACCATGCCGGCATCGACATGCCGTTGTTCAGAGTAACGGGACGTATGGGGGCGTGCGGAAAAATAAACTTCACAGGCGCGGTTAGCCCACTTTCCAGCTGGGGAACAATCGGTGCAAAATCATGCCCGTCGGCACCCAAGCCATGCATCCAGATAATCGTGAGCTGCGGGTTATCAGTATTACC
>CAXMRT010000161.1:0-5876 GCA_964196025.1 uncultured Gemmatimonadales bacterium | reverse complement strand
GTCTTATGACGCCATCCCGAGTCCACTGACTGCGCCTGGTGGAGCGGTACTTGGAGGTGGGGATAGTGTTGTTCGTGTGCGGATCGGTGGGTTGATGAAGAATCTTCCGGGAGGAGTCGATTTTATTAACAAGCTACCCCGAAAGACAACGGCCTATGCCTTAAGCGGTAAGGATCAGGACCTCTATCGTTATAGTGGTACCTTTACGCCAAATAAAGGGCTCGTCGGTACCTGGCATTGGGCTGTCTGGCCGAGGCCGAAGAGTGAGGCGGATCTGGAAGCCTCCGCGACCAAGTGGGTAGAGGGTCGAAAGAAGGCCAAGAAGAAACAGAAGCCCAAGGATGTCCTACAAATCATGGATCAAGGGAAGTTGAAGAGTAAGGCTTTTGGTGGAAGCTTCTGGAGCGGCGATATGATTGTGGGCGTGAACGACGGCATTGCTCGAAAAATGACACTTCGAAAATTTGCAGGTAAGGACTTTCTTGTCATAGAGAGCGCCGGATTCGAGCCTGGCAGCATTCCGACTGACTGGGGTAAGAAATACACCATTTACATTCGGGCCAATTAGGGTTGATGAATGAGGTGGGGGCACCGGGGTCTGAGGCGCCCAGAGCCATGCCGTGGTGAATCGACACTCCTCGCTCGGGGTAAGCTACTTCTGGAGCGCTTTCCGTGCTCGAATGTCGGTGACTTGTGTACCGCTTCAGTCCGTAGAGTAGTCCGGAGAGACGCGCGGGTTATGTGGGCCCGCGGTTAGCAAGGGACTTATCTACCGGCTTGGTCATTGCCCCGTGTGTGGGGTAGAAGACCAGCCGTGCTTTTGGCCGGTTTCACCATTTCGACTGTAATCCTCGATAAATGAGTCGACCTCTTCATTGATGTGAAGAGTTAAGCGCCTCTTAGGGCATATCGTTCGGATCGTGTATTTGCCCTATGAGAGTCCTTAGGGTCTATTTGATGTGGCTGCGCGTGATTTTGGTCAGTGATTTCCAGAGGGCGTCTGGATCCTTCGCTGTGAGTAGTAATTCGCGAGCTTCTTTATTGCGTAAGGATTCGGTCATGCCGGCCAACAATTTCAGATAGAATGCGCTGGCAGCTGTGGGGATGCTGATCAAGAAGATGATCTTGGTGAGGTTCCGAGAGCCACTATCGAACTTGATACCTTTTTTACTGAGTCCGACAGCGACGGCAATTCCGCCGCCTTCGATTCCGCGGGAATGCGGAAAGGCGATCCCATGTTCCACTGCGGTGCTCATGATGTTTTCGCGTGCAATCACGCCGTTAGCCATCTTCTCGCCATCATCAATGAACCCTTCTTCGGTCATCAGGTTGGTGAGTTCAGCAATGGCTCCATCGCGATCGGTCGCTTCAAGCTTTGGGATCATTAGTGTGTGTGACGAAAAGCGAGAGAACCCGACCTTGCGAGGCTCGCTGCGTCTCTGCGGCTTGCCTACGCGGCGAGCGGCGGTTTCTGGAAAGTAGAGGATGCGTGCGCAGGCAGGACACTGGAGGATTTCTTCAGCGCGTTTAACACTTTGAACTAAGCTGATGGGGAGAGACATTCCGCAGCTGGCGCAGGTTGCGTTTGAGATGGGGACGATGACGATCGGATCTTTTTTCTTGAGTCGAGTAAAGAGGGCTTGGGTGTCGGGCTGTAGCTCAGACGTCATCTTGGAAATGGAGGCCTCGAGCGAGCTGAGGTCGATTTTCTTCTTAGCAGCTTTCTTTTCAGTACGGATCAGATTCATCTCTTGGAGCTGAATCATGTGGTTCACGACGGGATGCATTTAATCTCCAGTGTATTCTCAGTCTAGTCACTCTAATGACGTGCCATATTCAGTGGCTAGTGAGCAGTATCCTTCGCACCGTCATAATTACCTCTTACGTAATTACTTTATCTGGTGTAGATGTCAACACAAAGTGGGTCCACTTGCCCTGCAATCGGTAAGGATGCTGCCGGCCTTGGTGCTGAAGCCGGCTTAGGGTGTCTTTTGATGCGGTTTTGGCGCGGCCTTCTGAGTCTTCTTTTTGTACCCCTTAGGTACGTCAAAATGGGTGTTTGGGTGGGCCGTTTTCTGGATATTCTGAAAGTGTGTTTCGCTGACAGCCTTGCCGTCTTCGAGTCGACGGATGAGGATGGGGAAACCGTCGATCTTGTCGAAGGCTTGATACGGGTTTTTAACGATACCTTTGAGGACTGGGTTATTTTGAAGGGGTGCTAGTATTTTTGAAAAGAACGTTCCCATCTCGCTGAAAATAGTAAAGTCGGACGCTGAGATGGGGATGTTCTTCCAATCGGTTACCCAGTACTCGCCTGTTTTGGTCTTACCTTGAAAGACCTCGAGGAGTCGGCAGTTGAGGGATTGGATCGTTCGAGTTGTGTTAGACGTTTTGATGGTGACGTTTGGCATGGAGGGTTGTACCTGACTTGCAAACATGGCAGCCATGAGTTTTTCGGCATTTTTTCGGCGCTCTGGGGGCAATTGACTCAGTTGCGCGTCCATCCGAGCCATCGCCTCTTTCATTCGTGTGGTCGTTTCGGCGACGGTGCTGGCGTTCATCTCAACATAGGTTTTGGTATCGGGGTGGATATTCCATAGGGTTTGTTTGTCGGAGCGATAAATAATAATGGTCGCGCTTGCGCCTCCTTCAATCCTTAGCCGGTCGGGCTCAAAGCTGAGTTTGGCAGTATCCGTGCTTTCGCCATCGGTGAGGTGTGTTGTTTTCGTATCCACTGTAAAGCCGGCTAGTACGGCCGAGTTTAGCGTGGTTATGACTGCGAGGGCGACGAGTGGTTTGGTGGTCCAGAACATGGCGATTAGTATAGCATACTAGATGGGGTTCTCAAGCCGCTCCACCAACTCTTTGTCGTAGGCCCAGACAATGTCCTGGTGGCCGAGTGCGGCGATCACGACGTTGGATTTTGGGCTGTCGACGATGACGATCTCGTCAAGATGTTGGTTGTGCATGAGCTTTACGGCTGTCAAAAGGGACTGATGTCGGTGTGCGGTGGCGACTGGTTCTGCTAAATCTGCGGCGATTATGAGCATATCCATGGATTCTTGTTGGGTGATAAGGGTTCGCAAGTCTCGTCCGCGGATGATGCCTAGCAGGCTTTTGTTCTCGTCGACAACAGGAAAGCACGACTGTTGAGAGCAGGCAAACTGCATGAGTAGATCGTGTAGACGTGCATTTGCGGGGACGCAGACGGGGGGCTTGGACGCGCGCTCCTGTAGAAGGTCTGCGATACGTAAGTTTCGTAGCACGGCATCCAGCATTTCACCGCGATGGAGTGGAGCGTTGAAGCGATTTTTGAGCTGACTAGTGTATAATCCATTGTGGCGCAAAAGGATGTAGGCAAGGATGCAGACCCACATTGATGGAACCAAAAGGTGGTAGTTTCCAGTGAGTTCGCTGACCATGATGATGGTTGAGATAGGGGTGTTCGCGGAAGCCGCGAAGAAGCCAGCCATCCCTACGATGGCGAAGGCGCCGGGCTGGATATTTAGATCGAGTCCAAGCGCGAAGCAGACTTTCGCAGATAGGAGGCCTACCGCGCCGCCGAGCGCGCCGCCAATGACGATTGCGGGTCCAAAAACTCCACCACTTCCGCCCGAGCCAATAGAAAAGGAGGTGGTGGCCATTTTTGCGACACCGATGAAAAGTAGTCCCTTGATAGTGAGGGGTATGGCATTGGCCGCAAGCGAGTTTTCGTTTGAGAGGACGCCGTCGCTATTCATATTGAGTGCGTCCTGAACAATGCCGTAGCCAGCGCCTAGAGCTTCAGGACAAAAGTATCCAATGATGCCGACTATGAGCCCTCCAATGCCTGGGAGAATCCACAGTCGCTTGATTTTGATCTTTTCAAATAGCGTCTGAACGCTTTCAAACATTCGGATGAAGAGGAACGCTCCCAATGCCACGACGATAGCAAGAAATAGGTAGGGAACCAGTTGGGCAGGGTGGTCGAAGACGAAGTCAGGTGTTGCAAATAGAGGGGCCGACCCAAAATGCAGGGTAAAGACTGAGTAGGCGATGATCGAGCTGATGACAGACGGGATGATCACTTCATATTCCAAATCCATGTCTGAGTAGAGAACCTCTGCGGCGAACAGGGCCCCAGCCATGGGGGCATGAAAGATAGCGCCAACCCCGGCAGCCATTCCTGCGGCGGTGAGGATTCGGCGGTGTTGTCTGTCGAGTTTTAGGTAGTCCGCGAGAATGGATGCGAGCCCGGCACTCGCATGGGCGACGGGTCCTTCTCGTCCAGCGCTACCGCCGGTGCCTATTGTGAGTGCTGAGCTAATTGTTTTGATGAGCGGGATTCGTCTGTTTATGCGTCCCGAATGGTGGTGGTAGGCGTCGATAGCTGAATCTGTCCCGTGGCCCTTTGCTTCGGGTGCAAAGCGGAATACGATGTATCCGCTCAGCAAGCCTCCCAGAGCGGGTAAGATGACCAAGAGCCATTTTAGAGTGTCTCGCTGGTGGCTGAGGTGGAAGAGTGATGGTTCTCCTGCAGGCCGGGTAGAGGAGTAGCCCGCGGCCCATTCCATGAATAGGAAGTGCGATGCATCGAGTAGAATGTAGAATAGGACGGATGCTAGACCGGCGATGACTCCGATTATCGCTGACAAAAGGAGTAGCCGCCACGCACTGTAATCCTCGCGTTTTTTGAACCGTTTCCAGAACTGTTTGATCATCTTGGCGATTTTCCGTTTGGCGATGGTGCGGGCTTGTTTGTTAGATAGGGTCCGACTGTAACGTAAGGTGCGTATATGTCAATACACCTGACAGGGAACACCTAGGGAGCCTTGAAAAACTGTTCTGTGCGTATTGACCGCTTGACTGTCCAATCACGGGCCGGATATAGTTGAGTCCGATTAGGAATGAGCCATTTCGCGGCGATTCTGATGGGTGTCGCTGGGCTGGGCTGGCGGTATCTGGGTTGGTAGAGACACCCGGGTTTAGATCACACAGGTTGGTATGGCTCAACAGAAATTATTTGGTACAGACGGTGTTCGGGGAGTGGCAAACGAATATCCCATGACGCCGGAGGTTGCCCTTCGTCTTGGGAAAGCATTAGCGAAGGTGTTTCGTGATGCACAGATTGTCAAAACCGTCTTGATTGGGAAAGACACGCGTCTGTCCGGTTATATGTTTGAAACCGCACTGACTGCAGGAATCACCTCCATGGGTTTGGATGTCCATCTGGTTGGGCCGCTGCCGACGCCTGCCGTGGCCCATCTAACCAAGTCGCTCAACGCCAACGCTGGGATCATGATTTCTGCGTCTCATAATCCGTCTGGCGATAACGGAATCAAAATATTTAGCGAAAAAGGGATGAAGCTCTCTGATGAGAAGGAGGCTGAGATCGAGCGGGAATTTTTCTCGGACTCGTTGGAAGATGACTGCGTTGCTCCTGACAAGATTGGTAAAGCCACGCGCATGGATGAGGCTCAAGGACGCTACGTCGAGTTTGCAAAGTCGACAATTGGTTACCAAGACCTCAGTGGGGTGAAGGTGATCTTAGATTGCGCGAATGGTGCGGCCTATTCGGTTGCGCCGAAAATATTTGGTGAATTGGGTGTGGACCTGACGGTCATCTTTGACGAGCCGGACGGGATGAATATCAATCAGGATTGTGGCGCGCTCTATGTAGATGACTTGAGCAAGCGCGTGTTGGCTCAGGGTGCTGATATTGGAATCGATTTAGACGGAGATGCGGATCGAATCATTATCGTGGATGAAAATGGGAGCGTTGTTGATGGCGACCAGATTTTATGTCTGGCCGCACTTCGCATGAAGCGAGAGGGTCGGCTGAGTAACAATGCCGTGGTTACGACGGTGATGTCGAATATCGGTTTGCGCATACTGAT
>CAXMRT010000160.1:0-4479 GCA_964196025.1 uncultured Gemmatimonadales bacterium | reverse complement strand
GATTGCCACGACAAAGGTCGGCGCCGAAACGGGCTTCTGGCTGCTGTGGATCATTATCGTCGGCTGCGTGATCAAGGTCTTCACCCAAATCGAATTCGGACGTTATGCCGTGACACACAGCGAAACGACGTTAAAAGCGCTCAACTCCATTCCGGGCCCGCGACTAAAAGTAAATTGGATCGTCTGGTTATGGGTAGCCATGACGGTTTTCAGCGTGGGCCAACTGGGCGGGATCGTGGGCGCTATCGGCCAATCATTAGCGATGACGGTTCCCATCACGGCTGAAGGTGAGCAATACAACGACACTCAGAATCAGCTGATTAACTCCAAAATCACGCTGGCCGAACTGATATCAAAAAAGGGGGCTGAAGACGGGCCCTCGGACACGGACATCGCCGCACAGCAGGCCACTGTTCTGGGTTTCATGAATATCGAGACGGACGCGAATGGGACCTACCTAAAGAACGACCTCGGACAGTATCGGCTCGCGAAACCAAAACTTCCCATAGACGCGCCACTGTGGGGAAGTCTGGTCGCGATCCTGACGGCACTGATCCTCTACGCGGGTCGCTACCGATTCATTAAGATATTTTCAACCATACTCGTCGTCGGCTTTACTATCGTAACGATGGTCACGCTGGCCCTGCTTCAGGGACAGCCCAGTGTGGCTATCTCTGCCAGTGAACTGATGAGCGGACTCAGTTTCAGTCTTCCGCCTGACCCGACAGGCCTCAAAACGCTGGTTCAACGATTTGGCCCGGCCCTCGCGGCCTTTGGCATCATCGGCGTAGGAGCAGCCGAACTGATCATGTACCCCTACTGGTGCCTCGAACAGGGCTACGCAAAGGCCACAGGGAAAAATGATGGTAGCGCGGCCTGGTTGAAGCGCGCAAAGGGCTGGATGAGCGTGCTGTATACCGACGCATGGTTGTCGATGATCATCTACACCGCATCCACCATCGCCTTCTTACTCCTAGGCGCAGCGGTGCTTCATCGCATTGGTCTAAACCCAGATGGGGCTGATCTCATTCGAGTCTTGTCAGAAATGTACGTACCCGTCTTCGGAGACTGGGCACGGCCCATGTTCCTGGTCGGCGCAATTGCCGTTCTCTACTCCACCTTCATGATCGCTAGCGACGGAAACTCACGGCTCACCGCCGACTGTCTAGGGCTGTTGGGGTGCCACAAAAATGATGAGGAGACACACGCGAAGTGGACGCGCAAGATTTCGCTCCTCTGGCCACTGGCCTGTATGGCGGTGTTCCTGCTCGTCTCCAATAACCCGGTGACCCTGGTCCTCGCCGCCGGTAGCGCTCAAGCCCTGATGCTGCCGATCCTAGGCTTCGCCGCGGTGTATTTCCGATACAAGAAATGCCATGAAGCGCTCAAACCTACACTCGCGTTCGACCTCTTACTCATTCTATCCGTACTAGGCTTCGTCACCGTCGGCGCCTACAAACTTATGGGCATCGTCACAGGCTAAGCCACGAGCCTGATTGGGCGACGTGGCGTGCCGCATAACATACACCGAAGGAATCTGAATGAAGACACTGCAACTAGCTCTACTCACCTCACTGGTCCTGACATCTGTCTGCTTTGCTGCTGAGAAACCGGCCGAAAGCGACTTCCCGAAGGTCAAACACATGATTGACACTCACATTCACCTCTACGACCCGGGTCGACCCAACGGCATCACGTGGCCGAAGAAAAACGATAAGGTTTTGTACAAGCCGCACCTGCCTGCTGAATTCAAGAAGGTCTCATCGGCCTCTGGTTTGACTGGAGTGGTTATTGTTGAAGCCAGTAAGCGCCTAGAGGATAACAAGTGGATTCTTGACCTAGTTGCGGATGACGACTATTTCGTCGGCTTGGTCGGCAACGTCGACCCCTACAGCAAAAACTTCAAAAAAGAAATCAGGCGACTTCGCAAAGACAAACGCTTTGTGGGAATCCGCGCCCGCAACACGAAACCCATCGACTATACGGACACCACGGTTCTCAAGAGCTTCACCTACTTGGCAAAGAAAAACATGTCCTTGGATTTTCTCTGTAACGGCAAAGGGATGAACGGCGTCAAGGAGATCGATGCTGTTGCACGCGCCGTGCCCGACTTGACCATCGTTGCAAATCACGTACTGGGCTACAACATCGATGGCAAAATGCCAGAAGCCGAATGGGTCAAGGCCGTCGAACGTTTGGCTGAGAACGAAAATGTCTACTGCAAGATATCCGGCCTCTATCAGCGCTGCCTTCAGCAACCGGCCCCGCAGGACAAGGAACACTATCGTAGTCTTCTCGATGTGCTCTACAAAAACTTCGGCCAGAAACGCGTGATCTTCGGCAGCAATTGGCCCTGCACAAAAAATACAGATGACTATTCCAGCTTCGTCAAACTCGTCAACAGCTACTTCGTCGAGAAAGGCCCTGAGGCCTGCGAAGACTACTTCTGGCGAAATGCGTCCACAGCCTACGGTCTAGGACTAAAGTAACCCATCTAAGCCCTAAGTCTTTAGTCGTTCCGTGTAACAAACCGGCTATGACACAAGCCACAAAAAGCGGCAAAAACAGCCCGTCGTGTTTTGGACGGCGATATGCTAATTTGCGGGAATGAAGTGCCTTGCTGATATTAATCATGAACCAAACGTTCAGGAGTGAGATAAACCGAATGAAGAGACTATGTAAGCTGTTCATCATCCTATGTACTGCCATTCCCTTCGCAAGCTATGGGCAGAAGAGTGAGACGGATGTCGTCAGTGTCCCTGTGGGCCTTCATATACACAGCCTCTTTCAATCCAACATGGTTCTGCAACGCGATAGACCTGTTGTGGTCTGGGGATGGAACAATCCAGGCGAAATAGTGAGGGTGTCATTCGCGGGCAACACGGCAAAAGCCGAAGCGCAGCAGGACCGATCATGGAAGGTAACGCTGCCGGCAATGGAGGCCAGTCAAGACCCGCGGAGCATGATCGTTGAAAGCGGGGCCAGTAAACTGACGATAGGCAGGGTGTTGGTTGGTGACGTCTGGGTCATCGGGGGCCAGAGCAATATGCAGCACCCTCTTTCCAGGGTTGAGGGGGGCGCGGTAGAAATCGCCTCGGCCAACCTCCCGATGATCAGGCTGTTGACCATTCCGCCTGTAATTGACAATAAGGTGAAGGTCAACTTCCCGCGTCGCGAAAAGGACAAGCAGGCGGACGGCGACTGGGACATCTGTTCACCCTCAACGGTTCGGGAGTTTTCCGCTATTGGCTATATCTTCGGTCGCAGACTGCACCTGGCGTCTCAAGTGCCTATGGGCTTGATTGATGCTTCACGCTGGGGCACCACTGTCGAATCATGGACACCGCGCCCGGTTCTTGACGCTATTGAGAGTGACGCGGTCAAGGCCCAGCTTGAGGATTGGGAAAGCAAGATCGCCACGTTTGATCCTCAGAAAGACCTTCAGGCCCGTATTCAGCGTTACAAAAAGCACAACATAGACGGCAAAAATCCGCCCACCGAGCATGCTCCCGGTCCACAGGCAAACCAGAACTATCCGGGGAACGGCTATAACAGCTTCATCGCCCCTATCGCCGGCTCCGCTATAAAGGGTGCCATATTTCATCAGGGCTTCAACAATTCACGGCCCGACGCGGCCGAGCTCTACCACAGCGTGTTTCCTGAGATGATCAGGAGTTGGCGCACTGCGTTTCAGAATCCGGACATGCCTTTCGGCATCATTTCGCTCTGCACCGACAGCATGCCGCAGACGCTGGACACCTTCACTGAGTCCATGATGAATACAGGTATTTACGTGCGCGAGGCTCAGTATAAGACCTTTCTCGATTTCCATAGGTCCGGGGATAAGAATGTGGGCTTCGCCAGCAGCTTTAACCTCAGGCACGCCTGGTATCACCCCCAGAATAAGATCCCGGCTGGCGAACGCATCGCGCGTTGGGCGCTATCCACTCAATACGGCTTTGAAAAGAAAATCCACTGGCTCCCTCCCATGCTCTCGAAGATGGAGTTGAAAGACGGCACGATCCAGCTGCATTTTGACAAGCCCGTGTCTGCCAAAGAACGTGGCGATGCGATCGTCGGCTTTGCGATTTCGGGCAAGGACAGGAAATATCAACCCGCCAAGGCGGAGCATCTCATTCTTGGCAAGGACAAGAAAGGTCGCGATCAACACGACCAGAAGGTACTGATTCTAAGCAGCCCTCACGTCGCACAGCCCATTCATTTCCGTTATGCCTGGGGCCGGAACCCCATGGGTAACCTGCGTGTGTCCGACATCTCCCAGCGCGATATTTCCTTCGCCACCCAACGAAGCGACGACTGGGCGTTCTGGGAAGTGCCTTACCTGGAACCACCTGCAGACAAGGGCGATTCCCGGGAGACCGTAGCGAAAATCCGCGAAGCGTTGCGCTTCATTGACCTCGAGCGCCGCGTCAAGAATGCAGAGACTCTTTTCGAAGCTGAAAGAGCACGCTACGAGGA
>CAXMRT010000159.1:0-5973 GCA_964196025.1 uncultured Gemmatimonadales bacterium | reverse complement strand
GGCCTGCCGTGAATACTCCCTTGATCGGACCAATCAATTACCACGTGCGCACTGGCAAGCATGACGTCACCGCCTTCGATTGGACCGAGTATCTCGACTTCGCCGACCGTGCGCTGCCCCCGGCTCGATAGTGCGCATTGCCGGTAGATGGTGACAGGGCATCGAGCCTCCGGGCGCTCAAGCTAAGACAAGCGTCAACCCTTCGTGTAATAGGGGAAGTTGGGATGAATGGACTCTTCTTATCAGCGGCGGTTGCCTTGGTTTTCAGACGTCGCGAATTTAGAGAGAGCCTTTCAGGATTGGACCCGTTCGGGGAGTGTTTTTCAGTTGCAGTAACCCGTGGCGGCCCGTTGTGATCGCGGGAGATTCTTGGGCTTCTCTTGCACTTTTTATGAATCTGAGCCATTCTCATTCGGAACACTGAAATGGATGCAGTAGGAGGGAGTGATACTATGGGGCGAGCATTCGTGCACACGGCAGTAGCGATACTTTCGATTGGGATGGTTGGCGAGCTTGATGCTCAAAAAGCATCAGGCGACAGGGTGGAGGTCGTTCAGATGTCCACGTCGCAAAACAAGAGGGTTGTTAGTGGCTCTGGTGATGTCGACGACACGTCGTTTGTTAAACAGATGGCCAGTCAGGCAATCGTACAGGGGCAGGAGGTTTCTGCTGACAAGTCCCCCGTAAGCTTTTTCGTCTACAGTAAATCGTATCAGCGTGGACGGGAGCCCGTGGGATCGATCCAGCTTCAACCCGGGTCGCACGCGACAATCGATCCGACTCAGCTCTCGGCGGTAGGACTTCGAGCAAAAGGATCTTTTTTGCACCTCAAGAAGGGCTCAGTAGCCATTACAAAGGAGCCGCGGAGTCGGGGGACGTTCAGTCTGAAAACACCCCACGCAAAAATCGCCGTCAAGGGGACAAAGCTGTCGGTGCATTCCACCCATCCAGAGACGAATCACGTGGCTGTTATCAGTGGTCAGGTAGCAGTCGGCAAGGGGGGCGACAAAGGACAGGCTGTTAAGGCGGGTAGTGTTGCGGCCGTAACGCCTGCCTCGATGGCCGTATCGAAAAAGGTGCCTGACTGGATGGCTGCCCATCATTTGGACATGAAGTTTGCCCCCACACCGTCGGAGTGGCTACTCAGAGATTCTTTTTTCGATGGAGATAAGCAAGGGGTGAAAAACACGAGGATCTCTAGTGTGACACGCGCAGGAGTGCGTGATGATGAGGGCTCGTGGATGGCTGTTTCGTATAAAGGCGCCGGGGGAGGATGGATTCGATTTGGAACCTCCGCGGATGAATCGCGGAGGATAAGTGATATTCGGAGCTATGACTATATAGCCTTTAGAGCAAAGGCCGATCAGCCTCTAGAGGTAACGCTCTCGCTCCTTCTTTGGCCGAGCGAGCTGGATAATCGAGCAAACAAAGTTGTCAGCACCGAAAAAAAGCTTTCAGTCAAAAAGAAGCCCGAATGGCATGTCTTCAAGATCGACGACCTAGGGCCCCTGTTTTGGATGCAACAGGAAGCCAATGGCGGATCGGCTAAAGCAATCAAGGACGCCTTTGGTAGAACGGATCGTTTGACCCACCTCAGTAATGTGGCCTTAAGTGGGAAGTTGGCGAAAGGTGAACGCCTCTATGTGAGCTCGATACGTTTCTTGCGGGACAAGCCCAACAGCGCAACGCTTAAAGGATGGGAATGATGGCTCATCACATGCATTCCGATGTTTTGTTCGTGGGGCCGTTTATGATTGTTCAGCTCATGCGGACCTGTGCTAGCTCTGACGCATAGCTTATCATGAACGATTCCGTATACACACTGGGGTGTGCTGAATATGGCCGATAAGAAGAGTGGGGTTGCTGTAAAGAGTGAGCGCCACCTGTCTCTACGGGGCGTCTTCATTTTTGCTATCATAGCAGTGGCCGTTGGCTGCGGGCTACAGCTGTTGGGGCTTCTTAAGGCCTTTGATGGTCACGCGTATGACCGGCTTTTTTCATGGCGACAGTCGGATATCAGCGAGGAAATCGTTCTGCTTGGTATCACAGACGAAGACATTGACGCCTTTGGTCGCTGGCCTTGGCCGCGGTCTGGGCAAGCCGAGATTTTTCAACTGCTGGCCGAGAAACATCCCAAGGCAGTGGTTTTCGACGTTCTCTACACAGAGGCCTCTTTGAACCCAGCCGAAGATGCCGCTCTGGCTGCGGCCTTAAGTAAGACCCGTGCAATCGGAGCCTGTAGCGTATCCGATAACGACACACAAACACCTGATGCGCTAAGGGGACGCAGCAGTGCGCCTATGAGTGCGGACTTTGCCCTTGGCCGCTGGTTACCATATAATATTGCATACCCGATTCCATCCATTGCCGAAGCCATTGAACGTGTCGGACACGTCGAAGCCATTCCCGACGATGATGGGTCAATGCGGCAAGCCTTGCTGGTGGTTCAGGATGATCGCTTGTTATATCCCTCCCTTGGACTTCAAGGGGCACTGGCGTATCTCGATGTCGACCCGAGCGATGTTCGAGTTTCGGAAACCTCGATAGAGTTTGAAAGCGTTGAGAAAGGTTCTTTTAGTATTCCTGTCAACGCCAGAGGCCGGACGCTGATTCCTTATCCGGGTGACATAAGTGTGTTTCAGGGTATCTCCGTCAGCCAATTAGCGGCCGGCCAGGGACCCAGCCTGGAAGGCAAGGTTGTTCTTATAGGTATGATGGCTTCCGGTCATCTGGACCGCTACACCTCGCCCGTGGCGCCCAGCTATCCCGGGCTCGGCGTGCATGCATCGATTGTTAACGGACTACTGACCCGCAGCTTTATTCAAACCCTGCCATGGTTTTTTGCCGCCTTGGGCGCATTCCTGTTATCGCTTGGGGTTAATCAAACGGTCCGGATTGTGGGGCCGGTTCCTGGCTTAGTCGTTGGTGTGTTATTGACGATTCTTGTCGTGTTAGCCTCAGCCTATTTCCTAGCAAGGGGTAGTTGGTGGTCACCGGTCCTGCCTGCATTCTGTGTTGTTCTGTCCTTGGTGGCAGCGTCATCATCCTATGTCGTTTCTGTAGACCGTCACCGGAAGACTGTTCGTGCCGCCTTTGGGCGTTATTTGTCGCCGCAGGTGTTGGACCGATTGCTGGAAGACCCTCATTCGATCAATACGGGTGCCCGTCGAAAAGACATCACGGTTTTCTTTTCCGATATTCGGGGATTCACGAGTATCTCGGAAGAGCTTGAGCCGGAACAGTCCGTGGAAGCACTCGGGATCTACTTGTCAAAGATGACCGAAATTGTGTATCGACACGACGGCACGCTTGACAAATTTATCGGGGATGCCGTCATGGTCTTTTTTAACGACCCGATTGACCAGTCGGATCACGTTCAACGTGCCTTGCGCATGTCTCTTGAAATGCGCGAGGCAATGGTGGGCGTTAATGAGACGCTGAAACAAAGAAATCTTCCTCCTATCAAAATTGGAATGGGGATCAATACAGGATATGCCACCGTTGGAAACTTAGGATCAGATCTATTTTCCGACTATACTGTTATCGGCTCGACTGTAAATTTGGCTGCACGCATCGAATCTAAAACTGAGTCGGGTGACATATTTGTGAGCGACCACTTGCGTCAATTAGCCGACTCCCAATTCGACTTTCAGGATATGGGTGAAATGGCGTTCAAGAATGTCCGCGATCCTGTGCGTGTGTGGGCCTTGCTGGATCAAGGTTGACTCAGAGCGCTGGGGGAACGACCTCCGGTTGGCGAGGGTGGAAATGAAGAGGGGCTCACGCCGGAAAAAGTCTACGCCCCTGAAACTCCTTTTTCCTGCCATCTCACTGGAATTGCACGTGGTATGCAAACCTACGCCCTTTAAACTTGCTCATTTATTTCGCTAATTCGCTGTCATATGATAACTTCGTGTATGATCTGGCCTGTTAAAAAACCGGCGCCATATGTGGTGCACTGTTATGCCGTTTGAGACGAAACACTTGACTGAGCAACTTCTTCGAGGTGGTGGAGGAGACGATGAACGGCCGCTGGTTTGTGTGTCTCTACCTCTAGAGAAGCGTGATCGGATAGTCGATGTGTTGATTGAGCAGGGGTGGCGTCCTGTTTCCCTAGCGATTACCGGAGAAGAACAGATGCTGAATCTGCGCCCTCCGATCGCCGTGATCGATCGCGAGACGGACCCGAAATTTTCCAAGAAGCTTTTACAGCAGGGCTGTCAGATTGTGAAATGGTGCGAATTGAATCTGCCTGAAGACTCGCAATTTTCAACGGTGATTCCGGAGTATGATCCCAAGGGCCGGATTGCCGCAGAACATTTTGCCGAGCGCGGCTTTACCAGTGTGGCCTGCGTGAGGTGGGCGGCGTTTGATGAAGTGACCTCGATGTATGACACGTTCACAAACCGGGCAGAGGAACTAGGGATGCGTGTTTCGGTCTACGAATGGGAAACCGAAAATGACGGAAAATGGTGGGAACGGTATAAGAGACATGCCGATGAATTTGGCTCCTGGCTTGAGGAGCAGGGTACTCCGATCGGAATTTTCGCCGCAGATGATCGATTGGCCGCGGTAACGTGCATGTATTGCATGGATCTCGGAGTTGAAATCCCGGTAGAGGTCGCCATTCTTGGGTCTGGGAATCATCCGGGCTTGTGCAAAACCAGCCCTGTAGGAATTTCTGCAATCTCGATGGATGAAGAAGAGATGGCTGAACAAATTGTTGAACTTTTGTCTCGGGGCTTGGCTGGGGATAAGCCGAGCCATGTCACGTATAAGCCTACCGGGATTACGCTGCGAGAGAGTACCGATGTGCTTGCTTCGGTAGATCGCAATGTGGCATATGCCTTGCGATTCATCTGGGCGAATTATTACAAGAATATTTCGGTTGATGACATTGCGCAGGCGGTGGAATTGAAACGCTTCGAACTAGAGCGTGCCTTCAGGAGAGAGCTTGGTCGAGGCGCAGGAGAAGAGCTCAGGCGCAAGCGAATGGAGGTTTTCGTCCACTTGCTCCTGACCACCGACAAGCCGGTTACCGACCTCTGCTGCCTTACTGGTTTCTTTACCCCTTCACACCTGTTCCGGATGTTCAAGCGGGTTTACGGGCTTACCCCGAGGCGATACCGCGAGAAGATGAGCGAAGGGTCCTAATCCTTCTGAAATTACGGACATAACAGTGTCTGTGCCTCAGTGACGCTGGTTTTCTTAAGAAATACCCCACATTCACCTGTTGCGATATGCGACTTTTACGGTTTTAAAATGCGTGTCGTGCAAATAGCGGGTTGCGTTGATCATATCCCTAAGTGAGCACGGGTTCGTCCAAGAGCGGTGTGTCTCAAAATACGGGTGTGTGTATGCAGGCTTTAGCGAAACGGATAGCGGTAGCGATGGTGCTCATGCTGACCATTGCCGGCGGTGCTATGGCTCAGACCCTCACAAATGGGCTGGTCGGCTACTGGCCGATGGATAACACGCAGGGCACGAACCTTACCGACCATACATCGACTCTCAACGACGGCTCGTTCGTGCTGGGGAGTCCCACTTGGGTGACGGGAAAATTCGGTAACGCGCTGGAGGTCTACGTGACCACCTTGGACCGTGCGGAGGTTCCGCATCATGCGTCTTACATTGCGAGCAACACATACAGTATGTCGTTCTGGTTTTACCCGATTTCGAACTATCGCAAGGACCCATTCAGTAAGGGCGCTTTTTCGCTTGGATACATAAACGGCGTCTCGAGAATGGCTTGGCGCAAGTTTGGTACGCCATGGACGGAGACGTCTCTCGGTATCATTCACAATGCGCAGGCGTGGAGCCATATCGTGGCCGTGTATGACCCCACCGCAGCAAACACCAACATGGCGAAGCAGGTGTATGTGGACGGAGTACTCACCGTATCCAACTCAACCGTGGGTGTCGGGTCGGACACGGCGCTGAATACTGACCCGATAAGCTTTAATAACAGCAGCA
>CAXMRT010000158.1:0-10435 GCA_964196025.1 uncultured Gemmatimonadales bacterium | reverse complement strand
CGGTGGGTTCCAGGCAGTCTCCAAGGCAGAACGCGATACGTCTGCTCGTCTGCGTTCGGGTGACTTTGGCTTCACAAAGCTGCTTGTCACCCAGAGGGCACGCCTAACCCCTTCGCATGTATACACGTATCACGTTGAAGGCAATAACCCAGGCGGTGGCTTATGGGTCTGTGATCTAAGCGGAGCCGAACCCACTCTAACAAAAATACTAGATAGCTCCTCGGGCCAGATTCTGGATGCGAACCTTCATTATGACGGCGAAACCGTTCTCTTCAGCTGGAAGCGAACAATGAAGGATCCCTTCCAGCTTTTCACAATAAAAATCGACGGTAGCGGCCTTACTCAGATTACGGACCACAAATCGAACAACTTTAATGCCTGCTGGCTTCCAGATGGCAACATCGCTCACCTTTCAGACCGTAAACCGGCGTATGCATACTGCTGGAAGACCTCCACTCCGGTTCTCTACCGGAGTAAGCCGGACGGCTCTGACCTCGTCCGTTTAAGTGCAAATTACCTAAATGATTTCACCCCCTCTGTCCTCTCGAACGGACGGATTCTATACAGTCGTTGGGAATACGTGGATCGACCAGCTATCCCCATTCAGAGCCTATGGACCATTAACCCCGACGGAACCGGACTGATGGGACTATATGGCAATCGAAGTTTGAGCCCAGCGACCTTCATGGATGGTCGCGAGATACCCGGCACCAACGGTAAGATCCTCGCCGTACTCACGTCCCACAATGGCCCCTGTAGGGGAGCGATCGGAATCGTTGATCCGTCACATGGCTCCAATGCACAGGAAGGCATCAAAAACCTGACACCGGAAGTGGATATCGGTCGCGTGGACAAAGGGTCTGGCAACCGTGTGCGCGGCCCCTACCTCAACCCCTTCCCACTCGATGATCAGCATTATCTCGTCAGCAAGGATGGTCGTATTGAACTGCGTGACTACGCGGGAAAGCTGGCTTTCCCACTGATAGAGAAGCAGGAATTCGGATTTTACTGCCCACAACCGATACGAACCCGCCAAACTGAACGAGAACTTCCATCCGCCCTGCCCACACCATCAACGTCAAACGAACAGGCCTGGGGCACCATGATCATGCAGAACGTTTATGAAGGCCTCGAAGGGGCCGTTGCTCCCGGTGAAATCACGAAGCTCGCGATTGTACAAGAGGTCGAGAAACCACTGGCCATTGACCCAGCACTACGGGCGTTCGGATTCCAGTTCCCGGTCGTGAGTTCCGGCGCGACTTATGCACCAAAAAAGATCTGGGGATATGCAACCGTGGAAAAAGACGGCTCTGCTCACTTCAAGGTGCCCGCTCAAGAGCCGATCTATTTTTTACCCCTCGACAAAAAAGGCCGGGCGGTACAGCGCATGCGAACGTTCACACATGTCATGCCGGGAGAAGTCCAGGGCTGCATTGGATGCCACACAGACCACAATGCATTCACACCGAAAACCGCAGGCCCTGGCGCGAAACGACCCACCGCCATGCTACGCTCGGCAGAAGAACTCACACAACCATCGTGGGGCGTTCACGGGTTCAGCTATGCACAGCTGGTGCAACCAATCTGGGACAAACACTGCTCAACATGTCATGGCCGAGAAACCCCAGCAGGCGACTTAGACCTTACTGGAGATAAGACAGACTTCTTTAATGTGTCCTATGACAATCTCGTACGTCGCGGAACCAGCGCAGAAGACTCCGCAATGAGCGGTAAAGGGGGCCAGTTTAAAACGAGCGCGTACACCAGCTGGATTCCGACCTACAACGGTCAGGAAGAAAACATCTTGGAAGTCGCACCTGGACGCTGGGGCGCCAAAGCATCACGCCTAGCGACGCTCATTGATACCGGCCACCCCGATAAACACGGCAAATCCCGCACAACACTCTCCCATGCTGAAAAAGCACGGGTCTACGCGTGGCTTGATCTGAACTGCCCCTATTACGGATCGAGCGATTCCAACTATCGTGAAAATCGCGGTTGCCGTCAGATCCTTCCCGAGAAACTTAATGAAACGCTCGCGGAAATTTCCGAACGCCGGTGCGCGCAATGCCATAAAGATGTGACAGAAACACAGTCACTACCCAACAGTTTTGCCGTACGCTTAGACAACCCACGATTCAACGCATTTTTACGCGCACCCTTGGCCAGAAGCTCGGGAGGTACGGAAGCCTGCGGAACGGCTGTGTTCAAAAGCACGGCTGATTCTGACTACCAGAAATTGTTACGCTTATTCGATCCTCTGGCAGATGCACTGAAGAAACGACCGCGGATGGACATGCTACCGGTCGATCAACAAGACAGAAAATAATCACAGAACACGACGGACAGATAAACCCGACACACAAATCACATACCGACATGCGATTATACCGTTGAAACCACCCATCCGTCTTGCTACTATGCAGTCAGTCATGAACGCGCTTACTTTAAACAAAAAAACATGGGTACGCCGAGCCTTCGCTCGGACCCTTTTCGTCGCAGCCGTCAGCCTCTCGGGCTCACTCATAGCTGCGGAGCCCGACTATCGTTCACCCTCCCACTTAATACGGTCTACTGCCGGCGATGTTCTCTACGTCGCAGAATCGACAGCGAACACCATTGCTTGCGTAACGGTCCCCGATGGTAAAATCAAACGCCGATATCCGTGCAAAACCACACCTACCGGCCTCACCCTTACAAAGGATGACACGACCCTCTATGTAACCGCCGGAGGCCCATCCGGCCACATTCTGGTTTTCGATGCGCTCTCAGGAAAACAACAACGTCGGTTTAAGGTCGGGCATAGCCCCACCGCACCTGTGTTGAGCAAAGATCAGAAAACCCTCTATTTTTGCAACCGGTTCGACAACTCAGTAACAGCCATCGATACCGTTACGGGGAAACGCTTGAACTCAGTGCAGGTAAAGCGGGAACCTGTATCGGCCATACTCACTCCTGACGGAAACTTCTTGCTGGTCGTCAACCATCTACCTGCTGGAGCGGCCAACGCAAATTACGTCGCCGCCAGCATCAGTGTCATCTCTCTGAAGACCTTTCGGGTGCACAAAGAAATCGACCTACCCAATGGCAGCAATGGACTCCGCGATATTGTGCTCTCGAAAGACGGCCGCTATGCCTACATCACACATGTTCTGGCACGCTATCAGTTACCGACCACTCAATTGGAACGCGGATGGGTCAACACCAATGCCATCAGTATTCTTGACCTTGAGACGATGACTCGCCTCACATCCTTTCTCCTTGATGATATTGATCAGGGTGCGGCCAACCCGTGGGGCATTGCGCTTTCTGGAAATGGACGCATCCTTGCAGCAACCCACGCGGGCAGTCATGAGGTCAGCCTCATCGACTACGAGGCGCTGCACAAAAAAATCGCGGAGAGCGACCCCGAACAAATCCCAAACGACCTCAGCTTTCTTGCGGGAATCCGGCAGCGCATAAAACTGAAAGGCCTCGGTCCCCGATCCGGTGTATTTGTCGATGACGACTTCTATACCGCTCAGTATTTCACGGATAACATCGGCAGAATCCGCTCATGCTCCGAACGGCCCCAATCGGAAAACCTGGAGTTGGGACCCACCATCGCCATGACGGAGATCCGTCGCGGACGGATGTTGTTTAACGATGGCTCGTTCTGCTTTCAGCAATGGCAAAGCTGCACAAGTTGCCACCCGAGTGAACGCGTGGATGCCTTAAACTGGGATATCCTCAATGACGGCATCGGAAACCCCAAGAACACTAAAAGCCTCCTGTACTCGCACATGACCCCTCCCACTACAGTCACAGGTTGCCGCGCCAACGCCGAAACATCTGTGCGTGCTGGCATACGATTTTTCATGGCTGTTCTCCCGGAGAGTGATGCTCTAGCAATCGATGCGTTCCTGAAATCGATGCGACCCGTTCCCAGCCCTCATCTTCAAGATGGACGCCTCTCCGCACAAGCCAAGCGAGGCCGGGCTGTCTTCAAAAAGGCAAAATGCGGACAATGCCACTCCGGCCCCTACTATACCGACATGAAACGCCATCGCGTCGGGACCGGAACGGCACGCGAAAAGGGCACCGCCTTTGACGTGCCCACCCTAATCGAAATTTGGCGCACCGCACCCTACCTTCATGATGGTCGCGCACGCACAATCAAAGACGTAATAACCACATTCAACACCTCCGATGAACATGGTTACACCGAAGATTTATCAGACCAGGAAATCGACGACCTTACCAACTACGTACTCTCTCTATAGAAAGGGCCCACAATGAACGAACACTTGGCAGTCACACCGGACGTAAGCACTCGTACCATCCGACATACCCATAGCGGAATGACCGAACATTTCCTGACCGTGCTAGCCCCACCGGGACATCCCCCGATTGATGCCGCTCCACAAATCGATGCCTATCTGGCAACCCTCGATTCCCCCGCGGTCTTGCGCATGGATATCGTGGGCGAGGTCAACACAGAATCCTGCGACAAGCACCAACAACACTACTGCTATGATTGCTCTAGCTGTGACCTTAATCAGACGCGGCCTGAAGCAAAAGGCTCATGCCCGGTTGCCGGCATGTATGTACACGCTGTCTGCGGCGCCTCAGTCAGCCCTATCTGGCTGGGTGGTCAAATCGTAGGAAACGAGCTCACCACACCTCATCTGCGCTACCTTCTTCTTCACGGACTTCAACCCGAAGCGTCGCTCAGTCGTAGCGATCAGACGATTCAGCTCTTCACTCGCATGCAGGATATTCTGACCCGAAAAGGAATGACATTTGAACACGTCGCACGAACATGGCTATACCTCGACAAGATCCTTGACTGGTACGATGAATTCAATGACGCAAGAGACACGTTTTTCAAGTCCCAGAGCGTGTTCGAAAAACTCGTGCCAGCCAGCACTGGTGTCGGTGGCTCCAATCGCTCCGGAACCGCGATTCAAGCAAGTGTCCTCGCTGCAATTCCGTTAGCAGACGGCGTCACCATTGAAGCCGTTCCCTCTCCCCTTCAGTGCCCTGCACTCGATTATGGCAGCTCGTTCAGCAGAGCCGTGGAGATCCGTACGCCAGAGGTCCAACGCCTCTACATCTCCGGAACGGCAAGCATCGAACAGGATGGTCCCACCCTACACGTGGGAGATGTGGACGCGCAAATCGCCTATACCATGGATGTTGTACACGCCATCCTCACCTCACGCGACATGGATTGGTCCGACCTCACACGTGGAGTTGCCTACGTGAAACACCGGAAAGACTTTGACCGCTTCACCGATTACTGTACCCGGAACAATCTACCGCCAATGCCCGTCGGAATTGTTCAGAATGATGTGTGCCGCGACGACCTCCTCTTTGAACTAGAGGCCGATGCGGTCAGGACGTTGACTACATGAGTCGGTCGCTCCAAGCCCTCAGCATCCTCCTCTTTAGTCTGTGTGGGTTGACGAGTTGCAAAACCACACAGACCGCCGCCCACTGGAGCATGACCTCAGTAGCTAGCATGCCCGGATTCTCCGTCCCTGAATGCATGGTGGTAGATCCGGCCAGCGGACACATCTACGTTTCAAACATTAACGCTGATAAAGAGCATTACTGGAGCGACCTTGGCAACGGTTTCATCTCAAAGCTCGCTCCGGATGGAAGCCTGATCGACTTGAAGTGGCTGAAGAGCGCGGACAAATCCGCCGTCCACGCGCCCAAAGGTATGTGCATCATGGGAAAGAACCTGTATTACACGGACAATACGCGATTGATGAAAGTTGCACTGTCAGGTGCCGCTAGACCGGAAACGATCCCCATCGCAGGGGCGCAGAAGCTCAACGACCTCGCTACTGATGGGTCTCACGTCTGGGTCTCCGACACCGGTGCAGGAACTATTCACAAAGTAAACAACGCAGGGAAAGCGCAACTCTGGGCGCGGGTCGACTCTGTTAACGGCGTCACGTGTCACAAAGGTAAAACGTATGCCGTCAGCTGGGGTCTCCATGAGATTTTTGAACTCTCATCAACAGCCAACAAGCCTCCAAAAGCATTTAATCTCGCATCACACTTCACTGCCCTTGATGGCATTGAGGTCCTTGAAGATGGCTGCTTCATTGTCTCTGACTTCATGGGCAATAAAGTCTGCCGCGTGACGGCAGACAGGAAACAGGTCAGCACCCTAGCCACCATCGAGTCGCCGGCTGACATCGGCCTCAATCGCGACACCGGTCATCTGTATGTACCCAGCTTTATGTCTAACTCGACCTCTACATTCAAGCTTCACCCACCGAGTCAGACCATGCAGTCAGTAGAGGTCGCACAATGAACAATATCGCAGTCTATACGGTCGCACTACTACTACAGCCAGCACCTAGAAAGACTCAGAAACCTCACCTGATACGCATGATCGATAAGTATTTGGGTCCTGCTCACGCCTAAGGATTCGTAACTATGCATCGACTCGTTCTCTTTACCTGCCTCAGCCTGCTAGGCACGATTCAGGTCAACGCGTCGCGTAATGCCGGGGCGGGCAAACACGTCGTTCTTATTAGTGGCGACGAAGAGTATCGCTCTGAAGAAGCTATGCCGATGTTGGCTGAGATTCTGAAAACCCATCACACGTTCAAGACAACCGTCCTTTATCCCATCAACACCTCCACAGGGGACATCGACCCAAACACCACGGACAACATCCCCGGCCTCGAAGCCCTGGCCTCAGCCGACCTAATGATCGTTTTCACACGATTCCGAAACATTCCGGATAGCCAAATGAAACACATCGATGCGTACCTCCAAACCGGCAAACCGATAATCGGGATACGACCATCGGTGGTTGCGTTTCGCACGGATCGGGGATCACTCTACGAGAAATATAGCAGCAACTATCAAGCCGCTGATTTCTCTGGTGGTTTTGGGCGACAGGTCTTAGGCGCTACCTGGATTTCCCATCACGGGCGACACAAAGTGGAAAGCACCTTGGGAATCCCTGTCGACTCCATGAAGACCCACCCTATCCTACGCGGGGTCGGAAAGATGTGGGGCCCCACGGATGTCTACACCGTAAAGACACCCATACCGCACAACGGTCAAGTGCTGGTCATGGGACAAGTCTTGAAAGGCATGAAGGCAACAGCCTATTCCCCCAAAGCACAAATGCCGCTTGCATGGATCAAGACCTTCCCCACCCCGAAAGGCGACGCGCGGGTATTTATGTCCACCATGGGCGATGGTCAGGATTTCGAAGATCCCAATTTTCGACGGATGATCGTCAATGCCTGCATATGGGCGGTCGGAAACGAAGCGGCGATCACAAAAGACACCAACGTAGACATCGTGAGTCCATACACCCCTCACCCGTTTGGTTTTAACGGATTCATCAAGGGCCGCCGACCACCCATCCTCAAACTGAAACACGGAAGCAAACTATGCGTTATCGGAAACTCGCTTGGCGAACGCATGCAGCACGACGGCTGGCTCGAGACGCTGATCCAGAATCGGTTCCCAACCAAAAACCTGGTCTTCCGCAACCTGTGCTTCCCGGCGGATGAACTGACGGTACGTCCGCGACAAATGAATTTCGGTGATCCAGATAAACACCTCACCCACTCAAAGGCTGACGTTGTGTTCGCATTTTTCGGCTACAACGAATCCTTCGACAAAGGCGGTGTCCCAAAATTCAAAGCTGATCTAACCGCGTTCATCAAGAAAACACGTGATCAAACATACAACGGTCAGACACCCCCTCGCCTGGTCCTGTTTTCACCCATCGCGCATGAAAACCTTCATCAACCCGATTTGCCGGACGGAACCAAAAACAACGCACGACTCGCGCTTTTTCGCGACGCCATGCGCGATGTCACAGCGAAACACGGCGTCACCTTTGTCGATCTGTTTGACTCGAGCCAAACACTATACGAATCCACAGACTCTCCACTGACGATTAACGGCATTCACCTAAACTCCGAAGGTAATCGGCGCATTGCCGGTTTAATCGATCACGCCCTTTTCGGAACTCAACAATCCGCATTACCCCCAACGCTCAGCCGTCTACGACAGGCCGTACTCACAAAAAACAAGGTGTGGCATGATCGTTATCGCGCAACCGACGGCTTCAGCAGCTACGGAACGCGGGGATACCTCAGTTTTCGTGGCCAGACCAATAAAGAAGTCATGGACCGCGAGTTCGACATGCTGGATATCATGACCGCTAATCGAGACAAACGTATCTGGGCCGTCGCACAGAACCGAGAGTTGAAGGTGCCCGATGATAATCTCCCCCCTCCTCTGAAAGTCCGGACGAACAAACCAGGATCAGGCAAGGACGGTACTCACCCTTACCTAGGCGGGGATGAGGCGATTTCAAAAATGGAAATTGCCTCCACCGTCGACTGTAACCTTTTTGCCTCAGAAGAAGCCTACCCGCAACTCGTGAACCCTGTCCAGATGGCGGTGGATCCCGATGGCCGCATCTGGGCGGCGGTCTGGCCCTCCTACCCCCACAAAACCCCCACCGCAGAGCGCAACGACAAGTTGATTATTCTGCCGGATACGGATCAGGACGGCAAAGCGGATCAATGCATCGTTTTTGCCGAGGGTCTTCACAACCCCACAGGATTTGAGTTCTGGAACAACGGCGTGCTTGTTGCCTGCCCGCCAGATATCTTTTTTATGCAGGATCTGGATGGCGACAATAAGGCCGACACAAAAATCCGAATCCTTCAGGGAATTGATTCTGCTGATACGCACTGCGGCGCAAACTCATTTATTTATGGCCCCGACGGACACTTCTACTTCTCTGAGGGTATCTTCCACTACACAAACATTGAGCGTCTCTCTCAAAAGCCTCTGCGCGTAAGCAACGGATGCGTCCAGTACCGATGGAATCCTCGAACTCACGCCATTAACGTTAATTTCTCTATCTCTCCGAACCCGCATGGGAATGCAATTGATGAATGGGGATACATGTTCACCACTGATGCCACATCCGGCAATGGCTACTACGTCGCCTATCCCGGAAAAAAGGCACCCCACAAGCTCTATCACAAACGCGCACGACCCGTTGCAGGTCTAGGAATCATCAGCGGCACCCATTTCCCTAAAAAGCAACGCGGCAATCTCCTCATCTGCAACACCATCGGCCGGCGCGGCGTGTTACAGCTTGAACGCTCAACCACTGGCGCAGACATCTATTACAAAGAGACGGAGCCTCTGGTTATGTCCAGCGACGTCAACTTCCACCCCACGGATGTCGAGATCGGTGGAGATGGAGCGATATACGTTTCTGACTGGGCCAATGTAATCATTGGTCATATGCAACACAACTTACGCGATCCCAGTCGCGATCATGCACACGGACGCATTTACCGTTTCACATCCAAAACCAACAAGCCCCTCACAAACATCAAACTGTCAGCCCTGAATACACCGGCGCTATTAAGACAACTCGCCTCAAAAGAACACGCCGTGCGGTACCGGACACGCCTGCTGTTGAGCGGCAGGGACCGAGAAGAGATTCTCTCGGAACTCCCCAAATGGATCAACACACTAGATCCTGAGTCGCAAACAGATGCACATGCGATCACCGAAGCCCTCTGGCTTTATGAACAAAACGAGTCGGTCAATGAAGCCGTCCTAGCCATCGCCATCGCCTCTCCCCACCCAATGGCACGTGCCGCCGCCACACGCGTTCTTGGACACTGGGGAAGAAAGATAAGCAACGGGCCACTTCTCCTTCAGCTTTCGGCCAACGATCCGCATGCGATGGTACGCCATGAGGCCATCGTGGCGGCCACCGCCTTCGCTCCCAATGTCGGGTTGACGGCCCTACTGACGGTTTGCGAAAAAGACACCGATCCTCAAATTCGACTTAGCATACGCCACGCTTTAGACGACTTGCACATCTCCCCAAAAGAGAAAGAACCCTTCCTCGCAATGTTGAACGCAATCGACGCACGAGCCAAACCAGCACCCAAACCCGACAAACAAACACCGACGGATATTCCTGACCGTGTAATTACCCTCAGCACCGTCCCTGAAGCGATGCGTTATAGCCTAAGCACTTTTTCCGTCAAGCGAGGTGAACGCGTTAAGGTAATTTTCCAAAACCGGGACAACATGCCGCACAACCTTGTCATCGGAAACCAAGGATCATTCAAGGAGATCGGAAGCCTCGCTGATAAAATGCTGGTCGATGTAGGCGCGGCCAAGAAACACTACCTTCCCGATACCCCGGAAATCCTGTTCTCTACAAAAGTTATTTCTGAACATTCCAACGTGGAATTAACGTTCGTCGCGCCCAACAAAACCGGAGGCTACCCCTACCTCTGCACACTACCGGGGCACTGGCGAATGATGAATGGGTTAATGAATGTTGAATAAACGCAAACATCCTAAAGGATTTATGACGATGAAAACGAGAGCGATTTCAATGGACCGGACAAAGGTCGGCTTC